>JAEYNH010000140.1 GCA_023412655.1 Pseudomonadota bacterium | reverse complement strand
TCGCACCACCCGTCTTCGCCAGCGTGATCGTGATCGCCGCCGTCAGCGTCGTCTTGCCATGGTCAACGTGACCAATCGTGCCGATGTTGCAGTGCGGCTTCGTGCGTTCAAACTTCTCTTTGGCCATGGGGGTCCTGCCGGCTTCTCTTCAAAATCTAGGGTTCCAAAGGAGCTGGAGCGGGTAGCGGGAATCGAACCCGCATCCTCAGCTTGGAAGGCTGCTGCACTACCATTGTGCTATACCCGCCAACACCGGTGCGGGGCCGCCGCAACTCCTCACGCTTCAGTTCACTCCAGCGCGTGGTGGGGGAAGTAGGACTCGAACCTACGAAGGCTGACGCCAGCGGATTTACAGTCCGCCCCCTTTGCCACTCGGGACATTCCCCCAGCGCGCTTGGAGCCTCTTTGGAGACCTCGGAAATAAGGCTTCCGCTTCAGGATGCGAGGGGCCTATGAGCGCCGCTACACAGTCCGAAAAAGCGGCGTCCCGTCCGGGGGCCCCAATTTGGAGCGCGTCTTATAGTGGCCTCGCACCCCGAACGCAACGACGCCCGGAAAGGGAAAAAATTCCGGCCCCAAACCGGGCCCCGAAAGCCGCCTTCCAAGGGGCGCGAAGGGGTGTCCGACGAGTGGATCTGGGGCTGGCACGCGGTGGAGGCGGCCCTGGCCAACCCGGCCCGCGGCGCCCCGCAGCGGCTGCTGGCGACGCCTGAAAAGGCCCGTCAGCTCGAATCGCGATTCGGCCGGCCGAAGGTTCTCGAGCTCGCCGACAACCAGATGCTGGCGCAGATTCTGCCCCAGGGGGCGGTTCACCAGGGCGTGGCGCTGAGGCCCGCCCCCCTGCCCGACCTCGACCTGGCCGACCTCCCGGCGGGCCCGGGCGCCGTGATCCTGATGCTGGACCAGGTGACCGATCCGCAGAACGTGGGCGCGATTCTCCGCTCGGCCGCCGCCTTCGGCGCGGTTGGCGTGGTGCTGCAGGACCGCCATGCGCCAAAGCTGACGGGCGCCTTGGCCAAGGCCGCCGCGGGCGCCGTGGAGCGCACGCCGATCGTGCGGGTCGTGAACCTGTCCCGCGCCCTGGACGAGCTGACCGAGGCCGGCTGGCGGGCCGTGGGCCTCGCAGGCTCGGGCGAACGCTCCCTGGCCGAGGCCCTGGACGGAAGCCCCACCGTCCTGGTGCTGGGCTCCGAAGGGGAAGGCATCCGCCGCCTGGTGGCCGAGCATTGCGACGAGATCGCCCGCATCCCCATGCCGGGCGATTTCGAGAGCCTCAACGTGTCGAACGCCGCGGCCATTGCGTTATACGAAGCGAGCCGACCGCGAAGCTGAGCTGTTGCAGCTCCCGCGCCGGTGAAGCATTGAGGCCGGATGTTCGAAGAACTGTTCAGCGCCGGGGGGCTCTCCGCCCTCCTCCAGGTCCTGATGATCGACCTGGTTCTTGCCGGCGACAACGCCGTCGCCGTGGGCCTCGCCGCCGGGGGCCTGCCGCCTGAACAGAGACGCAAGGCCATTTTCTGGGGCCTGGTGGCCGCGGTCATCACGCGCATCGGCTTTGCGCTGATCACCACCCAGCTGCTCGGCATCGTCGGCCTGCTGCTCGCCGGCGGCCTGCTGCTCCTGTGGGTGTGCTGGAAGATGTGGCGTGAGCTGCGCGACCAGGCCATCCACGAGGAAGTCGCGGCCGAGGCGGCCATGGACTCGGACCCCACCACCGAGCCCAAGGTCAAGCCGAAGACCTTCCGCCAGGCGCTGCTCCAGATCCTGATCGCCGACGTGTCCATGTCGCTGGACAACGTGCTGGCGGTGGCCGGCGCCGCCCGCGAGCATCCCACCATCCTGGTCTTCGGCCTGCTGCTCTCCATCGCCCTGATGGGCGTGGCGGCCCACGGCATCGCCCGCCTGCTCCACCGCTACCGGTGGATCGGCTACATCGGCCTGCTGATCGTGCTGTACGTGGCCCTGCACATGATGTGGGAGGGCGGCCGCGACGTGATCCTGCGCACGAACAACGCCGAGGCGTTCAACGCCGCTGTGCCGGGCTTCATGGAAGTCCATCCCAAGGCGCCGGCCCCGGCGCACTGACGCGGCACGGCTCCGGAGCCCGTGGAGGTTCAGGCGCCCAGCTAGCTCAGGCCGCTCAGGCCGCTCAGGCGTCTTCCGCGCCGCCGAAGCGTTCGATCCACTCGGCGACCTGGGCGTCCTCGACCTTCGCGAACAGCACGGGCGGAACGGTGATCTTCGCGCCCTCCGTCAGGCGCGAGAGTTCGGCCCTGCCGTCCACGCCGGGCCAGTCGGCCGGCGCGCCTTCGAATGCGGCCAGGATCTTCTCCGCCGCGAACGGAATGAACGGCTGGGAGATGCGGCCGAACAGGGCCGCCAGGTTGAGGCCGGTGCGCACCACCACCGCCGCCCGTTCCGGGTCGGTCTTGATCGCCGTCCAGGGCGCCGCCTCGGTGAGGTAGGCGTTGCCCGCCACCCACAGCTCCCGCACGTCCTGGGCCGCCCGGCGGATCGAGATGGTCTCCAGCGAGCTGGTGAGCGAGGCCAGGCCCTGGCCGATATCGGCGTAGAGCTTCTCCTCCAGCGGACCGGGCTCGCCGCCCACGGGCACCACTCCGTCGAACCGGCTCTCGGCGAACTTGCAGATGCGGTTGACGAAGTTGCCCAGCACATTGGCCAGGTCGCTGTTCACCGTGTTCTGGAAGTGCTCCCAGGTGAACGGGCTGTCGGCGCTCTCCGGCGCATTGGCGGTCAGGTACCAGCGCCAGTAGTCGGCGGGCAGCAGCTCCAGGGCCGCGTCCATGAACACGCCGCGCTTCTGGCTGGTGGAGAACTTGCCGCCGTACCAGTTGAGCCAGTTGAAGCTCTTCAGCAGGTCCACCGTCTTCCACGGCTCTTCCGAGCCCAGGATGGTGGCCGGGAAGCTCACCGTGTGGAAGGCGACGTTGTCCTTGCCCATGAACTGGACGTAGCGGACGTCGTCGGCGCCCTTGTCGGTGCGCCACCAGCGCTCCCAGTTCCCGCCCGTGGCCTCGGCCCATTCCACGGTCACGCCGATGTACTCGATGGGCGCGTCGAACCAGACGTAGAAGACCTTGTCCTCGAAGCCCGGCCGCGGGAACCCGTCCTTGGTCACCGGGATGCCCCAGGCCAGGTCCCGGGTGATGCCGCGGTCGATCAGGCCTTCGTCCAGGTGCTTGTAGGCGATGGAGCGGGTCAGCGGCGGGAACTCGGTCTTGCTGTCCACCCAGGCCCGAATCCGCCCTTCCAGCTTCGACTGCAGCAGATAGAGGTGCCGCGTCTCGCGCACCTCGAGGTTCCGCGAGCCGGAGACCGACGAATAGGGATCCTTCAGGTCCAGCGGATCGAGCAGCCGGCCGCAGTTGTCGCACTGGTCGCCGCGCGCCTTCGGATAGGCGCAGTGGGGGCAGGTGCCCTCCACATAGCGGTCGGGGAGGAAGCGGGCGTCGTCCAGCGAATAGATCATCCGATCCGTCCGCTCCTCGATCAGGCCGTTGGCCTCCAGCGCCTCGCAGAAGTGCTGGGTCAGCCGATGGTTCGGCGGGTTCGACGAACGCCCGAACCAGTCCCACGACAGACCGAACCGGGCCCCGATGTCCTTCTGGATCTGGTGCTGCTCGTCGCAGTAGGTGCGCACGTCCTGGCCTGCCGCCGCGGCGGCGAGCTCGGCCGGCGTGCCGTGCTCGTCCGTGGCGCAGAGGCAAAGCACCTCGTGGCCCTCGGCCCGCTTGAACCGCGCGAACACGTCCGCCGGCAGCATGGATCCCGCGAGGTTCCCCAGGTGCTTGATGCCGTTGATGTAGGGCAGCGCCGAGGTGATCAGGATGCGGGACATGGCTTCCGGGGTGTTCGGATGACGGAGACGGGGCTCAGGAGACGCGGCTTATAGGGCTGCTCAGGTGGTTCGCCAAAGAGGCGGGCGCAATAAAGGCTCGCCAACCGCGGTTATCGGCGCAAACCTGCCCCCGGGCCAGCGGCAGCCCCCGAGTCGTTAAGAACAAGACGCCGCGCACATCGGAGGAAGCACGAACCATGCGCAGGTTCATACTTGTGGCAGGCGCCCTCGCCTGCATGTCCCTCACGGCCTGCGACGGTCAGGTCAGCCAGGCCGAGGCCACCGAGCCCGCCGTCGCCCCGAAGAAGTCGCTTGCGCGTCCCTCGCCCATGTACGAGGGCCAGGAGCAGGTGCTCTCCGTGGAATCGGGGGCCGTCGAGGTGGCCAGCTCGGGCGGCCTGAACCTCAGCGCCAAGGCGACCACGCCCAGCGCCGGATGGACGGCGCCGGCCTTCCTGCCCCGGATCTACGCCGCCCAGCCGGCGGACGGGATCTACGAGGTGGACGTCATCGCCAGCACTCCGGCCAGCCCCGGCGCCCAGGTCGCCACGCCCATCGAGGTCAGCGGCCACTGGGACCGCTACAAGGACGGCCGCGTGAAGGGGATCAAGTTCATGTCCAAGACCAACGAGGTCACGGTCATGGTCCCGGGCGCGACCGCCAGCGGGGGCTAGAGCGAGATCGGGCCCTTGAAGACGAACCATGCGCCCAGGGCGATGAAGCCGAAGCCCACCAGGTGGTTCACGGTGAGCTTCTCGCCCAGGTAGGTCACCGAGAAGACGGCGAAGACCGCCAGGGTGATCACCTCCTGCATGGCCTTGAGTTCGGCCGGCGGGGAGGCGGGCCGGCCGGTGCGGTTGGG
>JAEYNH010000076.1 GCA_023412655.1 Pseudomonadota bacterium | reverse complement strand
TGTCCGACACCAACCCAGATTGCTTCAACTACCTGAACCGCGTCATCCAGGAGGAGACCAAGTTCGAGCAGCAGATCGTGGAGGGCACCCTCCAGGGCGGTCTCTTCGACCTGCCGGCGGGCGAGCTCCGCTTCGCCCTTGGCGGTTCGTATCGGCGGGCGACCTACGACTACCAGCCGGACGAACAACGGGTGCGCCAACAGGTATGGCCCAACCAGCCGACCGGCTCGGCTGGCGGCGCCTATGACGTCTACGAACTGTTCAGCGAACTGTTCATCCCGCTCGTCCGGGACCAGCCGTTCATGCAGCACCTGAACGCCGACATCGCCTACCGCTTTTCCGACTACAGCTCGGTGGGCAGCGTCCACACCTACAAGGGCAGCGTCGACTGGGGCGTGATCGACTCGGTGCGGCTGCGCGGCAGCTACCAGCGCGCCATTCGCGCGCCGAGCCTTGGCGAACTCTATTCGCCGCCAGAGCGAGCTTCGGCCGGCCTGGGCTCGACGAGCATCGGCGGCGGCGATCCCTGCGCCGCGAACTCGCGCTGGCGCGACCCGGCGCAGAACGCCAATCACGCCCGTGTTCGCCAGCTGTGCCTTGATCAGGGCGTGCCGGCGGAAGTGATCGATCTCCTGCGCTTCGGCGGCAGCTCCGTCAGCGGGGTGGCGGCTGGCAATACCGGCCTGAAGGAGGAGACCGCCGACACCTACACCGCCGGGATCGTCTGGGAGAGCCCCTTCTCAAGCCCCCTGCTGAGCCGCCTGCAGGTCTCGCTGGACTATTACAACATCCAGGTCGACGACGCCGTGGGCGTGATTACCGCTCAGGTGGGGATGCAGCGCTGCTTCAACACCGACGGCAGCTCGAACCCGAACTACGACGTCAACAACTTCTTCTGCCAGCTCACCGACCGGACCCTCAACGGCACGGTCGAGACTCAGCGTCAGCCGACGCTGAACCTGGCCTCTTACCAAGTGGCGGGGGTCGATCTCCAACTCGACTGGCGGGCGCAATTCGCCGACCTGGGCTTCGCCGAGATCGGCGGGCTGAGCCTGAACGTGATGGTGTCCTACCTTGATCAATACAAGATCAAGAACACGGCGGACTCCCCCTTCCTCGAGTTCGTGGGGACCATCGGTAACAGCCAGATCGACCCCGGCGCTATCGCCTTTCCCGAGTGGAAGGTCGCCACGTCGTTGACGTGGGACTATGGGCCGCTGTCGCTGACGGGGCGCTATCGGTGGTTCGACGCAATGAGCCACGCTTCGGACGTGGGCCTAGCGGTTCCGGTCCAGCCGGGGGTTAAGGACCGCTCGTATGTGGATCTGGCGGCGACCTGGAATTTCGACAAGTCCACCCAGTTCCGGGCGGGCGTGCTCAATCTGTTCGACACCGCGCCGCCGGTCTGGACTGGCAACGGGAGCACCGACCTTGGGCTCTATGACCTTCTGCAGCGCCGCTACTACGTGGGCCTGAGAAAGAGCTTCTAGCCCTGCCGATCGGGCGTTCCGGCTTTCTCAGGAACGCCCTCGGGCCGGATGCGCCGCCAGTCGCATCCGGCTCACCCGACAACTTGAAGCGGCGAACGATGCCGATGGAGACGCGATGAGCGCGCAGTCAGATAGGGTTCCTGGGGGTTCTTCAGGGGACACAGCGGCGGGGCTGCTGCAGCCGACCGTCACGGGTCCTCTGAGCCGGTTCATAGCCGGCTCACAGCAGGCCGACGTTCCCGCTGATACGCGTGATCTCGCAAAGCGTCATATCCTCGACACGCTGGCTTCGATCGTCGCGTGCCGCGACCTTGAGCCCTCGGTTCTCGCGCGCAAATTTGCCCTCGAGCAGAGCGGAGATGCCCGCCGCAGCGCAGTGACCATCCTCGGGACCACGGACAGGGCCGCGCTGATCGATGCGGTTTTCGCCAGCGCGATGGCTGGCCATGGGGCGGAGATAAACGACTTCATCCCTTCATCCTTCGTGCAGCCTGGTCCCTCGATCGTCAGCACGGCGCTCTCGCTGGCCGAGCTGCGCGGCGGCGATGGCGACGCGGTCGTGCGCGCCGTTATCACGGGCTATGAGCTCGCGGGCCGGATGCCCCGGGCGCTGGGGATCGACAACCTGCGCCGCTTCAATATCGCCAACCACGGCATTGGACCGGTGTTTGGCGTCGCCGCCGCGGCCGCCTCGATGCTCCGCCTGCCGGAAGAGCGGATCGGGGACCTGCTATCGTACTGCGCCCAGCAAGCGTCCGGCTGCTACCAGTGGCTTCTGGACGTGGAGCACATCGAGAAATCCTTCGTCTTCGCAGGCCTCGGCGCGCGTGCCGGCCTTCAGGCCGCGCTTTTCGTCGAGGCGGGATTCAGGGGGGTGCGCAATGCGCTCGACCACCCCGGGGGATGGATGGGATCGGCGACCTTTTCGGGGCCGGGTTCGGACGGAGATCGCGCCTACCTGGTCGAGGATCTCGGGGTGCGATCGGAACTCCCCCTCACAGCCTACAAGCGGTTCCCGGTCGGCGGGCCGACGCAGCCGGCCGTGCAGGGACTGCTCGAGTTGCTCCCACGCATCAGGGTCGACCAGGTGGAGAAGGTCAGCATCGCGATGCCCGGCCGCTGGGAAGCATTCCGCGATGCGGAGATGCCCGCGCTCAATCTGCGTTATCTCATGGCGATCATCCTGCTCGACGGTGAACTGGATTTCGTGGCGGCCCAGTCGCTCGAACGCATGCATAACGATCCGGCGGTGCGCGAACTCATGGCGCGCGTGCATGTGGTCCATGATCCCACGCAGGAGCACGGTCCAGACGAGCCGCGCCGCGAGTCCGCCCGCTTGAGCGTGTGGGAGGCATCCGGGATCCGACACGAGATCTTTGTGCCGCACGTGGTCGGCTTCCCGTCGCATCCGATGAGCCGGTCCGAAGTGGAACAGAAGGCGCTAGGTCTTATGGCGCCTGCCCTTGGGCCGGACCGGGCGGCGGAGATTGTCGGCCGGGTCCGCAACCTTGAGGCCGAGCGGCGGGCGGCCGACCTCGTGGACCTGATCGCCCGGTGAGCGCCGACTCCGCCACGGCCACGGACGGCCACATCAACGGCTTTGGCTCTCGGGGGTACCGCAGCTACGTGCTGAACGCACTGCTGCTGATCTACATCCTGAACTTCGTCGACCGAGGCTTGCTCGCCGTCGTAGCCCCCGCGATGAAGCCGGAACTGGGCATTTCCGACACGGCCTTCGGCCTGCTTACGGGCTTCGGTTTCGCGCTGTTGTACACCTTCGTCGGGATACCCCTGGCGCAGGTGGCGGAGACCCGCCACCGAATCTGGATCATGACCATCTGCGTGGCGCTCTGGTCGCTGATGACGGCGCTCTGTGGGCTGGCGGTGGACGTGACGGTGGGCTCGATCACCATCGGCGCCTTCTGGATCCTGCTCGCCTGCCGCGTGGGGGTGGGCATCGGCGAGGCGGGCTGCACCCCGCCGGCCAATTCCCTGATCGCCGACTACTACCCGCCCGCCCGGCGCTCCACCGCCCTGGGCTACTACGCTATGGGCGTCACCCTTGGCACAGTACTGGCCAATCTCATCGGCGGGCCGGTGACCGACGCATTTGGTTGGCGCTGGGCATTCGTGGTGGTCGGTCTTCCAGGCCTTCTGATCGCCGCGCTGCTGAAGCTCACCGTGCGCGAGCCGCCGCGCGGTTACACCGATCCTCCAGGCGCTCCGCGCCGAGAAAGGCCGAGGTTCGCGGACGGCCTGCGCGAACTTGCCGGAAAAAGATCGTTCTGGGCCATGGCGGCTGGCGCGACGATCGCAGCCTTCTGCGGATATGGCATCGCCTCGTTCCAGTCTCTTTTCATGGCCCGGAGCTTCAACCTGACCGCTGGCGAGGCCGCTGTGCTGATCAATGCGCCGGTGGCGGCCGCCTCAGCAATCGGGACACTGACGACAGGGTGGCTTGCCGAACGCCTTGGACGACGCCACCCCAACGCCATCGCCTGGCTACCGGGTATCGGCCTCATCCTTTCCGTGCCGTTCTACCTGTGGGCATTCACCACCCAACATCTGTGGTTCGCCCTTGTCGGCCTCTGCATCGGCGGCGCCGTGAAGTACGGCTATCTGGCTGCCCAGTACACCATCGCCCAAGGAGTGGTGTCGGCGCAGGTGCGCGCAGTGGCGACGGCTGTGCTGCTCTTCATCGTCAACCTCCTGGGGTACGGACTAGGCCCCCTTTTCATCGGCGTGCTCAGCGACGTGATATTCAGCATACAGACCACAGGTCTGGGCGCAGCCGAACTGACGCGGAAGGCGTGCGAGGGCGTCGCGGTCGCCGATCTGAGCACAGACTTGAAAGCCGTGTGCGACCTCGTTCATCCGCAGAGCCTGAAGGACGCCATGTTGGTGACGTCCACCTTCTACATAATCTCAGGCGCCTGCTTCCTGCTGACGTGCAGATGGCTGCGCCGCGATATCGTGGCGCGATAGCAGGCTCTGTACGGAGGAGCGCGCTGTGGTCAGGCTCGCGAAACCCCGTTCCGCGACGTCGCGGGACGCCGAATGAAATGAGGGGGCGTGAGGCGTACGCCGAACTCGGCGCGCTTCCGGCGACGATGGCTGAGGCTTCCGGACGCCAGGCTTTTGGTGCAGGGGCCAGATCCACGCACCGAGGCGGAGCCTAGGCTTTGGCCGGCCGCGCCAGGGCCTGAACCACCCGTTCAGCGGTCTCACCGGGCCGCACAACGGTGCGGGTCTCGCCCACATGAACCACTAGCTCGTGGCCTTCGGCCGCCCGGCGAGCCAGGCGGGCCATGTAGTCCGCATACGGCGGCCGTCGCCAAGCCCCGGGGTTGGTGGGTTCCACGACCACATTGGTGCGCATCCCGCTGGGCTCGGCATACATCATGAAGCCAGCCTTGTCCGGCCGCCACTCTGCCCCCAGGCGGGCCGCGGCGGGCAACCGTTCGGCCTTCAGCCAGAGACAGTGGAAGCCGCGGCAGGGCGCCGGACGGTCCGTGTAGATGGCGCATCCGCCGTCATAGTGCCCGCAGAGGGGGCCGGGGGGCTTGCCCAGGGCTTCGTTGCCGAGCAGCCGGCAGCACAGGTCACACTCGCCGCAGGGATTGCGGTCCGGGTCCTCCGTGCGGCCGGGCTCGGTCATCGGCAAGCTACGCTCGCGCCGCTTCCGTCGTCTCGCACCAGATCGGTCGGAAGCCCAGGGACCCAAACAGCGCCGCGCCGCTCAGGAACAGGCCCGCCGCCCCCCAAATGGCGACCTGGTATCCGCCCGTGCTGTCGTACAGCGCCCCCACGAGCGGAGCGCCGATGCCGTTGCCCATGCTGAACATGGCGAACAGCCAGCCGTAGATGCGGCCATAGGCCCGCATGCCAAAGTGACGGGCGGCGAAGAACGAGAGGAAGTCGATCTCGGCGCCGGCCGCGAGGCCCAGGAGCAGGACGGCGATGGTGATGGCGAAGCGGTCGTCGCCGCAGAAGGCGAGGATCACCATGGAGACGACGGGAGCCAGAAGCGTCAGGCCGGCCACCAGGGGGGGCGAGAACCGGTCGAGCAAACCGCCAACGACCACCCGGCTCACGAACACCGAGATGCCCATGACGCCGGCCAGGCCGGCGGCCTCGACGGGTGCGAGGCCGCGGTCGGTGAGGAGAGGAACGAGGTGGATGATCGTGCCGCTCTGGGCGGTGATCAGCACCAGGATCGCAATGGCGATGGTCCAGAAGGCGGGCGATCGAAGGGCTTCGCGAAGAGTGTTTCCGGTGGCCGGCGCCGCGATCGCCGTGTTCGCCGCGGCGACGGCGCCCGTGGCGGCCGGGCGGGCCCGCAGGAGGAACATGACGAGCGGGAAGGCGCCGGCCGCGCAGAAGGCGGCGATGCCGAGATAGCCGCTGCGCCATCCGTGGTTGATGATCAGCCACTGGACCGCGGGTACGCCCACCAGCCCGGCCGCTGCGCTGCCCAGGAGGGTAAGGCCCAGCGCCAGACCGCGGGCCTGGACGAACCGTTCGCTCACCGCGCGGGTCCAACTGACAGGGGAGGTCGCGCAGCCAAGGACGGCCACGGCGAAGCAGGCGCCGTAGAACCCGGCGAGGCTAGGTCCGACCCGCGAGACGAGCACGAAGGCGAGCGCGATGCCGAGGAGTGAGGGGCCGGCGACCTTGCGGACGCCATACCGGTCGATCAGCCAGCCCACCAGCGGGGCGGTCAGCACTGTGCCCAGGGTGATGAAGCTCATGCCCAGGGTGATCTCGCCGCGCGTCCAGCCGAAGGCCTCGGACAGCGGCTTCACGAAGAGACCGAAGGTGTAGAAGGCCAGACCCGTCAGACCCGCGCACGCGCCCGCGGCGCTGGCCAGGAGGGTTGTCCATCCATGGCGAAATTCGCTTGCGGCGGTGCTCATCCGGCGCGCTCCATCTCAAGTCGGGCTAGGCTGTGGGTATTTGGCCGCGAGGCGTAAACCGATCGTTGGCCGAGACGCTCTGGCGCGCCGAGGGCCGAAAGAATTCGGCCGCTGCGCCGGGAGCGCAGCGGCCGAGGTCGCTAGAACTCGGTGTGGAACCGCACGCCGAGCCGGCGGGGGAGCGGCAGGACCGCCGCGGCGATCGGACGGTTGCCGTCCGTGGCGTCGAACGCCGGCGAGGTGCTCAGGTAAGCCCGGTCGTCGAAGAGGTTTTCGACGAACAGTTCGACCTTGGTCTCCTCGTAGTGGATGCCGGCCCGGACGTTCACGCGCTTGGTCGGCGGGGTCCAGTAGAAGTTGCCCGGCTCGCCGAACTGCTTGCTCTTGTAGAATGCGTCCACGTGGATGAAGCCGTCGACGGAGCCGATCAGCGGACGATTGTAGTCGATGCTGAAGTTGGCGCTGTACTTCGAGCCGTAGGCCAGGCGGTTGCCTTCATACAGGTCGAGCGGGGCGGTGCCCGGCGAGTAGCCCAGGAACTGCGCGCTGTTGGTGTTGGTGTAGCGCAGGATCTTGGTGTCGTTGATCGAGCCGCCGCCGTTCAGCGTCAGGCCGGGCAGGGGGCGGTAGTAGAAGTTGGCTTCCACGCCCATCAGGTCGGTGGCGCCCTGGTTGCTGTACATGTTCGTGGCCAGGGTGCCGGGGATGCCGGTGAGGGCCGGGTTTACGATCCGGAGACCCTGGACGATGACCTGGTCGCGCCATTCGGCGTAGTAGGCGCCGATGTCCAGCTGCAGCTTGCCGTCAAGCAACTCGCCCTTATAGCCGATCTCGTAGCTGGTGATCTTTTCGGAGCTGGCCGAGACGCCGCCGCCCAGCAGGTCGCTCAGGTATTGCTGAAGCGCTGGCGAGTAGGTGACGTACGCGGTGTTGAAGATCCCCGGGTTCGCGCCCTTGGCATAGGTGGCGAACAGCTGATGGCCCGGCGCGAACTTGTACTGGAGGATCACGCGCGGCAGGAATTCCTTGGCGGTGTCTTCCAGGCCCGGAACTCTACGCTCGGTGGCCTTGCCGTTCAGGACGGTGCGCGTGTAGCCGAGCGTCTCGGTCTCCTGGTAGCGGCCCTCGGCGTTGAGGATCAGCTCGTCGGTGATGTCGAACGTGGCGCTCGCGAAGACGCCGTAGGTCTTGTAGCGGTTGTAAGGGCCGCCCGCCGAGATGTTGAACTGGTAGGCCGGAGCCGTGACCGTCATGCTGGTGTTGGCGCGGCGCTGATAGCCGTAGCTGACACCGACCAGACCGCGCAGGCGCTTGGACTGATCGCTGGTGAGGCGCACTTCCTGGCTGAAGGCGCCGTTGTAGGTGCCGAGGATGCCGGGCTGGCGTTGCGATTCGGGGGCGCCGGGGTTCGAGCTGTCGCTCAGGACGTCGCCGTAGGAATCGTTGGCGGCGGTGACCGAGCTCAGGTTCAGGCCCGTGCCTGGGATGTCGTAGCTGATGTTCAGCGTGCCGATGCGGATTTCGGTAGCCGAGCCGCCGTGATCCAGGCCCAGGTTCCGGTAGCGCATCGCCTTGGCTTCAGGCGAGTTGATCGCGTCCATGAACGATTGCGGGACCGGCGCCGGATTGGGCGTGTTCGGGTAGGTCATCGGCAGCTCGCCGCAGATGATGCTCTGACCCGGGGAGGGGCTGCAGTTGAAGGTCGAGCGTGGGAAGCGCACGAACGACTGATAGCCGTCGTCCATCTCCACGTAGGCGCCGAATGCGCGGATGGTCAGGTCGTCGTTCGGGGTGAAGGCGATCTCGCCCAGCACGTTCTTCGAGGACTGCGCGCCGTACTTGTAGCCGGGGACCAGATCGGACTCGTAGTAGCCGTCGATGTCGTAGGTCCGGCCGGTCAGGCGGGCCGAGAGGATACCCGGGATGATCGGAGCTTCGACGGTCGCCTTCAGGTCGGTCCAGTCGTACGAACCGTAGGTGACATCGACGCTGGCCTTGAACTCATCGCCCGGCGCGCGGGTGACGATGTTGACCGCGCCGCCGAAAGTCGAGCGGCCGAAATAGGCGCTCTGCGGACCCTTGATGACTTCGATCTGGGCCACGTCGGAAATGCCGTCGATGATGCCAGAGGCCGCCAGCGGCGCGCCGTTGATGAAGACGGTCGTGGTCTGATTGTAGGTGGTGCCGGGGACCATGCCCCGGATGATGACGGTCTGCGAGCCACGGTTCGTGGTGCTGTTGCCGAACTGGGTGATGTTCAGCGATGGCGTGAAGTTGGCGACGTCCAGCAGATCGTCGACGCCCCGCTGGTCCATGGCGGCGGCCGACATGGCGGTGATGGCCAAGGGCGTTTCCAGGAGGGTCTCGGACCGCTTGCGGGCGGTGACGACGAGTTCAGACATCTCCGTCGCGCCGGAATTTACCTGGACGGAAGACGATTCCGCAGCTTGGGCCAAGGCGACGCCCGGGGCGAGCAGCGCAGCGGCGGCCACCAAGATCGTTGGCGCGGCGGAACGGAATAGCGCGGTGCGCGCGCGGTGCGAGTTCATGGCGACAGGCCCCTCTCCATGGGAATTTTG
>JAEYNH010000046.1 GCA_023412655.1 Pseudomonadota bacterium | reverse complement strand
CGCCTTTTTCGTTTTCCGGCCTCTTCTTTTCCAAAAGGCAGGTGCGGGCGAACGCCGTTCGCCCTAGGTCATGGTGCAGCTTCCCTCGAGGAGACCGACCCATGACCTTCAGTCGCCGCGACGTGATGAGCACCCTGGCCGCCGGAACGGCCCTGGCCCTGGACCTGAGCCTGGCGGGCCGCAGCGCGGCGGCCACGCGCCCGCAGGCGCGGAACGTGGTGCTGGTCCACGGCCTGTTCGCCGACGGATCGTGCTGGAGCGAGGTGATCGCCCGGCTGCAGGCGGCGGGGCTGAACGCCACCTCGGTGCAGAACCCGCTGACCACCCTCGAGGCGGCGAGCGCCTCGGTGCGCCGGGTGCTGGACCGGCAGGACGGGCCGACTGTGCTGGTGGGCCACTCCTTCGCCGGGGTGCTGGTCTCGCAGACGGGCGTGCACCCTAAGGTCTCGTCCCTGGTCTATGTGGCCGCCCGGGCCCCGGACGCGGGGGAGGACTATGCGGCCCTGGCCGGCCGCTTCCCCACCCCGCCGGCCAGCGCCGGCATCGTCTTCGACGGCGACGAGGGTCGCCTGGGCGAGGCCGCCTTCCTGCGGGACTTCGCCGGCGACCTGCCCCGGGACCGGGCGCGGGTGCTCTACGCCGTGCAGCAGCCGTTCCGCCGCAGCCTGACCGCCGAGCGCACCACCGAGGCGGCCTGGCGCAGCAAGCCCAGCTTCTACGCCGTCTCGACGGAAGACCGGACCATCAACCCCGACCTGCAGCGCTTCATGGCCGGCCGGATGAAGGCGCGGACGATCGAGGTGAAGGCCAGCCACCTGTCGCTGATCTCCCAGCCCGAGCGGATCGCCGGCCTGGTGCTGGAAGCGGCGCGGGCCGGCTGAGCGGCCTCACCCCCTCCGGTCAGCCTTCGTCGAAGGCGGCCAGGATCGGGCACGGCCCCGCCCCGTCCCCGGCGCACTCGTCGGCGAGGCGGGCCAGGGCGGCGCGGGCGGCCGACAGCTCGGCGATGCGGGTGTCGAGGGCGGCGATGCGGGCCCGGGCCATCTCCCGGGCGCGAGGGCGGCCGTCCCGCGCCTGCAGCTCCAGAAGCTCGCCGATCTCCTCGAGGGTGAAGCCGGCGGCCTGGGCCGAGCGGATGAAGCGCAGCCGGCGGACATCCTCGTCGCCGTAGCGGCGCACGCCGCCGCCCAGCCCGCCGCCCTCGGGCCGCGGCGGCTCGGCCAGCAGGCCACGGCGCTGGTAGTAGCGCACGGTCTCGACGCCCACCCCGCCGGCGCGGGCCAGGGCGGAGATGGTCATGTCGGCCATCGGTTGACTCCGTACCATGGTACAGACCCCATATGGGACGGGCGAGACACCGAACCAAGCGAGCCGCCATGACCGCCCCGTCCAACACCGGCCCTCACAAGACCGCCGTCCTCTACCGCATGGTGATGCCGGGCCACACCTGCCCCTACGGGCTGAAGGCCCTGGACCTGCTGAAGCGGCGCGGCTTCCGGGTCGAGGACCACCCCCTGACCAGCCGGGAGCAGACCGACGCCTTCAAGGCCGAGCACGGGGTGAAGACCACGCCGCAGGTGTTCATCGACGGCCAGCGGGTGGGCGGCTACGACGACCTTCGGCGCAGATTCGGGATGAAGGTCGCCGAGCCCGGCAAGACCAGCTACCGGCCGGTGCTGGCGGTGTTCGCCATGGCGGCGCTGATGGCCCTGGCCGCCAGCCAGGCGGCGTTCGGCTCGCCGCTGACGGTGCGGGCCGGGGAATGGTTCGTGGCCTTCAGCATGTGCCTGCTGGCCATGCTCAAGCTGCAGGACGTGGAACGGTTCTCGACCATGTTCCTCAACTACGACCTGCTGGCCCGGCGCTGGATCCCCTACGGCTATGTCTATCCGTTCGCCGAGGGCCTGGCCGGGGTGCTGATGGTGGCCGGGGCGATGACCTGGCTGTCTGCGCCGCTGGCGCTGTTCATCGGCGGCGTCGGGGCGGTGTCGGTGTTCAAGGCGGTCTACATCGACAAGCGCGAGCTGAAATGCGCCTGCGTCGGCGGCAGCTCCAACGTGCCGCTGGGCTTCGTCTCGCTGACCGAGAACCTGATGATGATCGCCATGGCCATCTGGATGCTGGCCACGGCCATGCCCGGCTAGGCGTTCAGCGCCTTCTCCAGGGCCAGGCCCAGGGAGACGCAGGCCCCGGCGGTGATCATGGTCGACAGGACCGGGTAGCGGGCGGGGGTCTGGGGCGTGTGGTGGTCGAACAGCCACTGGACCAGGAAGACCACCACGAAGCCGGCCATGATCCAGACGTCGGGCAGCCGGCCGCGGCCCAGCAGCACCAGCAGGGCGGCGGTGGCCACGAGGGCCGAGAAGCCGAGGCGATACCAGCGCGGGTTCGGCTCGCGGGTCTCGAGGCCCCAGCGGACGCCACCGAGGAAGGCCACCATCAGGGCGGCCCAGCTGAGCAGGGTGGCGAGGGCGGGCCCCGCCAGGTGGCGCGGACCGTAGCCATAGATCAGGGCCGAGACCGGGAACGGGATCAGCGCCAGCACGGCGATGATCCAAAGCGCGGCCGGAGCGGGTTCGAGGCGCCGTCCGGCCCCCACATAATCCATGAGCAATCAGTCTCTCCGGAACGCGGCCGAGGCGGCCCACCCGGCCAGGAGCGCGAACGCCATCGCGGCCAAGCCATACGACCATGGCCTGTTATGCGCCCAGAGGTAAAGGGTTCGCTCCAGTCCCACCTTTTCCACCGTCAGGGTGCGCACACGCTGGGAAACCGGCTTGCCGTCCTGGAACAGCAGGATGTCGGCCCGGTAGACCCCGGTGGGGGCGCCGGTGGGCAGGGCGATCTCGGCGCGGAACAGGCCCCGGTCCACGAAGCGCACGCCGCGGCCGTCCTCGTCGTAGAGGCCGGCCTGCTCCTTGAGCCGGACCACGGCCCGCCGCCAGGTGTAGTAGTCGGGGCCCAGGCTGGAGACGACCACGTCACGGACCCCGTAGCGGGTCTCCACGCGCTGTTCGGCCGGGGCGTCGATGCGCAGGTGGTCGATCCCCGCGCCCAGCCGCCGCAGCTGGCCGAAGGTGGCGATCTCGTCCAGGGGCCGGTTGGAGGCGGCCATGTAGAAGCCGGGAGCGCCCTCGAACACCACCGGACGGCTGTTCAGCCAGAGGCCGGCGACCTGGATCCTGCGGGCGATGCGCACCGGCTGGTCGGGGCCACGGACGATCACCACCACGTCGGCCGGGCGGGCGTCCGGCTGGAACACCGCGCCATAGAGGACGATGCGGGCGCCGCTGAAATCGGCGCTGACCCGCACGTTGGTCTCGGTGAGGGCGGCCGAGATGGCCGGCTCCTGCACCTGGGGGGGCGGCGCCTCCACGGCCATCAGCCGAGCATCCCGGTCATCAGGACGAAGGGCTCCTTGGGCGCGATGAACAGGCCCAGGCCCATGCGCAGGCCCACGAACAGGACGATGAGGGCGAGGACGGCGCGCAGTTCCTCGGCCCGGAAGCGCTGGGAGGCCCGGGCGCCGTACTGGGCGCCGACGATGCCGCCGGCCAGCAGCAGGACGGCCAGGACGATGTCCACCGTCTGGTTGCGGCCCGCCTGGAGGACGCCGGTGAGGGCGGCGGTGACGATGATCTGCAGGAGGCTGGTGCCCACCACCACCCCGGCGGGCATGCGCAGCAGATAGACCATGGCCGGGACGAGGATGAAGCCGCCGCCCACCCCCATGATCGCCGAGAGCACGCCCACGAAGACCCCGAGGGCCAGGGGCGGGATGACACTGATGTACAGGCGCGAACGCGGGAAGCGCATCTTCAGCGGCAGGCCGTAGAGCCACAGGGGCCGGCGATCCCTACGGGCCGGCGGGGGCTCGCCCCGGCGCCGGCGCAGGATGGCGCCGAGGGACTCCCGGAGCATCAGCCCGCCGATGACGGTGAGGAACACCAGGTAGGAGACGGCGACCACCAGGTCCGACTGACCCAGCAGCCGCAGCCAGCGGAACAGCTCGACGCCCAGGAATGCCCCGACGACGCCCCCGGCGGCCAGCACCGCGCCCATTCGCAGGTCAACGGCCCGGCGCCGGCTGTAGGCGATGACGCTGGACATGGACGAGGCGGCCACGTGGTTGGACATGCTGGCCACGGCCACGGCCGGCGGGATGCCCAGGAACACCAGCATCGGCGTCATGAGGAAGCCGCCGCCGATCCCGAACATGCCCGAGATGAAGCCGACGAACAGGCCGAGCGCCACGATGAGCGGGGCGTTCACCGAGACCTCGGCGATGGGCAGGTAGATGTCCATGCCGCCCTACCCTAGCCGCCGCTCACGGCGGGGCTAGCCCGCCGCGGATTTTTGGGTCCGGGCCTTCAGGGCGTCGGCGGCGGCCCGGGCCAGGCCGTCGCCCTGGGCCGCAGCCTGCCCGAACCATTTCAGGGCCTCGGCCGGGTCCTGCTGCACGCCGCTGCCCGACTGGTACATGAGGCCGAGGTTGTACTGGCTGTCGACGACGCCCTGTTCGGCGGCCTTGCGGAACCACTGGGCGGCGGAGGCGAGATCCTGCGGACCGCCCTCGCCCCGGAAATAGTAGAGCCCGAGGTTGTGCATGGCGGCGGCCTCGCCGCCTTCGGCCGCCCGGGCGGTCCAGCGGCGGGCCTCGGCCATGTTGCGGACCACGCCCTCGCCGCCGGATTCATAAAGCTGGGCGAGATAGAACTGGGCCGGGGCGTAGCCGTCGTCGGCCAGGGCCTTGAGCTGGGACAGACCGCCGGGCCGCTTGCCCTGGATCAGGCGGAGGGCCTCGGCGTAGCGGGCCTCGGCCTCGGGGTCGGCGGCGGCCTCGCCCGCATCCGAGGCGATGGCCACGGCGGCCCGGGGGCTTTCGCCCAGGACCTCGGCGGGGGTGGGCTGGTCGCCCCCCCGGTTCATCAGCACGACGCCCGCCGCCCCGACGCTGAGGAAGGCGGCGCTGCCGGCCACCATGATGGCCGTGTGCACGGCGCTGTTCGGCCGCCGGGCGCGGGGCGGGCCGAACCCGCCGAAC
>JAEYNH010000041.1 GCA_023412655.1 Pseudomonadota bacterium | reverse complement strand
GGCGAGGACGCGCCGCTGGTGGTCACCGGCGTGGCGGTGCCCCGGCCGAAGGTGGCGTACCTGTTCTCGGGGCAGGGCGCCCAGCGGGCCGGGATGGGTCGCGAGCTGGCCGAGGCGTTCCCCGTCTTCGCCGCCGCCCTGGACGAGGCCTGCGCCGCCCTCGACGCGCACCTGCCCCGCCCGCTCAAGCCACTGCTCTTCGCCGAGCCCGACACGCCCGAGGCCGAGGCGCTGGACCGCACCGAATTCACCCAGCCGGCGCTGTTCGCCGTGGAGGTGGCGCTGTTCCGGCTGTTCGAGGCGTGGGGGGTCCGTCCCGACGCCGTCGCCGGGCACTCGATCGGCGAGATCGCGGCCGCCCACGCCGCCGGTGTGCTCTCCCTGGCCGGCGCGGCCCTGTCGGTGCTGGAGGATCCCCGCTTCGCCGAGGTGTTCGGCCCCGGCTCCCGCGCCGAGGTGGCCATCGCCGGGACCGCCGCCCCGCTGCCCGCCGGCCTGAAGATCTCCGGCCGCATCGACCGGCTGGTGGTGCTGCCGGGCCGCGTCCTGGTGGCCGACTTCAAGACCAACCGGCCCTCACCCGACCGCATCGAGGACGCCGATCCGGCCTACCTGCGCCAGATGGCCCTCTACGCCGCCGTGCTGGCCGAGGTCTTCCCCGGACGGCGGGTCGAGGCGGCCCTGGTCTGGACCGATGGCCCCAAGCTGATGACCGTTCCAGAAAACCTGATCGAACAGACCCTTGCCGACCTTCGCCGTGGCGGTTGATACCTGCGCCGGCCCCGCCTACATCGGCGGATCGAAGCGGCGTGCGGCGGCGTTGAGCGCCACATCGGAAAGCCGGCCGCCCGCGAGAGGAGTTTTCCTATGAGCACCGTGAAGGTCACCGACGCCACCTTCGAGACCGAGGTCCTGCAGGCTCAGGGCCCCGTGCTCGTCGATTTCTGGGCGGAATGGTGCGGCCCCTGCAAGCAGATCGCCCCGGCCCTGGAGCAGCTCTCCGAGGAACTGGCCGGCAAGGTGACGATCGCCAAGCTGGACATCGAGGACAGCCCGACCACCCCGTCGCGCTACGGCGTGCGCGGCATCCCCACCATGATGCTGTTCAAGGGCGGCCAGATGGCCTCGATGAAGGTGGGCGCCATGCCCAAGCAGAAGATCCTGGAGTGGCTCACCGAGGCCGGCGTCGCCGCCTGATCGGTCTTTTCAGCCTTCCGACGACGTTTCAGGGCCGCCTTCGGGCGGCCCTTCTCGTTTCGGCCGCCGCCTGAGCACGAACCAGCGCACCACCCGGGTGGCGATCAGGAAGCCCACCACCCAGCCGATCAGCACCGTGTTGGTGCGGCCGAACAGCTCGATGAGGATCCACAGCACCACCGCGGCCACCGCCAGGGTGATCAGGTAGTACCGGGGCACGGCGAAGCGCAGGCTGTAGGGTTTCGCGGGCATCAGGTGGGCCAGGTCTCCGGGCTCATCGCCAGCACCTCGCCGGCGAAATGCAGGCCTCCGCAGATCAGCACGTGCGGCGCGGGGCCCGCGGCCCCAAGGGCCAGGCGCACGGCCGCCTCCACATCGGGCGACATCTCCGCCGGCAGGCCCGCCTGCACCGCCGCCACGGCGATCTCCTCGGACGGGGCGGCGTGGGGCGAATCGAAGGTGGTGGCGATCACCCGCGGCCGCATCTCGGCGAAGGGGCGGAAGAAGCCCTCGGCGTCCTTGCGGGCGAACATGCCGGTGACGAGGGTCAGCGGCCGCCCGTCCCGGTCGACGATGCGCGAGGCGGCCTCGGCCAGGGCCCGCCCGGCGTGCGGGTTGTGCCCGCCGTCCAGCCACAGGTCCGAGCCCCGCGCCCGGGCGAGGGCGGCCAGCGGGCCGGCGGTCAGCCGCTGCATCCGCGCCGGCCAGACGGCCGAGGAGACCCCCGCCGCCAGCACCTCGTCGCTCAGGCCGGGATCGAAGGTCAGGGCCGCGGCCACCGCCAGGCCCGCATTGTCGAACTGGTAGCCGCCGAACAGGCTGGGCGGCGGCAGGTCCAGCAGCCGCTCGGGCATCTGCACCAGCAGCCGGCCGCGTTCCTCCCAGGCGTCGAAGTCCGCCCCCATCTGGAGGATCGGCGCCATCCGGTCGTCGGCCTCCCGGGTGATCATCTCCAGGGCCTCGTCCATCTGCCGGGCCACCACCACCGGGCGGCGCGGCTTGATGATCCCGGCCTTCTCCCAGGCGATCTTGGCCAGGCCCGGCCCCAGCATCTCCAGATGGTCGTAGTCCACCGGGGTGATCACGCTGACGGCCGGCGCCGCGAAGACGTTGGTGGCGTCGAAGCGCCCGCCCAGGCCCACCTCCACGACGCACAGGTCGGCCGGGGTCTCGGCGAAGGCCAGCAGGGCGAGGACCGTGGTTATCTCGAAGAAGCTGATATCGCCGCCGGCGTTGGCGGCCTCCACCCGGTCGGTGAGCTCCAGCAGCTGCTCGTCGGTGATCAGCCGGCCGGCCAGCCGGATCCGCTCGGCGAACCGCACCAGATGGGGCGAGGTCAGGCAATGAACCCGCAGGCCGGCGGCCTCCGCGATGGCCCGCAGATAGGCCACGGTGGAGCCCTTGCCGTTCGTGCCGGCCACATGGATCACCGGCGGCAGCCGGCGCTCAGGGTGACCGAGGGCGGCCAGCAGGCGCTCGACCCGGCCGGTGGTCAGGTCGATCAGCGTCGGATGGTTGGCGCGCAGCCGCTGGATCACCGCGTCGGAGGCGCGGATCGGGTCGAAGCCGGGATCGGACTTCAAGTCAGGCGGCGGAGGAAATGCGCTCACGCCCCATCATAAGCGTCTTCAGGACGGAACTCAGCACGTCCGGAAGCTCGCTACGTGGGACCACCTGGTCGATCATGCCCCGTTCGGCCAGGAACTCCGACTTTTGGAAGCCCGGAGGCAGGGTCTCGCGGATGGTCTGCTCGATCACCCGCCGGCCCGAGAAGCCGATGGTGGCGTTGGGCTCCGCCAGGTGCACGTCGCCCAGCATGGCGTAGGAGGCCAGCACCCCGCCCGTGGTCGGGTCGGTGAGCACCACCACATAGGGCAGGCCGGCGGCCTTCACCTCGTTCAGCGCCAGGGTGGTGCGGGCCATCTGCATGAGGGACAGGGTGCCCTCCTGCATCCGGGCCCCGCCCGAGGCGGTGAAGATCACCAGCGGGACCTGCCGCTTCACGGCCTCGCGGGCCGCGGCGATGAACGCCTCGCCGGCCCCCATGCCCAGGGAGCCGCCCATGAAGTGGAAGTCCTGCACCATCACCACGGCCGGCTGGCCGCGGATGTGGCCGTAGGCGGCGGCGATGGAGTCCTGCTCGCCCGTCGCCTTGCGGGCCGCCTTCAGGCGCTCGGGGTACGAGCGGTCGTCCGGGAACTTGTGCGGGTCCTCGACCACCGGCTCCCATTCGATCTTCTCGAACACGCCGTCGTCGAAGGTGATCGCCAGCCGCTGGGCCGCGCCGATCCGCATGTGGAAGCCCGACGGGGTGACCCACAGGGCCGCCTCGAGGTCGGGCCGGTAGATCATCTCCCCCGTCTCGGGGCACTTCACCCACAGGTTCTCGGGCGTCTCGCGCTTGGCGAAATTCCGCACCCCGGGCGCGATGCGGGAGAGCCATCCTCGGCGTTCCCGCGTGCCGGCCGGACGGCCGGGCTTGTCATTCCGCTGATCAGCCATCGCCATGGTTTTCAGACCGCCGTTTGGCTCGTTCGCGCGAGGCGCACAGCCTTAGCCAGGGATTCCACTTTGGAAAGAACTCTCGCGGTCACGTCTTCGTTCATCTCCACTGCTTCGGCGACTTCGTCCACAAGCGCGGACCCGACGACGACCGCATCGGCGACCTGGGCTATCTGCTTCGCCCTTTCCGGAGTCTTGATGCCGAAGCCCACCGCCACCGGCAGGCCCGAGGCCTTGCGCACCCGCTCCACGTGCGGGGCGACGGCGGCCGCGTCGGCCTCCTTCACCCCGGTCACGCCCGCCACCGAGACATAATAGACGAAGCCGGACGTGCGGCGGACCACCACCGGCAGGCGCGCATCGTCGGTGGTCGGCGTCGCCAGGCGAATCAGCGAGATCCCCGCCGCGTCCAGGGCGTCCGCCAGCGGCCCGGCCTCTTCCGGCGGGCAGTCGACCACGATCAGTCCGTCCACCCCGGCCTCGGCGGCTTCGCGGGCGAAGGCCTCCAGCCCCCAGGAAACGATGGGGTTCATATAGCCCATCAGGATCACCGGCGTGTCCGCATCGCCCGCCCGGAACTCGGCGATCAGCTCCAGCGTCCCGCGGGTGCTCATGCCCTTGCCCAGCGCCCGCTGCGCCGCGCGCTGGATGGGCGGCCCCTCCGCCATGGGGTCCGAGAACGGGAAGCCCACCTCGATCAGGTCCGCGCCGGCGGCCGGCAGGCGCTTCAGGATGGCGAGCGCCGTCGCGCGATCGGGATCGCCGGCCATCACATAGGGCACGAAGGCGGCGCGGCCTTCCGCCTTCAGGGCGGCGAAACGGGCGTCGATACGGGCCTTGGTCAACGCGAACGCTCCACGACGGGCTCTTTGGGCAGGTCGGTGTCGATGGCCACGCGCACGTCCGCCCGGACCAGCATCCCGGCCAGGAAGCCCGCAGCGGCGCAGCCGAGGCAGGCGATGACGACGTAGATGGGCCTCAAATCTGGCGCCCCAGGTGGGCGGCGACGGTGTTCACGTCCTTGTCGCCGCGCCCCGACAGGTTCAGCACCACCACCCCGTCCTTGCCGACGTCCCGCGCCACGTCGCCGATGCGGGCGATGGCGTGGGCGCTCTCGATGGCCGGCAGGATGCCTTCCAGCTTCGACAGCAGCATGAAGGCGTCCAGGCTCTCCTGGTCGGTGGCGGTCAGGTAGGTGGCCCGGCCCACGTCGTGCAGCCAGGCGTGCTCGGGCCCGATGCCCGGATAGTCCAGGCCGGCCGAGATCGAGTGGGCCTCGGTGATCTGGCCGTCTCCGTCCTGCAGCAGATAGGTCATGTTTCCGTGCAGCACCCCCGGCCGGCCGCCGTTGATGGCCGCCGCGTGGCGCTCGGTGCCCATGCCCTCGCCCGCCGCTTCGACACCGATCAGCTTCACCGAGGCGTCGTTCAGGAACGGGTGGAAGATGCCGATGGCGTTGGAGCCGCCGCCCACGCACGCCACCACCGCATCGGGAAGCCGGCCCTCGGCCTCCAGCACCTGCGCGCGCACCTCCTTGCCGATCACCGACTGGAAGTCCCGGACCATCTCCGGATAGGGGTGCATGCCGGCGGCGGTGCCGATCAGGTAGTAGGTGTCGTGGACGTTGGTGACCCAGTCCCGCAGCGCCTCGTTCATGGCGTCCTTCAGGGTCGCCGAGCCGCTCGTCACGGGGCGCACTTCCGCGCCCAGCAGGTTCATCCGGAAGACGTTGGGCTTCTGCCGCTCCACGTCCACCGCGCCCATGTAGACCACGCAGGGCAGGCCGAAGCGGGCGCAGACCGTGGCCGTGGCCACCCCGTGCTGGCCGGCGCCGGTCTCGGCGATGATCCGGGTCTTCCCCATCCGCATGGCCAGCAGGATCTGACCCATGCAGTTGTTGATCTTGTGCGAGCCGGTGTGATTCAGCTCCTCGCGCTTCAGATAGATCTTCGCCCCGCCGAAGTGCTCGGTCAGCCGGGCGGCGAAATACAGCGGCGAGGGGCGGCCCACATAGTGGGTCATGTAGCCGGCCAGCTCGCCCTGGAAGGCGGGATCGGCCTTGGCCTGGGCATAGGCCGCGGTCAGGTCGTGGACCAGCGGCATCAGGGTTTCCGGCACGTACTGGCCGCCGTAGTCGCCGAAGCGTCCCTGGGCGTCCGGATAGGCGGAATAGTCGTTCGGGCGGGAAGGCGCGTTCAAAGCCGGGCTCTCAGGCGCGTCTGACGGCGTCGAGGAACGCCTGGATCAAGGCCGGGTCCTTTAAACCGGGACCGCGCTCCACGCCAGAGGATACGTCCACAAGCGGCGCGCCCGAGGCCGCCACCGCCCGCCCCACGTTCCAGGGATCGAGCCCGCCGGCCAGGAACCAGGGCCGGGAGAACCTGCGCCCCTCCAGCAGGCTCCAGTCGAACGGAACCCCCAGGCCGCCCGGCCGGTCGGCGTCCTTCGGCGGCTTGGTTTCGAACATCAGGTGCTCGGTCACCGGTTCATAGGCCCTGGCCGCCTCGATGTCGGCCGCCTCGGCCACCGGCAGCACCTTGATGGTCCCGCGGCCGGTGCGCGCGGCGATCTCGCGCACCCGCGCCGGGCTCTCCTTGCCGTGCAGCTGGATGAGGTCCGGGGCCAGGCCCGCCACGATGGCGTCCAGTTCGCCGTCCGACGGATCGACCGTCACCGCCACCACCTTGACGCCCCGGGCCCGGGCCGGCGGCGCCAGCGCGCCCGCCGCCTCGGGGGCGATGTTCCGGGGGCTGCGGGCGAAGAACATGAAGCCCAGGAAGGCCGCCTCGCCGTCGAGGGCGGCGCGCACCGCCTCGGGGGTCGTGACCCCGCAGATCTTCGCCTTCGCCGTCATGGGAAGCGGCTTAGTCGCTCCCACCCGCCTTCCGCAAGCACCGCCGCCGGAACGGGGCCGCGCCCGAGGGGTTTCTCCCGCCAAGCCTGGAGATAGACAGACATGCCAAACATGACGAATGGCGATTTCGGCCGCCTCGCCACCGGCGCCGCCCTGGGGTTCGTCGCGGGCCTCGCCCTGCCCCACGCCCGCAAGGCCGTGGCCCAGGGGCCCTCGGTCCTGGCCGGGGACTGGGTGGACGCCCTGGCCGCCGAGCACCGGATGGTCGAGAAGACCTTCGAGATGCTGCTGCAGACGTCCGACGACGAGACCCTCAAGCGGCAGATGATGCTCACCAAGATCGCCTATGCCCTGACCAAGCACGCGGTCGAGGAGGAGAACGTCATCTATCCGGCGATGATCGAGGCCGGCCGCGAGGAGCAGGCCCGCCACCTGATCGAGGACCACGGCGACGTGAAGACCTTCATCTTCGACCTGCGCCGGATGCCCACCGACGACCCGCGGTGGATCGAGACCGCCCGCAGCTTCTTCGAGAAGCTGCAGGAGCACATGCGCGAGGAGGAGGACGAGCTGTTCCCGGCCTTCCGCGGCGCCATGTCGGCCGAGGAGAACACCCGGCTGACCCGGATGATGAACTGGGAAGGCTTCAAGGTCGCCTGACCCCCCCGGGCCCAGTCCCGCCGGTCTTGCGGGCCGGCGGGCCGCTACTTGGTCTGGGGCGGCGTCCGGGGCGGCTCCGGCTCGACCTTCAGGCCCGCCTGGACCTTCAGGAGGTCGCGGATCTCCATCAGCACGCTTTCCTCGGGCGTGGGCGCCGGCGCCTCGGGCTGGGCCTCCTGCTCGGCCTTGTGGCCGCGGCGGACGGCGTTCACCAGCTTGACCAGCATGAACACCGCCCAGGCGACGATCAGGAAGCGGATGCAGGTGTTGACGAAGGCGCCGTACTGGATGGCCACCGGATCGATCTCCGGCGTGACCGGGTTGTCGGCCTTCAGCACCCACTGAAGCTTCGAGAAGTCGATCCCGGAGGTCACCAGGCCGATGGGCGGCATGATGACGTTGTCCACCAGGGCCTTGACGATGTCGTTGAAGGCCGCGCCGATGATGACGCCGACCACCAGGTCGATGACGTTGCCGCGAGCGATGAACTCGCGGAATTCGGAGACGATGCTCACGCGCGGTTCCTCGTGTCTCGGGTTAGGATTCGTCGACGTTCAGGCGCTCGCGCAGCTCCTTGCCGCTCTTGAAGAATGGCACGTGCTTGGCTCGAACGTCCACCGGTTCGCCGGTGCGGGGGTTGCGACCGGCGCGGGCGTCCCGGGAGCGGACCGACAGGGCGCCGAAGCCGCGCAGCTCCACCCGGCCGCCTTCCTCGAGGGCCTCGATCATCCGCTCCAGGATCACGCCCACCACCCGCTCGATGTCGCGCTGGGTGAGGTGCGGGTTCTCTTCGGCGAGTTTCGCGATCAGCTCTGACTTGATCATGAGGCCCCTCGGACCCGCGCGACCATGGGCGACTCTCCCCGCGGGTTCAAGGCGCAAAAAGGGTTTATGGCGCCGCCGGGTCAAGCCGTCCGGCGCCCCCGCGCATGAAAAAGGCCCCGCCCGGCGAACCGGACGGGGCCTCTTCGAGGTCAACCCATGGAGGGTCGACTATTCCTTCTGGGCCTTCTCGCGGAGAGCCGCGCCCAGGATGTCGCCGAGCGAGGCGCCCGAGTCGGACGAGCCGAACTGCTCGATGGCTTCCTTCTCTTCGGCCATTTCCAGCGCCTTGATCGACAGCGAGACGCGGCGGGCGGCCTTGTCCACGTTGGTGATCTGGGCGTCGACGCGGTCACCCACGGCGAAGCGCTCGGGGCGCTGGTCGGCGCGGTCGCGCGACAGGTCCGACTTGCGGATGAAGGCCGTCATCGGCGCGTCGTCCTCGCCGAAGCGCACTTCGATGCCGCCCGAGGTCACTTCCGTCACCGTGGTGGTGACGGTCTGGCCCTTGCGGAAGGAATCGCCCTGCATCGGGTCGCCGGCGAGCTGCTTGATGCCGAGGGAGATGCGCTCCTTCTCGACGTCCACGTCCAGGACCTTCGCCTTGACGACGTCGCCCTTGTTGTAGCGCGCCATGGCTTCTTCGCCCGACACGGCCCAGTCGAGGTCCGACAGGTGCACCATGCCGTCGATGTCGCCGTCGAGGCCGATGAACAGGCCGAACTCGGTGGCGTTCTTGACTTCGCCTTCCACGGTCGAGCCGATCGGGTGGGCCTCCAGGAAGGCCTCCCACGGATTGGCCATGGCCTGCTTCAGGCCCAGCGACACGCGGCGCTTGGACGGATCGACGTCGAGGACGACGACTTCCACTTCCTGCGAGGTGGAGACGATCTTGCCCGGGTGGACGTTCTTCTTGGTCCACGACATTTCCGACACGTGCACCAGGCCTTCCACGCCCGGCTCCAGCTCCACGAAGGCGCCGTAGTCGGTGATGTTGGTGATGCGGCCGGTGAACTTCGCGCCCACCGGGTACTTGGCTTCCACGCCGTCCCACGGGTCGGACTGCAGCTGCTTCATGCCGAGCGAGATGCGCTGGGTCTCGGGGTTGATCTTGACGATCTGCACCTTGACGGTGTCGCCCACCGCCAGGACCTGGCTCGGGTGGTTGACGCGCTTCCAGCTCATGTCGGTGACGTGCAGCAGGCCGTCGATGCCGCCCAGGTCCACGAACGCGCCGTAGTCGGTGATGTTCTTGACCACGCCTTCGCGGACTTCACCCTCTTGCAGCTGGCCGACCAACTCGGTGCGC
>JAEYNH010000013.1 GCA_023412655.1 Pseudomonadota bacterium | reverse complement strand
GCCTTGGCGCGGGCCGCCGTGAGCTGTTCCAGGCGGCGCGCGGCGGCGGTGGCGCGGCGGGTCCAGTCGTCCCGGTCTCGGGTCAGGCTCTCGAATCGCCGCACCCGCCCGTCGCGCTCGCGGATCTCCGCCTCGTAGGCGGAACGCGCCGCGGCGGCGGCCTCACGGGCGGCGGTCGAGGCGGCGCGCGCTGCAGAGAGTCGCTCGGCCGGGCCGGCGTCTTCGACCTCGCCCGGAACGTCCTGCCTGACCGCGGCGAGTTGGGCCTCCTGCTCGGCGAGTTCGGCCTCGAACCGCTGGATCAGGTCGTCGAGCGAGGCGGCCCGGGCCTCGTTGCGCGCGGCTTCCTGGTCGAACCGCTGCAGCGCGCTCCGCGCCTGCGCTGCCTTCTGCTCCCAGACCGGGGGCTCGCGGCGGGCGCTGCGCAGCGCCTCTTCCGCCCTGCGCAGCCGTTCGGCCGCGGCGGCCTGGGTGTCCCGCGCCGCCTTCGCCTTGGGTTCCAGCTTCTCGATCTCGGCCTCGACCTCGGCCAGCCGGGTCTTCTGCTCGAGACGTACGGCGGCCGGCTTCGGAGCCTCGGCGCGCGAGGTGAAGCCGTCCCAACGCCACAGGTCGCCCTCCCGCGACACCAGACGGCAACCGGGCGGCAGCTGCCCCTGGAGCCGGTCGCCATCGGCCCGGTCGACCACGCCCACATAGGCCAGTCGCGCCGCAAGCGCGGCCGGCGACTTCACAAGCGGCGCCAGCGGCTTGACGCCCTCCGGCCAAACGGGCGCGGGCGCATTTCGGCCGCCCCAGAAGGCCGGGGCGGCTGCATCCAGGGCTGCATCCAGGTCGTCACCGAGCGCGGCCGCCAGGGCCGCCTCATAGCCCCGATCTGGCGACACCGAATCAAGGGCGGGGGCAAAGCCGCCGCGCTTGGCCTGAGCCACCAGACCCGCGAGCGCCCTGGCCTCGGCGGTGAACCGGCCCAGTTGTTCCTCCTGTTTGCGGGCAGCCTCGCGCTCGGCCGCTTCGGTGGCCGCCGCGGCGGTGCGTTCCTCCTCTGCCGCGTCCAGGGCGGCTCGGGCCGCGGCCAAGGCCGTCTCCGCCGTCTCCAGCTCGGCCTTCGCTTGGGCGGCTTGCGGATTGGCCGCCGTGGCCACGGCCTGACGCTCCTGGCGGGCCTGCTCGAGAGCGCGGCGCGTGCGGGCGACCCGTCCGTGAGCCTCTTCGAGCCTAGCCCGCGCGGCCCGGGCTTGAGCCTCCCGCGCCGCCACCTCGCCCGCCAGACGCTCCACTTCCGTCTCCGCGGCGGCGCGGGCGGCCTCGGCGCCGCGCATGGCGGCCTCGAGCTCCGGTCCCCGCTCGGGGGCGGCTGCCATGGCGGCTTCCACCGCCGACAGCTCCTCGGTCAACCGCGTCAACGCGACCTCGGCGTCGTCGACGATATGCTGCTCGCGGGCCGCATCGGCGTCGATCCGCTCGACATCGCCCGCCAGCCGCGAGAGCTCGGCCGCGTGCGCCTCCTCCTCCCGCTCCAGGCGATCCTTGTCGATGGCGAGCTTGTGCAGAACGGCCGCCGCGATGGTCTCGGCTTCGCGCAGCGGCTTCAGCACTTCCTCGGCCTTTGCAGCCCGGATCGTGGCGGAGCCAGCGGCGCGCGCCGTCTCATCCACCGCGCGGATCGCGGCGGCGGCTTCGGCGGCAAGGCGCTCGGCCGCAGCCTTGGCCTCGGCGTATTTGGCATAGAGCACCGCCCCCTGCAGGGCGCGGATCTCGGCCGACAGCCGCTTGTAGCGCTCCGCCTGACGCGCCTCCCGCTTCAGGCGGCCGAGGGCGCTTTCCAGTTCGCCGGCCACATCATCGAGCCGTGCGAGGTTCGCCTCGGCCGCGCGCAGGCGCAGCTCCGCCTCATGGCGACGCGAGTGCAGGCCGCTGACGCCGGCAGCCTCTTCGAGGATCAGCCGGCGGTTCTGCGGTTTGGCGGCGATCAGTTCGGAGATCTGCCCCTGGCGAACCAGGGCCGGCGAGCTGGCTCCCGTGGAAGCATCGGCGAACAGCAGCTGAACGTCCCTGGCGCGGACCTCGCGACCGTTGATGCGATAGGTGGAGCCCTGACCGCGGTCGATGCGCCGCACCACCTCCAGCACCGGATGATCGTTGAAGGCCGCCGGGGCGCGGCGATCGGAGTTGTCGATCGTCAGCGACACCTCGGCGTGGTTGCGGCCGGCCCGGTTGCCGCTGCCGGCGAAGATGACGTCGTCCATTCCGCCGGCGCGCATGGCCTTGGCGGAGTTGGCGCCCATTACCCAGCGCAACGCCTCCAGCAGGTTGGACTTGCCGCAGCCGTTCGGCCCGACGATCCCCGTCACGCCCGGCTCGATCCGGAACTCGGTGGGATCGACGAACGACTTGAAGCCGGACAGTCGCAGCCGCTGGAAGTGCACCTTGGGTCAGCGCCTCCCGCTCTTGGCCGCCGCAATGGCGGCTTCCATGTCAGCCAGCGTCGGGACGTGCGTGGTCGTGAGGAGCTTGCCGTTCACGAAGAACGTCGGGGTGCCCTGGACCTTGTCCACCTGCGCCGCGTAGCGGAGACGCGCCTCCAGCTCGTCCAGCGCCCTCTGATCGCGAAGGCAGGTCTCGAACTGGCCCTCGTTCAACCCGTACTTCTTCGCGATCTCCAGGAAGATCGGCTTGATGTTGCCGGACTGCCAGCGCTTCTGGCTGCGCAGCACCTGGTCGACCGCCTCGAAATACTTGCCGGGACCGGCGCACCGGGCGAGCAGGAAGCCGGCCGCCGCAACCTCCTGTGGCGGCGTCAGCAATTCGCGGTAGGTCCATCGCACCTGCCCGGTGTCGATGTACTTGGCCTTCAGCGTCGGGAAGACCTCTTCGTTGAAGTGCGCGCAGTGCGAGCAGCTCGCCGAAAGGTACTCGATCACATGGACCGGCGCCTTCGGCGACCCCAGGGTCATGTCAGGGGACGGATAGGCCGTCCGCGCGAGCGCCGGCGGGCCGGCGAGCGCAAGGCCCGCCCCAGCCAGCAAAACGTGGCGGCGGGCCGGGCGCGCCATATTACTTCGACGCCTCGGCGATGGCGGCATCCAGCTCGGCCATGCTGATCTCGCCTTCCTTCACCTTCTTGCCGTTCACAAGGAAGGTCGGCGTGGCCGTGATGCCGTCCTGCCGGATGGCCTTGTCCACCCGCGCGTTGAGGGCCGTAAGGGCCTTTTCGTCCTGAACGCAGGCGTTGAACTGGTCTTCGGTCATGCCGGCCGACTGCGCCACGCGCAGCAGGCCGCCGCGCACGTCGCCCGTCTGGAACATCTCCTGCTGTCCGCGGAACAGGGCGTCCACCACCGTGAAGTACTTGTCCTCGCCGGCGCAGCGGGCGAGCAGGAAGCCGGCGGCGGCCACCTGTTCCGGCGGCGTCAGGAATTCCTTCAGCGTGTAGTGCACCTTGCCGGTGTCGATGTACTTTTCCTTGAACTGCTCGAAGGTGTTCTCGTTGAACGCCGCGCAGTGGCTGCAGGTGAGCGAGGCGTATTCGACCACCTTCACCTTGGCGTTCGGATCGCCCAGGGTCATGTCATCGGCGGAGGCGGTCCCGGCGCTTCCGCCCTTGCTGCATCCTGCCAGCACGAGGCTGGCGCCGGCGGCGGCGATAAGGAAAAGGCGGCGGCTCTGCATCGACATCAAGGGACCTTCCGGCAGTTCTGAACTAAAGATTAAAGCGCGATTCCCGTCGCAGGGCGCGTACGCCGCGCGCCGCCTTCCTAAGCCGCGCGCCGACGGCGGTTTCAAGGCACTCTAGCGCTGGCGGCGCAGGACGCCACGGCCAAGAGCCAGCAGGGTTTCCTTCAGCGGTCCGTCCGGGGCGTCGGAAAGGCTGCGGGCGAGTTCGGCCTCGGCCGCAGCATCGAGCGGCTGCACCCGGCGGCGCGCCCCCCGCGCGGGCGGGGCCCCCCCGCGCCAATG
>JAEYNH010000233.1 GCA_023412655.1 Pseudomonadota bacterium | reverse complement strand
CGCCCGGGCGTTGTCGCGGCCCTGGCCGAACGGCGCGGCCGCGTCGCCCTGCTGCAAGGCTGTGTCGAGCCCGCGCTGACGCCGCAGGTTCGGGAGGCGGCCGTGCGCCTGCTGACCCGCGCCGGGTTCGAAGTGGTGTTCGCGGAGGGCGAGGGTTGCTGCGGGGCGCTCTCCCAGCACCTGGGCCGGGCCGGGGAGGCCGCGCGCCTGGCCCGGGCCAATGTCGCCGCCTGGTCCAGGGCTGGCGAGCTCACCGCCATCGTCACCACAGCCGCCGGCTGTGGGACCATGCTCAAGGACTATGGCGAGGTGCTGGGCCAGGCCGGGGCGGGAGCGGCCGGGAAGGCCCGGGACATCCTGGAGTTCATCGCCGAGGTCGGCCTGCCGCCGGTGACCAGGGCGCCCGGCCTGAGGGTCGCCTACCACGCCGCCTGCTCGCTGCAGCACGGCCAGCAGATCAAGTCGTCGCCGCCGGCGCTGCTGGCGCAGGCGGGGTTCGACGTGCGGCCGATCGCCGAGGGCCACCTCTGCTGCGGCTCGGCCGGGACCTACAACATCCTGCAGCCTGAACTCGCCACCCGGCTGCGCGACCGCAAGGCGGCCAACATCGCCCGCACGGGCGCCGAGGTGCTGGCCGCCGGCAACGTGGGCTGCATGGCCCAGCTCGCCCCGGCGGTGGACATGCCGGTAGCGCATCCCGTGGAATTGCTGGACTGGGCGACCGGCGGGCCTCGCCCCGCTGCGCTCACCCCGGAGACGCCCTTGCGGCCCCGGGCGGCCGTGGTTCACGCCGAGTAGCGGACCTGGTCTCCGAGGGCGGTTTGAACAGGCTTCGCCGTCCGCGCGTTGTGCCGTGGATGTCCGAAGAGATGGCCAGCGAGGAGAGTTACGCCCGGGCGCTGGCTCGGGCCGCCGCGGGGGCGGTGATCTTCGCCCTGCCGCTGATGATGACCATGGAGATGTGGGCCTTCGGCTTCCACATGGACCGGCTGAAGCTGGCCCTGTTCCTGGCGGTGATCGCGCTCACGATCTTCGGCCTCGCCCGCTTCGCCGGCTTCCGCGACGCGACCGACTTCGCCGATGACCTGCTGGACGCCCTGGCCGCCCTGGCGGTGGGCTTCGTGGTCTCGGCCGCCCTGCTGACCCTGCTGGGCCTGATCACGGCCGAGACCGGCTGGCGCGAGGCGGTCGGCATGATCGCCGTCCAGGCCGCCCCCGCCAGCTTCGGCGCCATCCTCGCCAACCGCCAGCTGCAGGCCCACGCCGAGGGGCAGCCTAGGGAGGATCGGGCCGGCTACCTCGGCCAGCTGTTCCTGATGGGCGCAGGGGCGCTGTTCTTCGCCTTCAACGTCGCGCCCACGGAGGAAATGATCCTGCTGGGCTTCAAGATGACGCCCTGGCACGCCCTGGCGCTGATCGTGATCTCGGTGGCGACGCTCCATGCCCTGGTGTTCGCGGTGGGCTTCGCGGGCCAGAAGACCCACGAGAGGCCGGTGCTGGCCTTCTTCCACTTCAGCCTGGCGGGCTACGGCATCGCCCTGCTGGTGAGCGTCTACATCCTCTGGACCTTCGGGCGGCTGGACGCGCCGCTCAGCGATGCGGTCCGCTCGGTGGTGGTGCTGGGCTTCCCCGCCGCCATCGGCGCAGCGGCCGCGAGGCTGGTGGTCTGATGGCTGCCCCAAAGCCCGCCCGAAAGCCCGCGCCAAAACCCGCTGGGCGCGCGCCGGCCCGGCCGCGCCTGGTCGAGCGGACGCCGCTCGCAGAGTGGACCGCGGCGGGCATCGGCGCCCTGCTGACGCTCGGGGTGATCGGCTATTCCCTGTGGGAGGGCCTGTCCGGCCGCCCTGGCCCGCCCGTGCTGCAGGTCGAGGCCCAGGCGCCGGTGGACGTGCCCGGCGGCCATGTCGTGCCCCTGGTGGTGAGGAACGACAGCCACGCCACCGCCGCCGCCGTGGAGGTGCGCGGGGTCCTGGAGCAGGCCGGCCAGGCGGTCGAGGAGCGGCGGGCGACCTTCGCCTATGTGCCCGGTTCAGGCGAGGCGCGCGGCGGTCTGGTGTTCGAGCGCGACCCCGCGGCCTTCACCCTGCGCGTATCGGCCGAGGGCTACGAGGAGCCCTAGGCGACCATCCTGAAGGTGCTGCGCAGGTACTCGATGAAGCCCGGGCTGACGCCTTCGTTGGCCAGGTGCTCGGCGCTGACCGGCGTGGGAACCGGGGTGAAGGCCGGGTCGCGGGCCTTCTCGGGGAAGTCGTGGTGCAGGATGGCCGCCCGGCCGATCAGGACATAGTCGGCGCCCCGGTCCAGCATCTCGGCGGCGATGGCCGGGGTGGTGATCTTGCCGGCCACGCCCAGCTTCACGTCGCCGCGGTCCAGTTCGGTGAAATAGCTCATCAGGGAGCGGCCCTTGTGGGCCTCTTCCGTCGGCTCCTTGAAGACGTCCCACAGGGACATGTCGAGGTAGTCGATGCGGCCGTCGCGGAGGACCTCCTGGGCGACCTCGACGATCTCGGAGAGGCGTAGGCCGAAGCGTTCGGGCGACAGGCGCAGGCCGAGCTGGAAGTCCGGCCCGGTGCGGCGGCGCACGCCGTCGATGATCTCGAACAGGATGCGCGCCCGGTTCTCGACCGAGCCGCCATAACGGTCGTCCCGATGGTTGATCTCGGGCGAGAGGAACTGGGCGAGGATGTAGCCGTGGGCGCCGTGCAGTTCGACCCCATCGAAGCCGGCCTTCTCCGACCGGACGGCGGCCTCCACGAAGTCCTCCACCAGCTGTTCCACCTCGGGCAGGGTCAGGCCACGGGCGCCGGTCTCGGGATCGTCCGACGCGCTGACCGGCTGGCCCACCAGTTCCTTGGGGGAGCGGTTGCCGGCGTGGTGCAGCTGCACCGCCGAGCGGCTGCCGGTGGCGTTGATCGCGGAGGCCAGGCGGGTAAGGCCTTCCAGGTGCTGGTCGCCGAACACGCCGAGCTGGCCGGGGAAGCCCTGGCCCTGGGCCTGGACATGGGCCGCACAGGTCATGGTCAGGCCGAAGCCGCCCTCGGCCCGCAGCGTCAGCCAGCGGAACTCTTCCTCCGAGAGCCGTCCATCGGCGTGGCTCTGTTGGTTGGTGAGCGGCGCCAGCATGAAGCGGTTCTTCAGCGGCTTGCCGTGGGTCAGGGGCAGCGGGTCGAACAGGCTCTTCTCGGCCACGGCTCGGTCTCCATGAATCGCGTTCACCTAGCGGCCTGACCCTGGGTCCGCGCAAGCCCGGGGATCAACCCCAGGGAATCTGGAGGGGCTTTCAGGGGGGCGGTCGTCGTCGTAGGGTGACGTTCCCAGAACGGAGTTCCGCGATGAAGGCCCTTCTGACCGCCGCCGCCCTGCTCGCCCTCGCCGTCCCTGCGGCCGCCCATCATGGCTGGGCCAACTATTCGGACCAGGAAAGCTCGGTCTCTGGGGTGGTGGTTTCCGCCAGCCTTGGCCAGCCCCACGGCGTGATCAAGGTGCGCACCGGCCAGGGCGTGTGGGACGTGATGCTGGCGCCGCCAGCCGCGATCCAGCGCTCGGGCCTGACCCTGGAGGCGATCCCCGCGGGGACCCAGGTCACAGCCCGGGGCCACAAGCGCATCGACGGGACCAGCGAGATCAAGACCGAGCGGCTGGTGGTGGGCGATCGCACCTACGACCTCTATCCGTCCCGCAACTAGGCTCAGCGCATCTGCGCGATCCATTGGCGGACCAGCGCCAGGCCCTCCTCGTGGATCACCGAGCGGCCGAGCTCGGGCATCATCACGCCGGGCTCCTCCGAGGCCATCCGGTGGACCAGGATCGAGGCCTCGGGGTGGCCGGGGGCGATGGCCACCTGCAGCCCGCCCGAGCCGCGCCCGGCGGCCACCGGGCGCTTGCCGACGCCGAGCGCCGGCCCCTCGGGCTGCTCCCACTCCAGGAACAGGCCGCTGTTCGAGGCGATGGCGCGGGGGTGATGGCAGTGGGCGCAATTGGCGTCGAGATAGGCGCGGGCGCGGTCGGCGATGGGCTCGCCCGGATCGTCCCAGCGGGCGGTGCGCGGCGCCTTGGCGGGCGCAGGCGTTCCGGTCAGCAGACCCGCCTTCGTCCAGTGGGCGAGCTGGTTCTCAGCTCCGCCGGCATAGGTGAGGTCGCGGTTCAGGTTGCGCGCCTTGGGACCGAGCGGCGCGATGGCCCTGTCCAGTTGGTGGCATTCCTTGCACTGGTTCTGGTTCGGCACGGCGTAGTCGATGGTCCGCCGCCGGCCGTGCCGATCGACCACCTGAACCTCCATCCGCCCGCCGGCGCGTTTGAGCACCGCCTCGGTCTGTTCGGCGTTCCAGACATAGGCCTGGGCGACCCAGCCGTCGGTCTTGCGGATCAGGAGCCGGGTCTCGAGCGAGCGCACGTCCTGGCCCGGGCGGCGCAGGTCGGCGGGATAGGCGAAGGTCTTCACCAGCACCGCGCCCACGGGGAAGTCGAAGGCGCCTTCCGCCCGGTAGGCGGCGGCCTTGCCCGGCGGCAGGGCCACGAAGCGGTGCTTCTCGGCATAGTCGCTGAACAGCGGTGTGTTCAGGTCGTAGGGCGTGAGCCCCGGCCCGCCCACGCGCCCGGCCGAGCTCAGCGGCAGGCGGTAGTCCGAGAGCTTCGGCGCCGGGGTCTCATCCAGCAGCCGCGCGAAATCCGGGCCGGCGGGCGGGGCGGGTGCGGCGCCCAGGCAGAGCAGGGCGGCCGCGATCGCCGCCAGACGCCGCATGGTCACGCCCCGAGGTCGGCCTGGGCCTTGGGCAGCACCACCGCCGCGGGCTCGGGCAAGGTCGCATCGCCGACGGTGGGCAGGACCTTGGGCCTGGCCTTGGCCAGTTCGCCCGGCCCGGGGAGGTTCAGGTTCATCACGGGGCCATCGACGAGGCGCACCCTGGCCTCCTCGCCGCCGTTCCAGGTGACGACGCCGTCCCACAGCACCGGCGGGATAGAGCCGCCGCCCACCAGCGCGAGCAGCTTGCCGCCGTCGAAGGTCGGGTCCCAGCCGTTGCGGCCCAGCCGGTTGTCCCGGACCACCACGTCCCGCGGCAGCGGGTTGTAGGTCTTGTCGTCGAACTTCTCGGTGTAGCTCACCAGCATCACGGCGGCCGACTGGTTGCCGTCGATCTCGTTCTCGAAGACGTGGACGTTGCGGTTCGCCATCACCATCACCCCGGTCCCGGTGGGCACGCTGGCGACGATGTTGCCCTTGGGTGCGAAGTTCTGAGTGTCGTTCTGGACAACCCGGTTGCGGAAGACCCGGGTGGAGTGCCCGCCCATCTGCGGAAGGTTCGGCAGGTCGAACACCAGGATGCCGCCGGTGTTGCGGGTCGCCACATTGTCGAAGACGTCGGCGTTGTACGAATTCTCGATCTCGATCCCGGCGACGTTGAACTCGGCCCGGCTGCGCTTGACCACGATGTTCTTCGACTGGCCCACGTAGATGCCGGCGTCGGACGCGCCCTTCACCACCACCTTGTCGATGAGAACGTTGGTGGAGCTGACCGGATAGACCCCGTAGGCGCCGTTCTTCTCATTCGGCCCGCCGGTCCATTCGACGCGCACATTGATGAAGCTGATCTGGTCCGAGCCCTTGGCCTTGAGCCCGTCGCCGCGGGTGTCCTCCACGCCCAGGTCGCGCACCGTCACCTGATCCGAGGTGATCAGCAGGCCCTCGCCCGACCCCTTCTGGCCCTTGAACGAAAGCACCGTGGCCTCGGGCCCCGCCCCCTTCACCGTCACCCGATCCACGTCGAGCGACAGACCGTCGGTGAGCTCGAAGCGCCCGGCTCCCAGCTGCACCACGTCTCCCGGCCTGGCGTCGAGCAGGGCGGTCTGGAGCCGCTCCTGAGCCTCGGGGCCCGCCGCCACCTCAATGGTCTTGGCCTGCGCCGTTCCTGCAAGAAGTGCGATCGCCGCGGTGGCGACCATGAGCCGGATCATCCGAACCTCCCTCGTCTCACCGGCGTCATGACGCGCCGTTCAACTTTGGAGAGGACGATGTTCGGCGAACCGATGCAAGCCTTCAGCTGGCGGGCGTCTTGGCCACATAGGCGTCAATCTCGGCCAGGTGGCGCGCCACGCTCTCCGGCGGCAGGAAAGAACCCCTGAAGCTGTTCTTCGCCAGGGTCACCAGTTCGTCCCGGGTGAGGTCCACGGCCTCGGCGGTCTGGACCCAGTTCTCGTGCAGGTAGCCGCCGAAATAGGCCGGATCGTCCGAGTTGATGGTGGCGTTCAGCCCCAGCGACAGCATGGTCTTCAGCGGATGGGCCTTCAGGTCGTCCACGACGCAGAGCTTGAGGTTCGAGAGCGGACAGACGGTGAGCGTCATGCCCTCGGCGGCGAGCCGGCCGGCCAGAGCCTCATCCTCAAGGGCCCGGTTGCCGTGGTCGATGCGGTCGACCCCCAGGATGTGGAGCGCTTCCCAAACGTACTCGGGCGGCCCTTCCTCGCCGGCGTGGGCGACGAGCTTCAGGCCACGTTCGCGAGCCGCCTTGAAGACTCCCGAGAACTTCGATGGCGGATGGCCGAGTTCGGAGGAGTCCAGGCCCACGCCCACGATGCGATCCAGGTAGGGATCGGCGTCCCGGAAGGTGCTGAAGGCCGCATCCTCATCCAGGTGGCGCAGGAAGCAGAGGATCAGGTCCGAGCTCACGCCCAGGGTCTGGTTCGCCTCGGCCATGCCGCTCAGCAACCCGTCGGCCACCACGGAAAACGGGATGCCCCGGTCGGTGTGCGTCTGGGGGTCGAAGAACAGCTCCACATGCCGGGCGCCGTCGGCGGCGACCCGGTGGAAGTAGGCGAGGGCCAGGTCGCGAAAGTCCTCCTCGGTCCGCAGGACGTCGGCGCCTTGGTAGTAGATATCGAGGAAGTCCTGCAGGTTGGAGAAGGCGTAGGCGGCGCGCACCTCCTCGACGGTGCGGAACGGCAGGGCCACGCGGTTGCGCCGGGCGAACTCGAACATCTGCTCGGGCTCGAGGCTGCCCTCGATGTGCAGGTGGAGCTCGGCCTTGGGCAGGCCGCGGATGAAGTCGGCGGTGGCGCTCATGGGCGGCAGCATCCGTCCTTCCGGTCAAGGGTCAAGCGCGACAGACCGTCCCGGCCATCCAGCCCCTTTCCACGCGACCGATTTGCGCACTAGGCTTGGCCAAGGGGAGCAACCTTTGGCGTCCGAGCCGCAGAATACGGAACAGACGCTGGCCGCGGCGCACAAGGCGCTGCGCTCGACGCCCGGCATCCAGTTCGACTTCCAGGCCGCCGCGCCCGAGCAGACCCCTGGCTGGGCCAAGGCCCTGATGGCCCTGATCGAGGCCGCCGCGCCGGTCCTCGTCTATGTGTTCTGGGGTGGCGTGATACTGGGCGCCCTGCTGATCCTGGCCTTCATCATCCACGAACTGCGCCCCAGCGGACGGCGGGCGCGGGTGGAGCTCGCCACCGTCGATTGGCGGCCCGAGCCCGAGAAGGCGCGCGTCCTGCTGGAGCACGCCGACAGGCTGGCGGCCGAGGGCCGCTACGCCGAGGCCATCCGCCTGCTGCTGTTCCGCAGCATCGACGACCTGGCCGGTCGGCGGCCGGGCCTGGTGAAGCCCGCCCTCACCAGCCGCGACATCGCCGCCTTGGACGCCCTGCCCGAAGCGCCGCGGGGCGCATTCGGACGGCTCGCCCACACGGTGGAGCGCACCCTGTTCGGCGGCGGTGAAGCCGGCGCCGACGACTTCGCCCGGGCCCGCAGCGACTACGAGGCCTTCGCCTTCGCCGAGGCGTGGCGGTGAGCGCTGACGCGCCCGGCGCGGCGCCGCCGGCCTTCACCGCCCGGGCGGTGCTGATCCTCATCGGCGTCGGGGTGGTGGCCTTCTCGGCCCTGGCGGTGCTGGCGGCCTATGCGCCCGAGCTGAGGCAGGGCGACGACGGACGCGCCCACGCCCTGTCGCGTTCCGCGGTGGGATACGCCGGGGCGGTGATCCTGGCCCGCGAGCTAGGCGCGCCCGTGGTGGTCAGCCGCAGCCGGCCGAGCCAGGCCGCCCAGGCCCTGCTGGTGCTTGCCCCCGACATCCGCACCACCGCCCAGGACCTGGAGCAGCTGCCGCGCGGCCGCCGCACCCTGATCGTACTGCCCAAGTGGATGGCGACCCCCGACCGCATCCGTCGCGGCCACGTGCGTAACGCTGGCGCCATCCCAGCGGGCAGCCAGTACGAGGCCCTGCTCAAGGCCTATGCGCCCCAGACCCGCTTGACCCAGCGCCAGGCGGCGGGCGGGGCGGCGTTGCGGGGCGCGGGTGGCCCCTTCACGGCCGGGACCTCCCTGCCGCTCGGCCGGGTCGACCGGCTGCAGACCGTCTCCGGCGAGGGCTGGGCGCCGGCCTTGGTGGACGAGACGGGCGCCACGGTGCTGGCCTATTCCGAGACCCGGCCCGACGTCCTGCTGCTGGCCGACCCGGACCTCCTCAACAACCAGGGGCTCGCCCGGCTGGACAACGCTCGAGCGGCGGCGGCCATCCTCGAAGTCGGACGGGGCGACGGGCCGGTGGTGTTCGACGTCACCCTCAACGGCTTCCAACGCACGCCGGGGCTTGGCCGACTGGCCCTGACCCCGCCGTGGCTGGCGGCCACCCTCTGCGGGGGCGCGGCGGCGCTGCTGATGGGCTTCCACGCCCTGGCCCGTTTCGGCCCGACGCGCCGCAAGGGCCGCGCCATAGCGCTCGGCTCCACGGCCCTGGTGGACAACTCCGCCGGACTGATCCGCCTTGCCCGCAAGGAGGCCGAGTTCGCGCCGGCCTATGCCGCCCTGGTGCGCGGCCGGGTGGCGCACGCCGCCGCCGGCCGGGCGGTGGGCGACGACGGCTTCCTGGAAGACCTGGCCCTTCGCCGGGGCCTCCAATCCCCCGCCGAACTCGCCGCCGAGGCGGCGGGGGCGAAGACGTCGGACGATGCGCTCACGGTGGCGCGCAAACTCTACGACTGGCGCAAGGAGATGACCCGTGGACGTGGCTGAGGTGAAGGTGCTAGCCGATCAGGTACGCGCCGAGGTGGGCAAGGCCATCGTCGGCCAGGCCGAGACCGTCGACCTGATGCTGACGGCGCTGTTCGCCCGCGGACACGTCCTGCTGGAGGGGCCGCCGGGCGTGGCCAAGACCTTCCTGGCCCAGTGCTTCGCCACCACCCTGGCGCTGGACTTCGGCCGCATCCAGTTCACCCCCGACCTGATGCCGGCAGACATCATCGGGACCAACGTCTTCAACTTCCAGACCAGCAGCTTCTCGCTGAACGAAGGGCCGATCTTCTGCGAGCTCCTGCTGGCCGACGAGATCAATCGCACCCCGCCCAAGACCCAGGCCGCCCTGCTGGAGGCGATGCAGGAGCGCCGGGTCACTATCGACGGCCAGTCGCGCAAGCTGTCGGAGCGCTTCATGGTCGTGGCCACCCAGAACCCGCTGGAGCAGCAGGGCACCTATCCGCTGCCCGAGGCCCAGCTGGATCGGTTCCTGTTCAAGCAGGTGCTGGCCTATCCGAGCCGGGAGGAGGAGCGGCGCATCGTCCAGGCCTATGGCGGGCAGAGCGGCCAGGCCGACCCCGCCGCCCTCGGCGTGAAACGGGTGGTCAGCGCCAAGGCCCTGGCCGCCGCCACGGCCACGGTGGCCAGTGTCCGGCTGGCCGACGAGGTCGTGGACTATGTGCTGGAACTGGTCCGCTCGACCCGGGAAACCGCCGACCTGCAGAGCGGCGCCTCGCCGCGCAGCGCCGCCCAGCTGGCGCTGGCGGCCCGCGCCCGGGCGGCCCTAGATGGGCGCGACTATGTGATCCCCGACGACGTGAAGGCCTTGGCCCTGCCGACTTTGCGTCACCGGGTGATCCTCTCGCCGGGCGCGGAGATCGAGGGGCGCAAGGCCGAGGAGGTGATCACCGGCCTCGTGGAGCGCGCGGCGGCGCCGCGGTAACCGGAGCTTGCGCGTCTATCCCACCCGCCGCGCGATCGCGCTGATGGCCGCCGGCGCTCCCGTGGCGCTGGGCGTGGCCGTGGCCGCGCCGGGCCTGTGGGTGGCGGCCGCCGCCTGGATCGTCATGGCCGTGGGGCTGATGGCCGCCGACGTGC
>JAEYNH010000007.1 GCA_023412655.1 Pseudomonadota bacterium | reverse complement strand
CAAGACGACGCTGATGCCGATCGAGCCGCCGGCCGTCTCACGCCCCAAGCAGGACCCGGATTTGAAATCCTCCATCGCGTGATCGCAAGCGGTCGCGCCGCAGGCTCGGCCTTGCTCTAAGGGCGCTTGGCGATTTCGGCGAAGCTGTTCAGCGAGGATCGCAGGCGCGCCCCGGTGGACTTCTACGGGGGGCGAAGCGCCTCGTTGCCTTAGTGGATGCCGGCAGGGGCGGGCGTCGAGTTCGTCGCCGGATCGGAACGGCCTTCCAATCGGGAGGGACGGGACCGGCTGAGCTGGTCTGACTGTCGGTCGCTGCTACGCGGCGCACGCCCCTCGGGCGACCAGTGATGGAACTCCAGGCGAGGGCCGCGCCAGTTGTGCGCCGCTGGCGAATTGGGATTTCGGGAAGACCAAGGCGCCGTTTAGGCGCGCACATCTAAAGCCCAGGCCGCAAGCTCACCGTAGATGCCGAAAGCTCAAAGGCTTTGCTGGATGATTTCCTTCAAAAACATGGCGAAACGTTCGGGCGTCTGCCCCGCCAAAAACAATCATCACCGCAACGGTTAAGGCGAATGAATAGTCGTGTGTGAGTGACGGCTGCAATCGCCGGCGAAATCCTCACCACGCTGCGAGGCGCTCGGAACAAAATAAGTCTGAAAAAAGTTGGTCCGATAAATCCTGTCGCCACTGCATCTTGGGCTGCCAAGCTGATTATCGCGGCTCATGAAAAGTATCCTGTCTCGACGTGAGAAGAAATGGAGAGGGCGTGATGCCGTCACCGAGCGAAACCCGCAAGATTTACGATGCCGGATCCCATTTGATGCCAGCGCTCCATAAAGCGCAGGATTGGCCTTATGAGGTCCCGCACACGCTCTACGAGGCCTATATCTGGCCAACACATGATGTCGGCGGGCAGCCATACGCGCCGGAAATATTCGAGGAAAAGGAAGACGAGGAGTGGGAGAACAACGTCTACATCACCTGCGAAGTCCTCGGCTTCAGGGGGCTGTGGAACGCCGAAGAAAGGCGCCGCCGATACGCTAACGATATCGGGATGACGCTCTATTACGGCTTTCCCTATAACGCCCGCTGGATATGGGGCGCTGCTAAGATGCTCGTGGACAAAAACTACATCTCACTTCTCGAGCTTCAGGGCAAAATTGCGGAAATCAGGGAGCGTCTGGAAGTAAAGTCTGATCGTCAAGGTCACGCGCCGTCAAACATCAATCACGGCGATACGACCAATATTCACACCAATACGGGCAAAGCCACATCCGGCGACTACATCAACTATGGGCCAAAGCCTCCTTGGGAGCCCACTGGTAATATTCAGCCTGCGCGCTTCAAGGTGGGCGACCGCGTTCGGGTGAAGGACTTGCCCGCGATCTTCTACACCCGGACCCAGATGTATGTGCGGAACATGACCGGGACGATCGCTGCGCTGACATATCCCGATCTGGTTCCCGCCGACGAAGCCTGGGATCGATACGACGCGCCTCAGGAGCAGTATTACATCGTCCGGTTTCAGCAGAAGGATCTTTGGGCTGAGTACCCGTTCGAAAACGACACTCTTCAGAGCGAATATCCGGACATGTGGCTCGAAGCAGCTGACTGACCGAAGTGCTGGGCTTAGCCATAGGAGCAGAACATGGCAACGACAGGACGAGACGACGGCCACGACCATTCGGACGACCATGGCCATGACCATGAGGCGGCGCCGATGGTCGATGAGATTTCCGACTTCGAGATCCTTGAACTAGCCGTCCGCGAGTTGGCGATCGAGAAGGGCCTGTTTACCGCCGAAGATCACCGGGCGTTCTCCGAATGGAACGACGCGAGATCGCCGGCCGCAGGCTCGCGCATGGTCGCCAAGGCCTGGACAGACCCGGAATACAAGTCCCGTGTGTTTGCCGATCCCCTTTCCGCCAGCAAGGAAGTCGGCGTCGATTGGAGCGAGCCCTCCGGGTTCGGGACCACAAGCGACTACATGCACCTGACGGTGCTCGAAGATACGCCGACCCTCCATCATGTGATCGTGTGCACGCTTTGCTCGTGTTACCCGCGGCCGTTACTCGGCCACTCGCCGTATTGGTACCGTGCGCCCAACTACCGTCGCAGGATCGTCCGCTGGCCGCGCGAGGTGCTGGCAGAGTTCGGGTTGATCATCCCGCCAGAGGTGGAGCTGCGCGTGGAGGACTCGAACGCGAAAAGCCGCTTCATGGTGCTTCCCGTGAGACCCGAGGGCACCGAGGGTTGGACGGAGGAGCAACTCGCTGAAATCGTCACCCGCGACTGCATGATCGGCATTGCGCTGCCAAAGCCCGGCAGGACCTCGGACGGTCCTCGGCCGATCCACAAGGCCAGGCGCCCGGTGCACAGCGGGGGCAGACCGACGGAGGCCCCACAATGAGCGGGGAGGGTGTCGGTATTCAGGAGCAGACCGAAGGGCAGTACGTGGACCTTCGACGCATCGCGTTACTCGAGGCCATACAAAACGAGGATCAAACCTGGGCCAAGCTTGCGCCGCGTTGGTGTGTCACCAATCCAGAACCGCCCTGGAAGGTGTGCCTCGACGCAACCTGCGATGCTTTAGCCGCGGGTGGGGCTCTTGATAACCTGGAGCGGCGGCACGCCGAGGATGAGCTTGAGGCGGTGTACAGCGCTACTCCGAATCCGGAGCGCCAGCTTCTAACGCTCGCTCATATCATGCTCAGCCGCGGGATTTTGACCGAGGAGGAGCTCGCCCATCAAATGCGTGCCGTCCGAGCGCGGCTTGAAGCTGTTTAGGAGCAATGGAGATAGATCATGGCAATCCAGTCTTCGAACATTCATCAGACTTCGCTGCCGATCCAGTCATCGGCCACATCGTCGCGTTCTATCCAGATTTTCTTCGCCGCCCTTCTCGGCGTTGTCTTCATTGGGGTGGCCGGCTTCTCGCATATCGAAGCAGTCCATAACTCCGCGCATGATGTGCGCCACTCGCTAGGCTTCCCCTGCCACTGAGGATCTCGCGCGATGGCAATCCTGCGCAATATCGTGTTCATCGCCGCGCTCTCAGGCCTGGTGGCGGGCCTGGCGATGACCGCCATGCAGTATGTCGGCACCGTGCCCTTGATCCAGAAGGCCGAAACGTTCGAGGCCGCACCGGCTCATGATCACGCTTCTGCCGCGCCGGCTCATGATCACGCGTCTAATGCCACCGCGCGAGATGGGGCGGCTCCACCCGAAGATCGGGGCGAAGAGGGTTGGGCTCCCAAGGATGGCCTCGAGCGTTCAGCCCATACGGCTCTGGCCAATGTTGTGACCGCAATCGGTTTCGCGCTGGTCCTCCTAGCCGCGTCGGAACTGACAGGTGGAATGACCGGCTGGCGCCAGGGCCTTTTCTGGGGCTTGGGAGGGTTCATCGTGTTCACGATCGCACCGGGCCTAGGCCTTCCGCCTGAGCTTCCGGGCATGCCTGCGGCGGATGTCGGCCAACGCCAGATCTGGTGGATCGCGACGGCTTTGGCCACCGGCATCGGCCTTGCTCTACTTGTTTTCAAACGGTCCTTGCCGCTTGCCATTCTGGCCGTCGCACTCCTCGTTGCCCCGCACCTTGTCGGCGCGCCGCAACCCGCCAGCTTCGAGTCTCCGGTTCCCCGCTCACTGGCACATGCTTTCCTCGTCATGGCCTCCGTGACCAGCCTTGTTTTCTGGGTCATTCTCGGCGGCGTCGCCGGGTTCGCGCGCTCGCGCGTGCAGGAGGCCGGGTTCGCGCGCTCGCGGGTGCAGGAGGCCGTATAAGACAGGCGTGCTTGCGCCGGCATTTGCTTGCCTACCGTGCTTCGCACAGCATTCGTCAATGGCGCTCTGTTGGCGCAGATTGTGCCCCGCCATCACAAAGAAAGCGCGACATGAGGTCCGGGCCGACGAGTCCCATATTCACTGCGGAGCGCATGAGTGCCGATCCGGTGGAAGAAAGTCGGGAGGGCGGATCGCGAGGACGTCCGTGCGCTTCGCGAGACGAAGGGCTGGATCATGGATGCGCGCCGGCTGAAAGTGGGCGAAGCATGAAGGCAAGAGCTCGCTCGGCCATCGAGGTCTGGGCGCGCGACGGCCTGATATGGCGGCATGACGTCGACGCGTTGGTGTTCCGGCCAAACGGGCATGGGGGCTCCTGCTTCATCCACCGCCTAGCCTTCCGCTCCATGAGCGGAGCGGTGGGGGAGGATGGCTGCGAGGCATATTTTCGGGTTCATAGGGAGGCCTTCGAGCGAGCCGCCCAGGCCAAGATTCATAGGGCTGGCCTAGCGCCGGAACAGAATTTTCATCTCACGAGCCGGGACGTCCGGCGCGCGCTCACCGAGACACGCGATGCTTGTAACCCTGCGCCTGAGCCGCCTGGCCATTGAGTAGGTGGCCGGTAGTCGGTCCTGAGCGTCTGGACAGCCTCTTGGCGTGCGACTTCTCGTCCTCGCTTCGTGGTGTGATGATCTCATCTGATGTGCATGCGAATTATCACACGCAACACAGCTGCGATGTGAATCCACGAAGTTATAGCTCAGCCTGCGCGTTGGTAAGCGCCGTAGACGGGCAAGTTCTCGTGCGAAACAATTTTCAAACGAGAGGAACCGCATCAATCGTCGAAATTGTTATCCAGGTGATCGTTTTCTCCTCGGCACTGGTGCACGCATGGAACCTAACGAAGGTGGGGCGAGCGGTTCCAGAGACAAGCCCGGCAATTTTATAATCAGCTTAGTGCTGGTGGCGATGGTGGGTGCGCTTTCCGGTCTCCTTGGCGGCCTTTTTCGGCTGGCCCTTATGCACGCGGACGCGCTGCGCAATCTCGTCATTGAAGGGGCGCATGCGCGAGGGGGCATGGGCTTCGTGATCGTCGTTGTGCTTTGCGCCCTGCTTGCCGCAATCGCGGCATGGCTAGTTCACGGCATCGCGCCGCGTGCATCTGGAAGCGGAATTCCGGATGTTGAAGCAGTGCTGGCGGAGCGCGTCCGCCCCCCGCCTGCCCTGCGTCTCATCCCGGTTAAATTCGCTGGCGGCGTGCTCGCGATCGGCTCCGGCCTTGCGCTGGGTCGAGAAGGACCGAGCGTGCAGATGGGGGGCAGTGCAGGACATCTCCTGTCGGAGCTCGCAGGACGCAGTTGGCCGGATACCCGCACGCTGATCGCAGCGGGGGCGGGCGCAGGTCTTGCCACCGCGTTCAATGCGCCGCTGGCTGGAGCGATCTTCGTACTCGAAGAGCTGTACAAGCGATTTGAAGTCCACATCGCAACTGCGGCGCTCGGCGCTTCCGCAACCGCCATCGCCGTATCGCGGCTGATCCTCGGCGACGCGCCGGACTATCACGTCGCCCCAATTCCTTTCGTCGCCGACCAGGTCAAACCGCTGTTTTTCGTGCTTGGCCTTCTCTCCGGACTTCTGGCTGTCATCTACAACTCCATGCTGCTCGGCGCGCTCACGATCGCCGATCGGCTCTCGCGTTTCCCGGTCGAACTGCGCGCCGGAGCCGTCGGTGCGGCGGTCGGAGTGCTCGCGTGGGTATCCCCCTCCATTGTCGGCGGCGGAGATCCGATGACGCAAGGCGTGCTGGCCGGCGCCGGGACGCTGGCGCTGTTACCCGTCCTTTATGCAATCCGCCTCGTGCTGAGCACCGCGTCATACGCTGCCGGCACACCCGGCGGTCTGTTCGCGCCTATGCTCGTCCTCGGCGCGCAAAGCGGTTTGTTCTTCGGACTGGTGGCCGAGGCCCTGTTTCCGGGCGCCGGGATCCATCCCGTCAGCTTTGCGGTTGTCGGCATGGCGGCATTGTTCAGTGGGATCGTGCGAGCGCCGCTGACCGGGATCGTGCTGACGTTGGAGATGACCGCGAATGTTACGCTGCTGCTGCCGATGCTGATGGCATGCTCCACCGCCATGCTGGTGCCCACTCTGCTTGGTAGCCCGCCGATTTATGACTCGCTGCGCGAACGCACGCTCAGGCAGCAGGCCGGTCAGGCGTCACCCACACGGCGCTCCTAAGCAAGAGCGGGGAGCCTTACACCATGCATTTGCTTGCTTATGCGCATCATCGCTTCTGCGGCGGGCGCTCTAGCACGGCTTCGTTGCTGGCCCGCTCGGCAGCGGCAGCGACCGTCCTGCGCTCGAAAACTGCGGGTCCAACTGGAACAATCATGGCCGGCCGGGGCGCCAAAGATCCGCCTGTGAATTCAACGGAGATCTGAGGCGGCAGGACGCTGATTTTCTATCGACAAGTGACCTAAGCCGCGAAGCCTGCGCAGACTATCTTCGCCCCGGGTCACTTATCGACGGAAATAAACAGCACTCGCCGACGGCTGTCGCGGCCAAATAAGGGCCGCATGCACATCGACTTAAGCTACACGTTCAGGTCGTAGTGCAATCAAGCATAGACGTTTCGTCTTTGCGGTTACCGCAACTCATTCGTCTCTGAAACATGCAATGTGGAATGAACGGCGCGCAGGCTTTCCGTCTACATCATACGTATGAACCTGCATCTGACTTGGATCATCAGTGAGTCCGACTGTAATAAAGCCGGGCTGGACATCCTCGCCCAAAGCGCTGCCGATCGTGCCCGCAAAGTTCGTCTTGGCGTCGCCCTGGAGCGGAATATTCCAGGTGATCAGATATTCATTGTCTCCCTTCAGCTCGCACTTATCGATCATGTAGCCACGGGCGATCGTGCCATCCGATCTGATCACGCACGCCAATCGCTTTTCGAATTCCGCCATCGTGCTCTCTCCTGAGCTATCGGGAGCGGTCACTCCCGATGAACATGCGCGCGAAGTTTCCGTGAAATAACCGCGGCGCGTGATGAAACACAAGGGAGCATCCGCTACTAATGATGTCAAATCACAAAGCGCTGTTTGATGATCTCAGTGGCGCATCTGAGCGTCTAGCAGTCCAGCGAAGCGGCGCCGTAACGTGGCTCAGGTGACGTGGGTTAGAGAAGTCAAAACATCTATGCGGAACCGGTAGATTGGCAGAGGTGTTAATTACTATCGCATCCATCCCGCTTTGGGTGGTCTCGGTATAGTAGCGCTGTGCGACGGCCTCGTGCTGCCCATTGGAGTGCTCTTATAACGCCAGAACAAGCAGCCATCCGGACACCACCAAGAACGAGTGTGCCCTTAAACAAGACCAGAGGAACACGACGCCATGGATGAACTGCTGCTACGCATCATCATTTTCGCAATAGTTGGTCTTGTATCGGGCTTCGTCGCTGGCCTTTTCGGTATCGGCGGAGGCACCATCCGCATGCCGATCTTCATCTATCTGTTCCCTTGGCTCGGCGTCGCCCATCCGGTGATGATGCACGTAGCAACCGCGACCTCGATGGCGCTCGTCATACCGAGCGCAATTTCGTCGAGCCGCAAGCACTACAAGCTTGGCGATCTCGATGTGGGTCTATTCAAGACCTGGGCAATCGGCCTTCTTATCGGCGTCGTTATCGGATCGATGCTGTTGCCATTCAGTTCGACCGAAGTTCTGCAATCCCTGTTCTCGATCTATGTAATTCTCGTAGGATTCTACATCGCATTCAGTCATGGGCGCTTTTCCTTCGGTCAGCAGCCGCCGAAGGGTGGGAGGGCGGTCGGCGTTTCGTCAGTTGTCGGTTTCATCGCGGCGATGACCGGGACCAGTGGCGGCACGCTAACAACGCCGATCCTCTCGGCCTTCAACATGAAGCTGGAGCGTGCGATGGCGATTGCGGCCGCGACCGGTCTTGTCACTGGGACCGTGGGCGCGATCGGAGGCATAATCGGCGGGTGGAACGCTAAGGATCTGCCAGCTTACACGCTCGGCTATGTCGACATTGTCATCTTCCTTGTGATGATGCCGACGGTCATGATCGCCGCACCGCTCGGCGTGAGCGTAAGTCACAAGATGAGCGAGCGGACATTGCAACTCATCTACGCGATCCTGCTCATCGTCGTCGGCATTGATCTTTTGCGGCGTGTCTACGGCTGATGAATGCCTGAGGAGAGCGCTCGATCACTTCCGCCACAACCCTCGTGCCATGCCGTAAAGGTCTTCCAGGCCGCCGCGGCTCTTGCGTGCAGCGACCACGCGGATTGCTAACGTTCGCCCTCCAACGGGCCGATCGTCGGCCCCGTTTCCTACCTTTGCCCGCGCGGGCGCGGGGGCGCGGCCGTTCTTCTACATCGGATGCCGACCTGCCCATCGAGAGTGTCCGCGCGATCGCGTTGGCCAGCGCCTTCGTCGCTTTTGCGACGCCTGCCTTCGCTGACGATACGAAAGAGCGGGGAACCACGGTTTCCAGTGTTGAAGCGCGCGGGCGCGCCTTCACCGAGTTCGACGCCGGGGCGACCAAGGGTGTGACTGACATCCTTGAGCTGCCGCGTGCGGTGTCGGTCGTCACCGCCGAGGAAATCCGCAATCGGGCTTCGGATAACCTGACCCAGGTGCTGCAATACAGCCCGGGCTTCAATGGCGACGCCTATGGCGGCGGCGCGCTGAAGCGCTCGTATTCGAATGCTCGGGGCTTCCTTGCCTTCCAGTATCTGGACGGGCTGAAACTGCATGACAGCAATTGGGGGATCGAGCCCTACGGCCTCGAGCGCGCAGAGCTGCTGCGCGGTCCGGCTTCAGCGTTGTACGGTCAGTCGAGCCCGGGCGGCATCGTCGCCCTGACCAGCAAGCGGCCCACCACCACGCCGATCGGCGAAGTGAATCTGCAGGTCGGTTCGCACAGCCGGGTGCAGGGCAGCGTCGACCTGGGTGGCCCAGTGTTCGGCCGCGACGATCTTTCGTTCCGCCTCTCGGCGCTGGCGCGCGACGCCGATACCGAGATCGATCACACCAAGGACAATCGCACCTTCGTGTCGGGCGGCCTGACCTGGAACATCGGCGCCAACACCAACCTAACCGCCCTGGCGTCTTACCAGTGGGACCCTGAATTGGTGGTCTTCCAATTCCTGCCGCGTGTCGGCTCGCTGGACCCTAGCCCGTTCGGCAAGGTTTCGCGGAGCACCTATCTGTCCGAGCCCGACTACGACAACACGACCAAGGCGCAGAGCCAACTGGCCTTCCTGTTCGAGCACCGGCTCGGCGAAGACGTCACGCTGCGTTCGAACGCGCGCTACACCTACATCGACATCTCGGCGCGCTTCCTGCAGGTCGGCGCCCTGTCCGCGAACCAGCGGACGGTCGCGCGGACGGCGGCCTATCAGGAATACAACATCGCCATCGCGCAGATTGACAACCAGGTCGCGGCGCAGTTCGACACTGGCCCCCTGGCGCACAGCATCCTGGTCGGCGCCGACTATGCCTATATCCCGAGCTATCAGGGCGCCGGTACGCGCGCTGGCCCGACGCTGGATCTCTATGCCCCGGTCTATGGGGCGGCGTTCCTCGCCCCCGTTCTGACGACCAAGCGCCAGCAGCACCAACGTCAGACCGGCCTCTACGTCCAAGACCAGATCAAGGTCGGCGGCCTGTCGATCCTGGGGGGGCTGCGCCGGGACCATGCGACGGTTTCGACGCGCAACCGCAACGCCCTGACCGGTGTCTCACCGGACGCGGTGAAGCAGCGGGACTCCGAGACGACCTGGCAGCTGGGGGCGAGCTATGAGTTCGTGCCGGGCCTAGCGCCCTACGTCAGTTATGCGACTTCGTTCTACCCAACGCCGGGCACGGACTTCTTCGGCAAGGCGCTTGTCCCGTCGACCGGCAAGCAGATCGAAGCCGGCCTGAAGTACCAGCCGCAGGCATTCGACGCGCTCTTCACGGCTGCGGTTTTCGACTTGAAGCAGACCAACGTACGCACCGCCGACACCGCGCATCCCGGCTTCCTCATCCAGACAGGGCAGGTGCGGTCGAGGGGCTATGAGCTGGAAGGGCGTGGCAGTCCGATCGAGGGCCTGAACCTAACGGTCGCCTACACCTATCTCGACAACAAGGTGACGAAGTCTACGGAGAATACGCTGGGCAAGCGGCCGGCGGGACGCCCCAAGCATCAGGCGTCGGCCTGGGCTGACTACGCCATTGGCGAAAGCGGCCTGACTGTCGGCATCGGCGTGCGCCATGTGGGGGCTTCGTTCGGCGACGGCCCGAACACCTTCAGTGTGCCCAGCTACACCCTGGCCGACGCCCTGGTCCGCTACGACCTGAGCCATCTGAAGGACAGCTTCGAACGGGTCGAAGTGTCGTTGAACGCCCTTAACCTGTTCGACAAGCGCTACGTCGTGAACTGCGACGCGGCCAGCCAGTGCTTCTATGGCGTGGGTCGATTGGTGAAGGCCACCGTCACCAGGCGCTGGTAGGCTTGCGCTGATGCGGCCGTCGACGATCCGCGCCTGGAGCTTCGTGCATACCTGGACCAGCCTGGTATGCACGGCCTTCGTCCTGCTGCTCTGCGTTACCGGCCTGGCGATGATCTGGATCCATGAGATCGACGCCAACTACGCCGACCATCCGGCGGTCGCCCAGGTGGCCGCCGGCCATCCCCCCGCTAACCTCGACGCGGTCTTCGCGGATGCGGTGAAGCGGGCTCCGGGCGAGCGGGTGACCTACGTCGACTGGGCGTTCGAGGGCGACCTGCTGGGCGTCAACATGGCGCCGCCGGACAATCCGAAGCCCAACCGGCAGCTGGTCTATGACGCGCGTACGGGCGACTTCCTGGAAGACACGCGCAAGGACAATCCGAACCACCCGGTGCGGGTCTTCCTGCGCATCATGAACCGGCTGCACATCCAACTGTTCTTGGGCCTGCCGGGCGAGCTCTTCCTCGCCGGAATGGCGGCGCTGTTCGTGATCGCGACAGTGTCGGGCGTGGTGCTGTACGTGCCCTTCACTCGGAAACTGGATTTCGGCGTCGTGCGGGCCGAGCGCTCCGGCCGCGCCGGCTGGCTGGACGCCCACAACCTTATCGGTATCGCCACCGTCGGCTGGGTGCTGGTCGTGGCGGTGACCGGGATCATGAACGCCTTCACCGTTCCGGCCTATCAGGCCTGGCGCAAGGCGACGGTCCCCGCCCTGGTGGCGCCCTACAAGAACCAGCCACTGCAGCCATCCCACATCGGACCGCAGGAGGCCAAGGAGAGGGGCGAGAGCGCGAACCCAGGCTCGCGCATGGTGCGGATCACGCCGCCGGGCGGCAAGGATGGCAGCCCCCGCCACTGGGTGGTCTGGACCCAAGGCAACACGCCCGTGACGAGGAAGCTGTTCCGGCCCGTGCTGGTCGCCGCCGATACTGGCGCGGTGACGTTGTCGGGGCCGCCGCCCTGGTGGCTGTCGACCCTGCAGATGTCGCGACCGCTACATTTCGGCGACTATGGCGGCGTCCCCCTGAAGGTTCTCTGGACGATACTCGACCTGATCGCGATCGGCGTCCTGGTGAGCGGCCTCAAGCTGTTCATCGACAAGCGTCGGAGGCAGGCCCCTTGAGACAGCTCGCGATCCCACTGCTGCTCGGCGCGGCGACTGCGGTAGGCCTGCTAGCAGCGCTTCTTGGCGGCGCGCCTTGGCAGGCGTTGTCCTGGGGGGCGCTGGGCATTCCTATCCTTGTCATCTTCGACCGTTTGCGGCGCAGCTGGCGCAGACGCCAACCACCCCGAAAGCACGGGCGATCTCGGCGTGTAGGCGAGGGTCGTGGACCACACTGAGAGCCGCTTCCACTAGCTCATCTAGACGGCGGGCGATGCCGAGGCCGCCACACCCTCACGCGCTGGCCAAGCTCCCATGCTGCCGGGGCGAGATGGGCCGCCGTCGCGTCTTCGCCGCTCACCTCAGCTAGTCGCCTCCGAAGGTCGGTCTCAGCGAATCCAGGCGCGGCCTGCTTGTTGAGGGCGGCGGCGAAGTCCCGCTCGACGCTGGACGTTAGCCGCCGCCCTCCGCGCGCCCGCTCCGGTTGACGGAGGAGCAGAAAAACCCGAACATCAAAAAATGGAAGTATATTCCAAATAATAGAACAAAAGGGAGGGGGCTAGTGCATCGACGTGCATTCATGGCCACGGCTGCTGGTAGCCTGTTCGTATCACCGAGCTTCGCGTCCGCCGGAGCTGACGTGGTCGAAACGACGAGCGGCCTGGTCCGTGGCCGGCGATCTGGCGGCGTCGTGGTGTTCAAAGGTGTCCGCTATGGCGCTTCGACGGCGGGCCGAAACCGGTTCATGCCGCCACAGCCAGTAAGACCGCCGGCAGGCGTGACGGATGCCTTCGACTATGGCCCCATCGCGCCGCAGGCGGCCCGGGTGCGCACCAACATCTATGGGTCGAACGTGCCGGACCCGCCGGCCGACGAGGATTGCCTGCGGCTGAATATCTGGACCGGATCCTTGTCGCGCCAAGCCAGAAAGCCGGTGATGGTCTGGTTCCACGGCGGTGGGTTCGAGAACGGTTCAGGCTCGAGCACCTGGTACGATGGCACGAACCTGGTGACCCGCGGCGATGTGGTCGTGGTGACCATCAATCACCGGCTAAACGTCTTTGGCTTCTGCAACCTCAAATCTGCGGGCAGCGAATTCGCCCAGTCGGGCAACGTCGGAATGCTCGATATCTTCGCGGCCCTGAACTGGGTCCGCGAGAATATTGAGGGCTTCGGCGGCGATCCAAACCGGGTGCTGATCTTCGGCCAGTCGGGGGGCGGCCGGAAGGTCAGCCTCTGCATGGCCGGCCCGGCGGCGCAGGGGCTGTTCCACCGTGCGATCGTTCAGAGCGGTTCCCACCTCCGCATTCAGACCCCCGACCAAGCCGAAGCGCTCACGTCGCGTCTGTTCCGCAAGCTGAACCTAGCCGAGTCCGACGCGCGTGGACTGCAGGCCCTGCCGTGGGAGCAGGTCTACCGGGCTCAGCGGGAGATCATCTCGGAGGCGAACTATCGGTTCTCGCCGGTCATCGATGGCGTCACCTTCACAGGCCATCCGTTCGATCCGGCGGCGCCGCAGATCTCATCGCACGTGCCGATGATCGTCGGGACGACCCGCACCGAGCTGTCGAGTCAGCTTGGCAATCAGCCGGGTATCCACGAACTCACCGAACCTGACCTGGTGAAACGCCTTGCGCCCTACCTTGCAGGCGGCGATGCGGCCGAGGTTCTTGCGACCTTCAAGGCGTCCAACCCGGAGGCCTCGCCGTCGGAGCTCTTCTTCCTCATAGCTTCGGCCCGCGGCTACGTCCGTGACGCGACCCTGCAGGCCGAGCGCAAGGCGGCCCTGCCCGGGGCGCCTGTATGGATGTACCGGCTGATGTTCCGCACACCGGTTGAGGGGGGGCGACGTTTCACCCCCCATAGCCTGTGCGTGCCCTTGGCGTTCGACAATCCTGCGCGCGCCCCCTCGATGGTCGGGCCGCATACGCCCGCGGCGCAGGCGGTGGCGCGGGCCATGTCCAGCGCGTGGACGAGGTTCGCCCACACCGGCGCACCGGATTCCGCTGAACTGCCCTGGCCGCAATTCGATACTACCCAGCGGCGGATCATGCTGTTCGACACGGCGAGTGGGGCCGTCGCGGATCCGCAGCGCGAGGAGCGCTTGGTGATGGAGCCCTATCCCTCCCAGCAGCTCAGTCGCACCCTCCACCGGCTAGACCTCTGAGGCTGATATGAACCTGTCTGCCAGTCTTATGGCCGTGGCTGCGACGCTCGCCCTGGCCCCGGGGGCGGCCCTCGCCCAGGGCCGCGACGCCGTGGGCACCGAGCGCCACGTCCGCGCACAGTCAGCGGGCCTGCGCGCCCTCTATGCCTGCACGGGCCACTTCACTGCAGGCCTCTCCGCCGCTCGGCTGGAGGCCGACATCTTCAGCAACTACGGCTCCGCATCTGTCGGTCCAGAGGCCGTGATCGTGCGCGAAGAGGAGAAGCGCGTCGAGGTGAACTACGCCCCCGACATGCCTCCGAGGATCGCGGTCTGGCGTCCGCACCTGGGTTGTGTGCAGCTGCCCATCGGCGCGTCGCCGGAGGCGGAGTTCCCGATCCCGCGGCTGCCTTCCGACCTTCAGGCTCCGGATCTCGACGCCCAGCCCTGGCCCCTGGGCGACGCCCGAGCCAAGGCCAGTCTGCCGCGCAGGATGGGCCAGCGGCTGGACGCGGTGGTCGCAAGGGCCTTCGAGCCTGAAGCCTACGCCGGCGTCACCTGGGGCGTGATCGTGGTGAAGGATGGCCGGATCGTCGCAGAGCGTTATGACCGCGGTTACGACATGCACACGCCGCAGCGGACCAATTCCGCGGCCAAGAGCATGGCGGCCACACTCGTCGGCATCGCGGCTGGCCAAGGACTGGTCGACGTGAAGGCGCCCGCGCCATTCCCGGAGTGGCGTCGCCCGGGCGATCCGCGGGGCGCGATCACGGTGGAGAACCTACTCCACATGGGAAGCGGCCTGTACACCGAGGCGGCCGGCAATCCGCAACAGGAACTCTACCGAAGCGGCGCCGCGGTTGCGGAGGCGTCGCTGCTGAACCGCATGGATTCACGACCGGGCACGCGGTTCGTCTACGCCGGTTCGGACACCATCCTGGCGCTACGTTCGGTGCGGGCGGCGATGAACGATGACGCCAGGTTCCTGGCCTGGCCGTTCCACCAGCTGTTCTGGCGCATCGGCATGACCCGCACGACACCGGAAACAGACTGGAAGGGTGATTTCCTGATGAGCGGCCAGATGTGGTCGACGGCGCGCGATTTCGCCCGCTTTGGACTGCTCTACCTCAACGACGGGGTCTGGCGCGGCGAGAGGATCCTGCCGGAAGGCTGGACGCGCTATGTCGCCAGCCCAGCGCCAGCTCAGCCCACAGGCCGCGATGGCCGAGGCTATGGAGCGCAATTCTGGCTATTCGGACCGCAGCAGGGGCTGCCGGCTGGCAGCTACGCGGCGGCGGGTGCGCGCGGCCAGTATGTGATGATCGTCCCGGAGAGAGGCGTCGTCATCGTGCGCCGTGGCTTCGATCGGCGCGATGCGGGTTTCAAGATCGCTGATTTTTCCCGCGACGTGCTTGCGGCGCTGGAGGCAAAGCCATGAAGCTTGCTTCCCTCTTTCTCGTCGGAATCTGGCTGGCCGCGAGCTCGGCCTGCGCCGCCGGGCGTGAAGGCCCTGGCGCCGGTCCGTGGGCGCATGGCGACCCCTCGGCGCATGGCCTTGACCGTAACAGGCTCGAAGCGGCCGCCGAGCGTATCGGCGCGATGGGCGGGCGGCAGGGCCTGGTGGTGGTGAAGGACGGGGTGATCGTCTTCGAGCGCTACTGGGCCGGACCCTACTTCCGCGCCGATCCCACGCAGCGCAACGTCAGCTTCTCGTCCGGCAAATCCTGGGGCAGCGCCGTGGTCGGCGTGGCCGTCGCCAAGGGGCTCCTGCGCATTGACGACCCGGTGTCCAGGTACCACCCTCCAGAGCGCTCCGGATTGCATCCCGACACCACACTCCGTCATCTCCTGACCATGTCATCGGGGGGCACCCTGGTGGCCAAGCCGAGCTCCAAGCGCCCAAGAAAGCTGGGAGAGGGTGACCCCGGGCCGCGTGACGGCCTTGACTACGTGCGACTGTCAGAGCCGGAGCCGGGCCGACCTCCAGGTTACGGCGCCACCATCGCACCCGGCAGCATGTTCCACTACGACGGCGTCCCGGCGGACCATCTCTCGGATGTAGTCGCGGCGGCCAGCGGACAGTCGAGCCACGCCTTCGCCACAGAGGAACTCATGACGCCGCTCGGCGTCGAGAACCTCAACTACCAGCCGGAAGGGATCGACCCTCGTGGGAACATCCGCATTGGCGGTTCGATGGAGCTGTCTGTGCGGGACATGGCCCGGCTCGGACAGCTGTGGCTCAATGGCGGACGCTGGGCCGGCCGCCAGCTGGTCGACGCCGACTATGTGCGCCAGGCGGTGACGCCTTCGGCGCGCAATATGGATTACGGCTTTCTCTGGTGGCTGAACACGAGCGGCCGGCTGCCGGCGCCCTGCAGCATGTTCAACGCTTCCGGAGCCTTTGGACAGTATGTGTTCGTAATTCCGGAGGAGCGGCTGGTTGTCGCCACCATGGGGTTCGCCGATCCGCCGTCGGCGGGCTCGGGAACAACGCCGCGTCTGGATACGCGGATCTGGGAGGTGTTGGGACCGGCGCTGGGGATCGCCCCATGCAAGGGCTGATCAGTCAGGCCATCGGCGCCCGGCTTCCCGGCCTGCCATGGCCGCGCCTTCCTGCCCACAACAATGCCGCCCGGCTCCTGGCCTGGTGCGAGGAACTGGCGGGATGCGCCCCGGCGTTCGCCCCGCCGTTGGCCGAAAAGGTGCTTGCGGCCTACGAGGCGATGGATGACACGGGACGGCGGGCCTTTCTTTCTAACCTCTCGACGCGGTTTGCGCCCGACGCCGAGCGGCTGGAGCGGGCGGTCGCCGGCTACCGCGCGGGGGCAGATCCGGCCGCGCTGGCTGAACTGCATGCCGCCTCCGAACCGCGCCGCCTTCAGCTGATCCGCAACCTGAACCTGGCCGACAACGGCACTCGCCGTCTGATCCAGATCCGCTCCGACCTCGGCGCCTGGCGGCGGGAGATTCCCGGCGCGCCAGCGCTGGACGCCGACTTCGCTCATCTTCTCGCTGCTTGGTTCAACCCCGGCTTCCTTCGGCTGGAGCGGATCACCTGGTCGTCACCGGCGAGCCTGCTGCGCAAGATCATCGCCTATGAGGCCGTGCACGAGATCGGCGACTGGGACGAGTTGCGGCGGCGTCTCGAGCCAGCGGACCGGCGTTGCTATGCGTTCTTCCATGCGCGCATGCCGGACGAGCCCCTGATCTTCATCGAGGTGGCCCTTACCGCGAAAGTCCCAGGCGCGATCACCGCGCTGCTCTCCCCGGAGCGGCCGGAGTTGGCGCCCCGGGATGCACGGGTGGCGGTCTTCTACTCCATCTCCAATTGCCAGGATGGGCTGCGCGGAGTGCCCTTCGGATCGGTGCTCATCAGACAGGTCGTCGCCGCGTTGCAGGCCGAGCTGCCGAACTTGGGCACGTTTGTCACCCTATCGCCGATCCCGGGGCTTCGCGCCTGGGCCGAAGTCGAGTCCGACCTCGTCGATCGAGACCCGTCGGCAGCCGAGGTCCGCAGGCTTGCGGCCGAGTACCTGCTGACCGCGAAGACCGCCGCCGGCGAGCCTCTGGACCCAGTGGCGCGCTTCCATCTTGGCAACGGCGCTTCGGTGTCTGACATCCATCCCCTCGGCGACCTGTCCAGCAATGGGCGGCGGCAGTCGTTCGGGGCAATGGTCAACTACCTCTACGACCTCAGCGCGCTGGAGCGGAACCGGAACGCCCTGCTGAGGGGGGAGGTGAAGGCAGAGCGTCGAATCCGACGCTATGCGCGCGGCACCCGGGCCGCGTCCGCGACGCCCTAGATCCGACCCGTGGCGTTGGCGACGCGGGCGGCGACGACCCGCACCGCCTCTACGATTTCCTCGAGGTGTGCCCCGGTGAAGCGCTCCTCAGGACCTGAAGCACTCAGGGCGGCCCGACCGAACCCGTCGCGGGTGGGAAGCGAGGCGGCCACGCCGACCACCCCCGGGGTGTACTTGGACTTGGTCATCACGGCGTAGCCGCGACGGCGCACTGCATCGAGTTCGCGCATAACGTCATCGGGGTCGAGGTCTTGCGCATGGGGGCTCTCGACGCGGCCCCGCTCGATGAGCGGGCGCGGCTCGGGCTCGTGGGCCAGCATCGCCTGGCCTGAGGCGTTCAGCAGCGCGGGGATGCGAGAGCCCGGCCGGGCCGTGAACCGCAAGGCGCGCGGGGCGACGATCTTATCGAGGACGAGCACCTGGTGGCCGTCGAGAACACTGAGCGTCGCAGTCTCGCCGGTAATCCGGTGGAGCTCCTGCAGGTACGGCGCAGCGGCGCGTTTCACCGGATGAGCGCTGATCACGCTCGCGCCCAGTTCCCAGGCCTTCAACGTCGGTGCGTAGCGGCCTGTCTCCAACTCCTTCCGGACATAGCCCAGCTGAGACAGCGTCGAGAGAAGGCGGTGTGTGTTGCTCTTCTGAAGATCAAGCTCGAGCGCAATCTGCGAAAGGCGCATGGGCGCCTCGGCGCGCGCCAGAAGTTCCAGGACCGCGAGGCCCTTCGCGACTGTCGTGTCCATCTTTGGCTCGTCGTCCGCAGGTTGAATCTAGCTCATTCCGCTATTTGGAACGCTTGGCAAGGCTAACGCCGCCGTGCGATGGCCACACAGAGGAACTGAGCCCATATGTTCCAATAATTGGAAAAAATATGCAACATATTGAACTTGGTTGACGAGAACCTGATTGAGAGGCAATCCTCGCGGGGAAAAGACAAGGCCCAGAGAAGGCCGAGGGGAGGGGGCGTGAGCCGCGGTGCTGCGACTGAATCATTAGAAGTGTCGGGCGAGGTTTCGGGATTTTCACCAGGATATCAGCGGCTTCTGGTCGGCATCCTGGTCTGTGTTCTGGTGCTGAATGTTCTGGATCGTCAGGTCATCAACGTCCTGGCCGAGCCGATCAAGCGCGATCTTGGCCTTAGCGACACCCAGCTTGGTCTGGTCACGGGCCTTTTCTTCGCCCTCTTCTACAACAGCGTCAGCATCCCGCTCGGCCGGATCGCCGACAACCTGAGAACGAACCGGGTCCATCTCATCGGCGCGTGCCTGGCCGTCTGGTCTGGAATGACGGCGCTCTGCGGAACCGCTCAGAGCTTTTGGCACATCGTGCTGGCCCGCATCGGCGTGGCTACGGGTGAGGCCGGCTGCGTGCCGCCCGCTCACTCCCTGATCGCCGACACGGTGCCCAAGGCCAAGCTGGCCATGGCGCTGGCGATCTTCGGGCTCGGCTCGCCGATCGGGGCGTTCCTCGGCAAGTCCCTGGGGGGGCTGCTGAACGATCTCTACGGCTGGCGGGCGGCGTTCTTCATCGTCGGGTTCCCAGGAATCCTGCTGGCGGTCCTGATGTGGTGGGTGCTGAAGGACCCTCGGCGAGTGGGCGTCACCGGTCCTGTGAAGATCGAGCCCAAGGTTCCCTTGAAGGAGGTGATCGCCGAAATCCGCGGCTCCAAGGCGTTCGTGAACATCATCCTCGCGGTGGCCAGCGCGGCCCTGTTGGGTGCGGGCGGCAGCGTCTGGGGCATGATTCACTTCCTCCGGAACCATGAGCTCACAACAACACAGGCGGGCTTCTGGCTTGGGATCACAGGCGGGATCGCCGGCGCGCTCGGCACCTGGGTGGGCGGCGTCCTGGCTGATCGCTGGGGGCAGAAGAACCCACGCCACTACATGACGCCGCAGACCATTGGGCTGCTGTGCAACGTGCCGCTCCTGTTCTTCGCCTGGTGGACGGGTAGCTGGGTGATGGCTGTGGCGCTGCTGGTGCTGCCGGACTTCTTCGACGACCTCTACTACGGCGGCACCTTCGCCTCGGTGCAGGGCCTGGTGAGCCGACGGGTGAGGGCGACCGCGACGGCGAGCATGCTCTTTGTCACCACCCTGGTTGGAACAGGGTTCGGCGCTCTGAGCTTCGGCTTCGCCTCGGACCTGCTGAAGCCGTATGTCGGCGACAAGGAAAGCGTGCGCGTCGTGCTGATGGGCTCAGCGTTCCTCTATGTCGTGCCGGCGTACTTTTTCTGGCGGGCGGGCCGGTTCCTCAAGGACGAGCTGGATCAGCGAGCGGCGGCCGAGGCCGCTTTGGCGGGGCCCGGGCGGGCAGAGTTCAACCTGCGTCTTCAGCAGGAAGACGGCGACTAGCGCACGGAGGCCCCATGAGCGGCAACTTCTATGAGGCGCTCGCCACGGCCTTCGTGGCGGAGCGGGATTGCTTTCGTCGCCCCGGCGGACCGGCCGTCTCGTACGGCGAGCTGGTCCGGGCGACGGACGCGGCCGCCGCGCGACTGCGGTCGGAAGGCCTGGGCCCTGGCGACCGGGTCGCCCTCATCAGCGAGAAGAGCTGGGAGGTGGTGGCGGTCTACATGGCGACGCTCAAGCTGGGCGGCATCTTCGTGCCGCTGAATCCCAGCTATACCGCGGTCGAGCTGGACTACTTCCTCAACGACTGCCGGCCTAAGGTCGTGGTCCATGATGCGGCGGCCTTCGTCGCAGACGCCCGCCCCCTCGCCGGCGATGCGGGCGCCATCGTTCCCCGCGCCGCGGCGGATACGGCCTCGATCATCTACACGTCCGGCACAACGGGCCGGTCCAAGGGTGCGATGCTTACGCACGGCGGGTTGGCCGCCAACGGCGAGGCAGTGCGAAAGGCCTGGGGGTTCGACGGAGATGACGTGCTGCTGCACGCCCTCCCGGTGTTCCACGTGCACGGCCTCTTCATTGCCCTGCACTGCGCTCTGCTCAGTTCATCGCCGATGATCTGGCTTCCCAAGTTCACGGAAGAGGATGTCATGGCCGGCCTTGGAGAGGCCACGGTGCTAATGGGCGTCCCGACGTTCTACACCCGGCTCCTGGCCCTCCCCAGCTTCACCCGGGAGGCGGCGGCGGGCGTGCGGCTGTTCGTCTCCGGCTCCGCCCCGCTGCTCCCCTCGACCTTCGACGCGTTCGAGGCGCGGATGGGGCGTCGTATCCTTGAACGCTATGGCATGAGCGAGGCGCTCGTCATCACCACCAACCCGCTGCAAGGCGACCGGGTCGGTGGCAGCGTTGGCTTCCCGGTAGACGGCATGCAGGTGCGGATAGCGGGGGGCGCGGAGGTCGGCGGCGTCGAGATTCGGGGGGAGAGCGTCTGCTCGGGCTACTGGGAGCAGCCCGAGCAGACAGCTGCCGCCTTCACTGAGGATGGATGGTTCATCACCGGTGACGTCGGGAGGCTCGACGACGCCGGCCGCCTTTGGATCTCCGGACGTGAAAAGGACCTGATCATCACCGGCGGCTTCAATGTCTATCCGAAGGAGATCGAACTGATCCTCGACGAGCTGCCAGGGGTGGTGGAAAGCGCCGTGATCGGCCTGCCGCATCCAGATTTCGGCGAGGCAGTGACGGCGGTGATACTCGGGGCGGGCGACGAGGCGACGATCCTCGCCGCGGCGCGTGACGCGCTCGCCCCATACAAGGCGCCCAAGCGGGCCATCTTCGTTGAGGCGTTGCCGCGCAACGCCATGGGCAAGGTCCAGAAGAACTTGCTGCGGGCTGAGTACCGCGACCTCTACGCCGCCTAGCTACTGAAAATGTCCGGTTGAAGACATAGACACCCTGTGCATTATATCGGGATAAAGTTCTAAATAATAGAACAATATATTTTTGGGGAGGATGAGAGATGCGGAGACTTTGGTGTGGCGCGTCAGCCGTCGTGCTGGCTTTTGGACTGACCCAGCCCGCTGGGGCGCAGGGAGCGCCCCCGGCTGAGGAGGTGGCGGAGGTTGTGGTCACCGGTTCGCGCATCGCGAGGCCCGACTACACCGCCGAGAGCCCGATCGTCAGCGTCTCGGCCGAGGCGGTCGAGCTGGCGGGGCCGCAGACGCTTGAAGCCACGTTCAACCAGATGCCGCAGTTCTCGGCGACCAATGCGAATTCGTCGAGCAGCCCAGCGCGGCAGGGACGCAACAACGCGAACCTCCGAGGGCTTGGCATTCAGCGGACGCTGATCCTGCTCGACGGGCGACGGATGCAGCCGTCGGACGCGCTTGGGGCGATCGACCTCAACTCAATCTCGACCTCGCTGATCGAGAATGTGGAAATCATCACCGGCGGCGCCTCTGCGATCTATGGTTCGGACGCCATCGCCGGGGTCATCAACTTCCGCCTGAAGCGCAACTTCACCGGCGTCGAACTGGACGCGCAGTACGGCATCACCGACCGCAGCGACGCGGAGGCGACCAATGTGTCCCTTAGCGTCGGCGGGCCGATCGACTCCGGGCGTGGTCACGTCATGGCGTCGATGTCCTACTACGACCGCAGCCCGGTTTACCGCGGCACGCGGCCGTTCTTCGAGCGCTCAGGCGTGGCAGGGGCGCTGCAGGGGGGGACGATCGCATCGGACGCCTCCAATCTGCCGACACAGGCCGCGCTCAACGCGGTATTCCAGGGGCTCTATGGCGCAAGCACGCCGCCGCGCCGCAATGCGCCCCTGGCGGTGAATCTCGACGGAACGATCCTCACCACCCAGGATCCGATCCTCAACAACCGGTTCCCGGAAGGCGAACCCTACATCCTCGACGAGGATCGCCTCGGCTTCCCGCAGGGCGCGACCTACCCGCTGCAGCAGCCGATCGAGCGCTGGACCGCCTTCTTCCGCGGTAGATACGACATCAGCGAGAACGTCGAGCTCTACGCCCAGTACAACCACATGCAGTACGCGGCACAGTATAGCCGCCAGGGCTGGTCAGCCGGGTCGACGGAACCCCGCGCGATGATCCCGGTGACCAATCCGTTCGTGCCGGCGGAACTGCGCTCGATCATGGCTTCGCGGCCGGATCCGACCGCTCCCATGTTCTTCACCTTCAACACTGGCCGGGTCGGGCGCACCACCTACGACTTTGACTACTCGATCGACGAGTTCCTGGTCGGTCTGACGGGCAGGGCGCCGGTGCGGGACTGGCGCTGGGACGTCTATGGGTCGTTCGGGACGACCAATGCATCTGAGAAGACGTCGGGATTCATCAACATCGAGGCCTGGCACGAACTGGTGAACGCCCCTGACGGCGGGGCGTCGCGGTGCGCGGGGGGCTTCAATCCGTTCCTGCCGGAATCGCTGTCCGACACCAACCCAGATTGCTTCAACTACCTGAACCGCGTCATCCAGGAGGAGACCAAGTTCGAGCAGCAGATCGTGGAGGGCACCCTCCAGGGCGGTCTCTTCGACCTGCCGGCGGGCGAGCT
>JAEYNH010000196.1 GCA_023412655.1 Pseudomonadota bacterium | reverse complement strand
GGGGGCGGCGCCCCCCGCCCCCCCCCCCCTCTTCCCCCCCGAACCGCCCGCGCCGCGGGCGCTCCCCGCTCCGGGCGAGCCTCTTTGCCGGCCTAGTCCGCGGCGGCGGGCTTGGCCGCGGCCTTGCCCTTGCCCTTCGCGCCCTTGGCGGCCTCGGCCTCCGCCTTGGCCTTCTCGGCCGCGGCGGCTTCCGCCGCTTCCCGCTCCTCGGTCCGGGCGCCGGCCAGGATGCCGGGCAGGGCGTAGTTCCCCTCGTGGCAGGCGTATTCAAAGATCCGGCCGGCCAGCGGCGCGAACTCGTATTCCCCGCCCCACGGCTTGTCCCACACCGTCGGGTCTTCCACCGTGAACTGGTAGTGGATGCGCTGCGGGCCCACCCGGGTGAAGCGCTCGGTCACCTTCAGGTTCTCCCACGCGCCGGCCAGGTGCTGGCTCTGCGGCAGGTTGATGGTCTCCACCACCAGGGTGTCGCCTTCCCACCGGCCGATGCTGTCGCCGAAGTAGGGACGCACGCCGTCCGTGCGGTGCTTGCCGTTCAGGCGGATGATCCGCAGGTCGTGGTTCATCTCCACCTGGATCACCACCGCGTCCGGGGTTTGGATGAACTCGTAGTTGTTGTTGTAGAAGCCGTTCGGGAGCATCGGCGGCCCGCCGTTGCGGCCGAAGCCGATGACGCAGCGCTCGCCCAGCGAACGATACTCATAGCTATCGAAGGAATTGGCGCCGCCGCGGGCGCCGCCCGAGATCGGCGGCGCGCCCGCCTTGCGCGGCGGGAACTGGCCGTTCGGCGTGGTCAGCAGCGAGGTGCGGGGCTCGCCCTTCACCCGCATCACGCTGTGGCCCGGGTCCAGCCAGCCGCGGTCATAGCCGCCCACGTCGCCGCCGGCCGCCGCGAACTCTGGACGGACGTTGGACGCCGAGCGCTTGGTCGCCTCGGCGGGGGCGTTCGGGTCGGTGGGCTTGTTGCCTTCCTCGACCTCCTGGGCGGCCTGCTCCTCCAGCTGCTTCACCTCTTCCGGGGTGTGCACCAGGCGCTCGCCATACTGGGAGCGCCGCATCAGCGGGGTCATGGTGTTGTTCGTCCAGAACCCGGCGAGGTCCGGCTGGCCGAAGGCGTTGCGCGGCGCCTTGTAGGTCGACTTCGAGGCGGCGGCGGGCTGGGCCTGCGCGGCGATGGAGCCCGTCAGCGCGACCGGCGCGACGCAAAGGGCGGTTCCCAGCAACAGGATGGCGGCGCGTTTCACGTTTCAGCTCCCCGATATTTCCGCGTTTGTCCGCGGCTTCATACCGAACTTACGATTCCGGAAGGTTGCTCGCAATCGCAAGAGTGTTTCAGTCGAGCAACCGGCCGGGCCCGCCCGAACAGGGGAAGCCGTCCCCGGCGGGCCTTCAGCCGTAGCGCTTGGGCGACAGCCGGGCGATCTGCAGATCGTAGGCCTTCAGCCGCCGCCGGCCCGCCCGCAGCTTGGTCACGGCCCTGAGCTCCTCCGCCGCCTCGTCCACCAGCCGGTCCCGGCACAGCCACTTGGCCGTCCGGTAGCCACGAACCAGGTCCGGATAGCGCCGCATCCAGTTGTACACCGTGCCGGTGCAGGGCATCGCCGGGTCGCGGCAGATGTTCGTCAGGCTCTCGCCCATGACGAGGCGGTCGAGGATCGCCTCGGCCACGTCCGGCGCATAGCCGTCATGCAGCCTTGGATAGGGCCGGAAGCCCCGCGCCCGCCGCGCCGCCGCCTTGGCCTCGCGTTTCGCCGCGTCCGCCCGCCCCTGCTCAGCCAGGCTCCGGGCCCGGGCCGTGGCGTTGGCCCACGTCATCAGCTCGTCGAACTCCGGCCTGGCCCGGCGCCAGTTCCACACCGTCTTCTCGGTGGGCATGGCCGGATCGGCGCGGCACACCGAACGCAGGCTCTCGCCGTTGACCACGCGGGTGGCGATGGCGGCGGCCAGGTCCCAGTCGAACTTGCAGGCATAGATGCCCGGCGGCGGCTCCTGGGGCGCCAGGGTCCGGCGGGCTTCGTGCCGCACCGGCTCTGCTTTGGGGCGGAGTGTCGGGCGCGGGCGAACCATGCCTCCAGCTTAACACGAAACGGAACAAATCAGAAACATCGTCGACGCGGGCTCCGGGACAGGGCATATCGGCGCCCATGACCACCCAGGAAGCCGTCCCCGCCCCGCCCAATAACCTGGTCGGTCTCGCCATCCTGGCGGCCTTCCTGGCCCTTGGCGTGGCCCTGGCCACCGTGGCCCCGGGGCCGGCGCTGGGCCCGGTCACCTTCGGCTTCGTGATGCTGGGCTGGATCCTGGCGGTGATGGCCCACGAGTTCGGCCATGCCTTCACCGCCTACATGGCCGGGGACTACACCGTCCGAGAGAAGGGCTACCTCGCCTTCGACCCGCGCCGTTATGGCGATCTCGGCACCAGCCTGGTCATCCCGCTCATCGCCCTGGCCCTCGGCGGCATCGGCTTCCCGGGCGGGGCCGTCTGGCTGCGGCACGACCTGATGCGCAGCCGCGGCTGGCGGGCCGCCGCCTCCCTGGCCGGCCCCGCCGGCACCCTGCTGGCCCTGATCCTGCTGGCGGCGCTGACACGGCTGCCCTGGCCCCAGCCCCTGGCCAACGCCATCGCCCTGCTGGCCTTCCTCCAGGCGACGGCCCTGCTGCTCAACCTCCTGCCGATCCCCGGCCTCGACGGCTTCGGGGCCATCCGCCCCTTCCTGCCGCGGCGGTGGGACCCGGCCATCCACAAGGCCGAGGGCGTGTCGATGATCCTGCTGATCGCCGCCCTGCTGCTGCTCCCCGGCGTCGGCGGCGCCTTCTTCGGCTTCGCCGCCTTCCTGGCGACGCTCTTCGGCGTGCCCGGCGCCGACATCGTCCGCGGGTTCGACGCCTTCCAGTTCTGGCGCTGATCATCTTTCGGCAAGCATTCGCCGCTTAGCTGCGGCATGCTGGAACAGACGATGAACCCGACTCGCCCCGTCCGCATCCTCGGCCTCGATCCGGGCCTGCGCCGCACCGGCTGGGGCGTGGTGGCCTGCGAGGGCGCGCGGCTGGTCCATGTCGCCCACGGCGTCATCGCGCCCAAGGACACCCTGCCCTTCGCCGAGCGGCTGCTGATCCTGCTCTCCGGCATCGAGGCGATCATCGCCGAGCACGCTCCGGACGAGGCCGCCGTCGAGGAAACCTTCGTCAACGAGAACGCCCGCTCGGCGCTGAAGCTTGGCCACGCCCGGGCCATGGCCCTGGTGGCGCCGGCCCGCGCCGGCCTGCCGGTGGCCGAATACGCCGCCACCGTGGTCAAGAAGGCCGTGGTCGGAACCGGCGGCGCCGACAAGGCCCAGGTCGGCTGGATGATCGCCCGCCTGCTGCCCACCGCCGGCAAGACCACCGCCGACGCCGCCGACGCCCTGGCCGTCGCCATCGCCCACGCCCACGCCCGCACCGCGCGGCGGGTGGCCTGAGGCTCCCGGTCCTACGCCGCCCGGCTTCACCTTCGCGTGGGATAATCCTTCCATAGTTCCCCCTTGCGCGCCCGCACGGTAGGTCAGCGGGAACGCATGCCGAACGTGATTCGCCCCCCTTACCGCCTGGAGCGCACGCCGTGATCGGACGCCTGCGCGGCATCGTCGCCGAAGTCGGCGAGGAAGAGGCCCTGATCGACGTCATGGGCGTGGGCTATGTCGTGCGCTGCGGTTCGCGCACCCTCTCGCGCCTGCCGGCCATCGGTGAAGAGACCGTGGTGCACGTCGAGAGCGTGTTCGGCGAGCAGACCGGCCTGACCCTATACGGCTTCCTCGGCCGCGACGAGCGCAGCGCCTTCGTCATCCTGCGCACCATCCAGGGCGTCGGCCCCAAGGCCGCCCTCTCGGTCCTGGACGTGCTGTCGCCGCCCGAGCTCGCCGCCGCCGTGGCCCGCGAGGACAAGGCCGCCGTGGCCCGCGCCAACGG
>JAEYNH010000185.1 GCA_023412655.1 Pseudomonadota bacterium | reverse complement strand
GGCCAGGGCTCCGCCCTGGCGCTCGCCAAGGCATGAGGCGGCTGGCGACCGCGCTGGCGCTGGCGGCGTTCGCGGGACCGTCCTGGTCCCAGCCGCCCGCCCTCCGGTCGCAGGTGACGCCGGACGGCGCCGTGCTGGTCGCCATGGGCGAGCAGGTCACGGTGCGGCTGCCGGTGGATGGACCGCCCGTCCTCGTCTCGGCGGAGGTCGCGCCCGCCGGCGCGGCCGCCCCGCCCAGGCCGGGGCAGGGCGCGTTCGAGGATGCGCCGGAAGGTTCGGTGGTCATCACCCTGCAGCGCTCGGGGGACGCCGAGGTGATGATGAAGGTGCTGAGCGGGGTGTCGAAGGCCTTCGACTATCGCGCCCGGCTGCTCCCCGAGGGCGACCCCGTGGGCGTCTGCACCGTGCTGCCGCTGTTGCAGAACTACGAGCGCTGGCAGAACCAGGGCCCGGCGTCGGGGATTCTTCTCACCGGTTTCGAATTCCGCGACACCAACGAAGTCGTCTGTCCCCAGCCCCAAGAGGCGAAGTGATGCTTGCCGCCGCCCTCGTCCTTGCCCTGGCCGCCCAGACGGCCGCCCCTGCCGCAAAAGCGCCAGCCAGCAAGGCGCCTGCAGCCAAGGCCGCGCCCCAACAGCTGTCGTTCAAGCCCGAGACCCTGGTCGACGGCGGCACCCTGCAGGTGGTCCTCGGCCAGCGCGCCCTGTTCCGGCTCGACGACAAGGGCCAGCCCGTCCTGGTCAAGGTGGAGAAGGGCCAGCTCGCCGAAGCCCATCCGCCGGGAGCGGTGGCCCAGCCGTTCGGCCCGCCGCCGGAGGGCCAGATCGCCGCCGCCCTGGACGGTTCGGCCGAGAAGCGCGCCACCGTACTGAAGGTCTGGAACCGCACCTCCAAGCCGCTGGACTACCGCGCCATGGCGCTGATCCTCGGCAAGGACAACAAGCTCACGCCCTCGCCGGCGCCGGTCTCGTGCTCCCTGCCTCCGGGCAGTGTCCACGCCGAGACCTGGCCCGCGCCGATCGTGGCCGTGGGCCTCGGCCGCTTCCGCGAAGCCGTCGCCACCAAAGCCTGCACATAAAGAGAGAAGAAGGGGATCACCGCATGGCGCTCGACGCCGAGACCAGAGACCAGCTCATCGACACCGTCCGCCGCTTCGTCACCGAACGCCTGCGCCCGCTGGAGGCCAAGGTGGCGGAGGACGACGCCATGCCCGACGACGTGGTGGAGGAGATGAAGGGCCTCGGCCTCTTCGGCCTGTCAATTCCCGAGGAGTACGGCGGCCTTGGTCTGTCCATGGAGGACGAGTGCCTGGTGGTGATCGAGCTCGGCCGCACCAGCCCGGCCTTCCGCTCCACCTTCGGCACCAATGTGGGCATCGGCTCCCAGGCGCTGGTGATGTTCGGCACAGAGGCTCAGAAGCAGAAGTACCTGCCGGGCATCGCTTCCGGCGAGATCATCACCTCGTTCGCCCTCACCGAGCCGGAAGCCGGCTCGGATTCGGCCTCGGTCCAGACCCGGGCCGTGCGCGACGGCGACCACTATGTGCTGAACGGCGCCAAGCGTTTCATCACCAACGCCAACAAGGCCGACCTCTTCACGGTCATGGCCCGCACCGATCCGTCCAAGCCGGGCGCGGGCGGCGTCTCGGCCTTCCTCGTGCCCCGCGATGCGCCGGGCCTCTCCGTCGGCAAGCCCGAGAAGAAGATGGGCCAGCAGGGCGCTCACGTCTGCGACGTGATCTTCGACAACGTCCGTATCCCTGCCGAGAACCTGATCGGCGCCGAGGGCGAGGGCTTCAAGGTGGCCATGCAGGTCCTGGACAAGGGCCGGCTGCACATCTCAGCCCTTTGCGTCGGCGTGGCCGAGCGGCTGATCGCCGACAGCGTGGCCTACGCCGCCGAGCGCAAGCAGTTCGGCCAGACCCTCGCCAGCTTCCAGCTGGTCCAGGGGATGATCGCCGATTGCAAGACCGAGGCCCTGGCCGCCCGGGCGCTGACCATGGAGACGGCCCGGAAGCGCGACGCCGGCCAGAACGTCACCATGGAAGGGGCGGCGGCCAAGTACTTCGCCTCCGAGATGGTCGGGCGCGTGGCCGACAAGGCGGTCCAGATCTTCGGCGGCGCCGGCTACATCGCCGAGTACGGCATCGAGCGCTTCTACCGCGACGTGCGCATCTTCCGGATCTACGAGGGCACCAGCCAGATCCAGCAGGTGATCATCGCCCGCGAAACCATGAAGCGGGGCGGCTGAGCATGAGCCAGGCCGTCGAGGACGCCATCTTCGACCTGCTGGGCAAGGTCGCCCCCGGCAAGTCGGTCTCGCCCGAGGACGTGGCCAAGGCCGTCGACCCCGCCGCCTGGCGGCGCGAGCTGGCCAAGGTGCGGCCCGTGGCGGTGGGCCTCGCCCGCGCCGGGCGGCTGGTGATCCTGCGCCACAACAAGCCGGCCGACCCGGAGAAGTTCAAGGGCGTCTGGCGCATGCGGCTGCCGCTGGAGGGCGATCCGCCGCCCGCGGCTTCCGAAGCCGAATAGGCGCGGCCGGACCATGACGCGCCTCGCCGCCCTCCTGGTCTCGCTTCTCCTGCTAGGCGCCTGCACGGGCCGGGCCCGGCCGGCGCCCCCCCCGCCCCC
>JAEYNH010000135.1 GCA_023412655.1 Pseudomonadota bacterium | reverse complement strand
GTTTATCTCAAACCGCCCGCGCCGGGAAGCTCAGTATGACGGGCGCTTACCAGCGGTAGTGCGAGAAGGCCCGGTTGGCTTCGGCCATCTTGTGGGTGTCTTCCCGCTTCTTCACCGCAGAGCCGCGGTTCGAAGAGGCGTCCAGCAGCTCACCGGCCAGCTTCTCCGTCATGGTGTTCTCGCCCCGCGAACGGGCCGCGTTCACCAGCCAGCGGATGGCCAGGGCGCGACGGCGCTCGGGACGAACTTCGACGGGGACCTGGTAGGTCGCGCCGCCGACCCGGCGGGAGCGGACCTCGATGGCCGGAGCCACATTGTCCAGCGCCGCATGGAAGGTTTCCAGCGGGCCCTGGTCCTTGCGGCGGGCTTCCAGGATGTCGAAGGCGCCGTAGACGATATTCTCGGCCACGGCCTTCTTACCTTCGTACATCACGTAGTTCATGAACTTGGTGACGACGAGGTCCCCGAACTTCGGATCCGGGAGGACTTCACGTTTGTCTGCGCGACGGCGACGGGACATCTCTTAAATCCTTACTTCGGACGCTTGGCGCCGTAGAGCGAACGGCGCTGCTTGCGGTCCTTGACCCCTTGCGTGTCGAGCACGCCGCGCAGGATGTGGTAGCGCACGCCCGGAAGGTCCTTCACGCGGCCGCCACGGATGAGGACCACGGAGTGCTCCTGCAGGTTGTGGCCTTCGCCGGGGATGTAGCACACCGCTTCGATGCCGGTGGTCAGACGCACCTTGGCGACCTTCCGCAGGGCCGAGTTCGGCTTCTTCGGGGTCGTGGTGTAGACCCGGGTGCACACGCCGCGGCGCTGCGGGCAGCCCTTAAGGGCCGGGACCTTGTTCCGCGCGGGCTTCGACTGGCGAGGCTTGCGGATGAGCTGATTAACTGTCGGCATCTATTCTCGCTTGGGAGGCGTGTGCCGTTTGGCCGGGGCGCCTCGGTTGGGGTCTTCGTTATCGTATGTCCGAGGCCGGCCCTCCGAACGCAAAAACTCGCCGGGACGCGTCGGTATGGCGTTCCGGCGGGCTGCGCTCATCGGACTGGGAAAGGAATCCCGGCCTCGAAAGAGGGCGCTACATAGTCGTAAGCGGCCTTCCCGTCAACGCGACTCGCTTGGGGCCGCCGCCATGAAATCGCCTTGCGGGCCGAGGTAGGCTTTCCGCAAAGCTTGACTGCAGACCTGGAGCGCCATGAGGCCGGCTGGACGGGGCCGAACCTATAACGCCGTGGCGATCTCCGTCGTCGCGCACGTCGTGCTGCTTACGGCCATCGCCGTCCATGCGCCCAAGCTGCTGACGCCGCCGGTGCGGTCGGGACCGCCCGAGCCGATCATCCCGGTGCTGATCCTTCCCCGCGTCCCTCCGCCGCACGCGGGCGGGCCGGCCGAGCCGATCCGCCTCCACCGACGAAAGCTGCGGAACGTGCCGCCGGACCTGCAGGTAGAGCCGCTGGTCGCCCCGAGGGCCGAGGCCGAGTCGCCCCAGGATCGGGCGCCGGCTCCGTCACGCACGCCCTCGCCTGACCCGATGGCCGAGAACGCCCGGCAGGCGCTGCGCGGCCTCGTCGGCTGCGCAAACCCCGCCGGGCTCAGCCGGGAGGAGCGCGAGAAGTGCGAACAGCGCCTGGCCCGCGGGGCCCGCGATGCGCCCTTCCCCGGCCTTGGCCTCGACCGCGACGACACCTCCGAGCTGGGCCGCGCGGCGGCGCGCCGCGAAGCCGCCTACCGCTACAAGCGCAGCGAGGAATCCCGCCCCCGTGCCCCCGGCTCCCAACTCGACTGGGACGTCCAGCGTGGCCCGCCCGGCGGCGTTCCCCACATGAAGGGCATGGGCAGCTCGCCCGCCGCCATGAGCGGCTCCGCGGGCCGCCCGCGCTGACCGGCTGCGGCCTCAGTCGAAGATGTCGAAGATATCGAAGCCCTTCTTTTTCTTCTTGTAGTGATAGCTGTCGTCGTAGCGGTAGCGGCCGTGCTGGCTGTCGTAGGGATGCCGCTTCTTCCAATCGTCGGGATTGCGGTGGAAATCCTGGACCTCGCGGTCGAACCGCTGACGGTCCTCCGTCTGCTCGCTCTGGACCTGCCGGGCGTCCTGCAACAGCTTCTCGAGCTCGCCCCTGTCGAGCCACACGCCCCGGCAGGTGGGGCAGATGTCGATCTCCACACCCCCGCGGTTCACGTTCTGCATGGACGTATTGTCGTTGGGGCAAAGCAGCAGCGGCACCGGGGATCTCCTCGCGTCGTCGGCCTCCTGATCTAGGGCGCCGGGCGCGCAAGCCAAGGGCTCATGTCACCGGCAGGTGCTTCGCCAGGAAGGCTTCGATGGCCTCCAGGGTCCACGTCCGGCTGGAGGCGCGGCTGAGATAGTGGTTCTCCCCCTCCAGGATAACCAGCTCGTGCGGCTTGCCCGCCGCCTTCAGCGCGTCGGCCATTCGCACGGACTGGTCAGCGAGCACGACAGTGTCCCTGTCACCGTGGATCAGCAGGACCGGAGCCTTGACCGCGGCCGCGTGTCGCGCCGGAGAGGTCGCCGACAGCTTCAGCGGACCCGCTCCGCCGATCATGCCGCGCAGCTCGCCCAGGCTCGCGGAGTCACGGCCATAGGCGCGCCCGTCTTCCAGCAGCAGCTGGCCCAGGTCGCTGATGCCCGCGATGGAGGCGGCGCAGCGGTAGCTGCCGGGATAGAGCGCAGCGCCCACAAGGGCCGAGTACCCCCCAAAGGAGGCGCCCACGATGCAGGCGCGGCCGGCGTCGACCTCCCCCTGCGCCGCCAGGGCCGCGACACCATCGAGCAGGTCGGTCTGCATCTTGCCGGCCCATTCGCCATCGCCAGCCGTCTCGAAGGCGTCTCCGAAGCCCCAGGAGCCCCGGAACTGCGGCTGGAGGACGGCATATCCGCGCGTGGCCAGGAACTGCACCATGTAGTCGAAGTCGTAGGCGTCCCGGCTCCGCGGGCCCCCGTGGGGCAGCACGACCAGCGGCGGCTTCTTCCCGACCGTCGCGTCGGCCGGGGGCAAGGTCAGATAGGCCGGGATCTCCAGGCCGTCGCGCGCCCGATAGCTGATCCAGCGCGTCTGGCCGAGGGTGGCGTCCTTGAGCTCCGGGTACTCGTCGCCCAGCGGCGAGACTTCCTTGCGGGCGGCGTCGAACAGATACCAGGCGCCTGGCGCGGACGGGCTGCTGACCCGGGCCACGAACCGGGTCCGGTCTGCCGACCATCCGGCCAGGTCCACCCGCCTGTCCTTGAATACCCTGAGCAGCGTGCCGTGCGCGGCCCCGATCTGCGGGTCGGTCCAACTGACGGTGGGCTTCTCGGCTCCGGTGGAGATGCCGACCACGACTGCGCGCGCCTCGTCCCAGATCAGGCTCGGGTTGGTCTCGAGGACTTCGGGGCCGAACGGCTCGGAGCCGCCGTCGGCCAGCCGTCGCTTCATCAGGCGACCGCCCTCGCTGAGGATGATGGCGCCGTCGGGCGCCGAAAAGCCGTAGTAGTGGCGGCGGCTGGCGAAACTCGGCGCCTTGTGGACCTGGACGTACTGGGCGCGGTCGTTCGCGCGGCCCATCACCGAGAACGCGTGGGTGTTCTCGTCGATGTCCAGCCGGACGCGGGGCTTGCCGGCCGGATCCACTTCCCAGGTGGCCGTATCGTAGGTCCCCTTCTCCACGATCGTCCCCCGCCCCGTGGCCGGATCGACGCTCCAGAGCGCCAGCACCCAGGAGCTCTCCTCCCCCTTGCGCGCCAGGCGCGTATTGGCGTTGCCGCTGGGCCCGCCCGACTCCATGAGCCCGGTCATGAGCACGCGCGGCTTGTCGCCCGCCGTCACCCCCAGGATCGGCTGCGACACCAGCAGGTTGTTGGCGCCGCTATCCAGCAGGCGCGACACCGCCTTAGCCTGGGGCGTGACCGCAACGGTGCGCTCGAACCGGTAGGCCACCTTGCCGGTGACCTGCTCCCAGTACGCCAGCCGGGCCAGCACATGCCCATTGCCCGCCCAGCGGACGCCGACGGCCTCCACGTCGCCGAGGCGCAGCTGCGGCAGGTTCGGCTGATCCAGGGTGGCGATGGAGAGGACACGCTCGTCGCTGTGCCCGCCAAGGACCGCCACCTTGGCGCCGTCGGGCGAGATCGCCGCCTGCACGACCGCCGGAATGCGTCCGAAGGCCGATGCGGGCGGCGGCGCCGCCACGCCCTGGGACGCCAACGCAAGCACGCAAAAGGCGGCCGACGCCGCAAGACCCGAACGCATCGAACGCCCCCCATAATTCCCCACGGCCACGCTAGTTGAACGGCATTCTTTTGCAACCATGGGGCGGCGCATACGAAAACGGCCCGGGATCGCTCCCGGGCCGCTCGTTACGCTTGGTACTGGAGAGCTCTTACGACTCCACCTGCTCGCCCACCGCGGCGTCGGCGATCTCGGCCGGCAGCGGCTCCATCGCCTCTTCGCGGCTCTGGGTGAGCGCCTCGTCGCGCTTGGCGGCGATGCGCTGCAGGTTGCGCAGGTACGAGCCCGTGCCCGCCGGGATGAGGCGGCCCACGATCACGTTCTCCTTGAGGCCTTCCAGGGTGTCGATCTTGCCCTGGACGGCGGCCTCGGTGAGCACCCGCGTCGTCTCCTGGAACGAGGCCGCGGAGATGAAGCTGCGGGTCTGCAGCGAGGCCTTGGTGATGCCGAGCAGCACGGGCTGGGTGAGCGCCGGACGGCCGCCGCGGGCTTCCGTCTTGGCGTTCTCCTCGTCCACCTCGAGCTTGTCGAGGTGATCGCCGCGCAGCAGGCCGGTGTCGCCGGGCTCGAGGATCTCGACCTTCTGCAGCATCTGACGGACGATCGTCTCGATGTGCTTGTCGTTGATCGGCACGCCCTGCAGTCGATAGACCTCCTGGATCTCGTTCACCAGGAAGTCGGCCAGCGCCTCGATGCCCTGGATGCGCAGGATGTCGTGCGGATCCGGGTTGCCGTCGATCAGGTACTCGCCCTTCCGGATCACGTCGCCGTCGTGGACGGTGATGTGCTTGCCCTTGGGGATCAGGAACTCGACCGCCTCGCCACCGTCTTCCGGGGTGATCTTGATGCGGCGCTTGTTCTTGTAGTCCCGACCGAACTCGACCCGGCCGTCCATCTCGGCGATGACCGCGCAATCCTTCGGACGCCGCGCTTCGAACAGCTCCGCCACCCGCGGCAGACCGCCGGTGATGTCGCGCGTCTTGGCGCTTTCCGTGGGGATACGGGCCATGACCTCGCCCGGCTTCACCTCGTCGCCGTCGCCGACGGAGAGAATGGCGCCGACGGGCAGCAGGTAGCGGGCTTCACCGCCGTTGGAGATGCGCTTGTAGGCGCCGTCCTCGCCCAGCACCGCCATGGCCGGACGCAGGTCCGAACCCTTGGAGCTGGCGCGCCAGTCGATGACCACGCGGTTGGAGATGCCGGTGGCTTCGTCGGCTTCCTCGCGGAACGAGAAGTTCTCCACCAGGTCCTCGAAGCGGACGCGGCCGCCCACTTCCGTGATGATCGGCGTGGTGTAGGGGTCCCACTCGGCCAGACGCTGGCCGCGCGTGACCTTCTCGCCGTCCTTCACCCGCAGCCGGGCGCCGTACGGAACCTTGTAGGATTCCCGGTCCTTGCCGTCGACCTGGATGGTGAGCATCAGGTTGCGGCTCATCGAAATGAGCGCACCGTCCGGCGCCGTCACGGTATTGCCGGCGATACGGGCGATGCCCTGGTTGGCGCTCTCGTAGAACGACTGCTCGGCCACCTGGGCGGTGCCGCCGATGTGGAAGGTCCGCATCGTCAGCTGGGTGCCGGGCTCGCCGATCGACTGGGCGGCGATGACGCCCACGGCCTCACCGATGTTCACCGGCGTGCCGCGCGCCAGGTCGCGGCCGTAGCAGGCGCCGCAGACGCCGGTCTTGGTCTCGCAGGTGAGGACCGAACGGACCTTCACCGATTGGACGCCGGCGGCCTCGATGGCCTCGATCATGTTCTCGTCGAGATAGCTGTCCGCGGGAACGATGACTTCCTGCGTGCCCGGATCCTTCACGTCCTCGGCCGCGAAGCGGCCCAGGATGCGCTGGCCGAGCGAGACCAGCACGTCGCCGCCCTCGACCACGGCGCGGAGCGTGATGCCCCGGGTGGTGCCGCAGTCTTCCTCGGTGATGATGCAGTCCTGCGCCACGTCGACGAGACGGCGGGTCAGGTAACCCGAGTTCGCCGTCTTCAGCGCCGTGTCGGCCAGGCCCTTACGGGCGCCGTGGGTGGAGTTGAAGTACTCCTGGACGGTCAGGCCTTCCTTGAAGTTCGAGATGATCGGCGTCTCGATGATCTCGCCCGACGGCTTGGCCATCAGGCCGCGCATCCCGCCGAGCTGCTTCATCTGGGCCTGCGAGCCCCGGGCGCCCGAGTTGCTCATCATGAAGATCGAGTTGATCTCCTGCTGACGGCCGTCGGGGCCGATCGGGGCGGTGGAGACCTCGGCCATCATCTCGTCGGCGACGCGGTCGGTGGCCTTGGCCCAGGCGTCGACCACCTTGTTGTACTTCTCGCCCTTGGTGATCAGGCCGTCGGCGTACTGCTGCTCGTACTCTTCCACGAGCTTGCGGGTCTCATCGACGATCGAGGCCTTGCGGGCCGGGATGACGATGTCGTCCTTGCCGAACGAGATGCCGGCCTTGGCCGCCTCGCGGAAGCCCAGGCCCATGATCTGGTCGGCGAAGATCACCGTCGCCTTCTGGCCGCAGTGCCGATAGACGGTGTCGATCAGGTTGCCGATTTCCTTCTTGGTGAGGTTCTTCTCCAGAAGGCGATGGCCGACCGCCGGGTGCTGCGGGAACAGCGCGGCGATCTTCATCCGGCCCGGCGAGGTCTCGATGACCTTGGTCACCAGGTTCCCGTCGGCGTCCATCTCGGTGTAGCGGCAGCGGATCTTCGAGTGCAGGGAGACGACGCCGGCGTCGAGCGCCGCTTCGATCTCGCCCAGGCTCGCGAACGCCTTGCCCTCGCCGGGCTCGCCGTCCTTGATCAGCGACAGGTAGTAGAGGCCGAGGACGATGTCCTGCGACGGCACGATGATCGGCCGCCCGTTGGCGGGCGACAGGATGTTGTTCGTGCTCATCATCAGCACGCGGGCTTCAAGCTGGGCTTCCAGCGAGAGCGGGACGTGCACGGCCATCTGGTCGCCGTCGAAGTCGGCGTTGAAGGCGGCGCAGACCAGCGGGTGCAGCTGGATCGCCTTGCCTTCGATCAGCTTGGGCTCGAACGCCTGGATGCCCAGACGGTGCAGGGGCGGGGCGCGGTTCAGGAGCACCGGGTGCTCGCTGATCACCTCGTCCAGGATGTCCCAGACCGCCGGCTGCTCACGCTCCACCATCCGCTTGGACTGCTTGACGGTGCCCGACAGGCCCTTGGCGTCCAGGCGCGCGTAGATGAACGGCTTGAACAGCTCGAGGGCCATCTTCTTGGGCAGGCCGCACTCGTGCAGCTTCAGCTCGGGGCCCACCACGATGACCGAACGGCCCGAGTAGTCCACGCGCTTGCCGAGCAGGTTCTGGCGGAACCGGCCCTGCTTGCCCTTCAGCATGTCGGCCAGCGACTTCAGCGGACGCTTGTTGGCGCCGGTGATCACCCGGCCGCGGCGGCCGTTGTCGAACAGGGCGTCGACGGCTTCCTGCAGCATCCGCTTCTCGTTGCGGATGATGATGTCCGGCGCGCGCAGCTCGATGAGGCGCTTCAGGCGGTTGTTCCGGTTGATGACCCGGCGATAGAGGTCGTTCAGGTCCGAGGTCGCGAAGCGGCCGCCGTCCAGCGGCACCAGCGGGCGCAGTTCCGGCGGGATCACGGGGATCACCGACAGGACCATCCACTCGGGCTTGTTGTTGCTCTCGATGAAGTTCTCGATGAGCTTCAGGCGCTTGGACGCCTTCTTCAGCTTGATTTCCGAGGTGGTCGTCTGCAGCTCCTCGCGGAGCTTCTCGGCTTCCTTCTCGAGATCGATGCCCTTCAGCAGGCCCTGGACCGCCTCGGCGCCGATTTCGGCGGTGAAGCTGTCGTCGCCGAACTCTTCCTGGAAGCGCAGGTAGTCATCCTCGCTGAGCAGCTGGTGCTGCTTCAGCGGGGTCAGGCCCGGCTCGGTGACGATGTAGTTCTCGAAGTAGAGGACGCGCTCGACGTCCTTCAGCGCCATGTCCAGCATCAGGGCGATGCGGCTCGGCAGCGACTTCAGGAACCAGATGTGGGCGACCGGCGAGGCCAGTTCGATGTGGCCCATCCGCTCGCGGCGGACGCGCGCCAGGGTCACCTCAACCCCGCACTTCTCGCAGATGATGCCCTTGTACTTCATCCGCTTGTACTTGCCGCAAAGGCACTCGTAGTCCTTCGTCGGGCCGAAGATGCGGGCGCAGAACAGGCCGTCACGCTCGGGCTTGAACGTGCGGTAGTTGATGGTCTCGGGCTTTTTGATCTCGCCGAAAGACCACGAACGGATCTTTTCGGGCGAGGCCAGGGCGATACGGATCTGGTCGAAGGTCGGGGCGGCCTGGACCGGATTGAAGATGTTCAGGACTTCCTGGTTCATCTCGGTTCCTTCTGCGGGTCTGGACCCGCGAAAATTTCAAAGCAGGACGGGGGGCGGACCGCCCTCCTCCGCATCGCCGCGAAGGAGGGCATGTAGGGTCCCGTCAGCTGTTCTCCAGCTCCACGTTCAGGCCCAGGGAGCGCATCTCCTTGACCAGCACGTTGAAGCTCTCCGGAATGCCGGCCTCGAAGGTGTCGTCGCCGCGGACGATGGACTCGTAGACCTTCGTCCGGCCGGCCACGTCGTCCGACTTCACCGTCAGCATTTCCTGCAGGGTGTAGGCGGCGCCGTAGGCCTCCAGGGCCCACACTTCCATTTCCCCGAAGCGCTGACCGCCGAACTGCGCCTTGCCGCCCAGCGGCTGCTGGGTGACGAGCGAGTACGGACCGATCGAACGGGCGTGGATCTTGTCGTCGACCAGGTGGTGCAGCTTCAGCATGTAGATGTAGCCGACCGTGACCGGACGCTTGAACCGCTCCCCGGACTGGCCGTCGTACAGGTACGACTGACCCGACCGGTCGAGGCCCGCCTTCTCCAGCAGGTTCTCGATGTCGTCGATGTGGGCGCCGTCGAAGACCGGGGTGGCGAAGGGGATGCCCTTCGACAGGTTCCGGGCCAGTTCGACCAGCTCCTCTTCGGTCTCCGGCAGTTCCTCGTCGGCGCCGTAGACGTCCGTCAGGTGCTCGATGAGCGCCTGCTTCTGGCCGCCGTTCTGCCAATCCTCGAGCAGGCGCTGGACCTGCTTGCCGAGTCCGGCGGCGGCCCAACCCAGGTGGGTCTCGAAGATCTGGCCGACGTTCATCCGCGAGGGCACGCCCAGCGGGTTGAGCACGATGTCCACCGAGGTGCCGTCTTCCAGGTACGGCATGTCCTCGATCGGCAGGATCTTGGAGATGACGCCCTTGTTGCCGTGACGGCCGGCCATCTTGTCGCCCGGCTGCAGCTTGCGCTTCACCGCCACGAACACCTTGACCATCTTCATCACGCCGGGCGGCAGCTCGTCGCCGCGCTGCAGCTTGTCGACCTTGTCCTCGAACCGGCGGTCCAGGCGCTTGCGGGCGTCGTCGAACTGCTTGCGCAGCGCTTCGAGCTCGCCCATCGCCTTCTCGTCGTCGAGGGCGATCTGCCACCACAGGCCGGGCGCGACCTCTTCCAGCTTCTCGGCGGTGATCTCGCCGCGGCCCCGGCCCTTCGGACCCGAGACGGCGGTCTTGCCCACCAGCAGCTGGCGCAGACGGCCCTGCATGTTGCGGTTCAGGATCGCGAACTCGTCGTCGCGGTCCTTGCCCAGGCGGTCGATCTCGGCGCGTTCGATGGCGAGCGCGCGCTCGTCCTTGTCGACGCCGTGACGGTTGAACACCCGCACTTCCACGATGGTGCCGGCCACGCCCGGGGGCAGGCGCAGCGAGGTGTCGCGGACGTCCGAAGCCTTCTCGCCGAAGATGGCGCGCAGCAGCTTCTCTTCCGGGGTCATCGGGCTTTCGCCCTTCGGCGTCACCTTGCCGACCAGGATGTCGCCCGG
>JAEYNH010000214.1 GCA_023412655.1 Pseudomonadota bacterium | reverse complement strand
CCGAGCTATTCGCGCCACCCCCGCCTGCACCGATGAGCCAGATATACGCCGCACAAGGCTTGGTCGCGGTGATCGTGCCGCTACCCGAGGTGTAGGCCTGAGCGTGCAGGATCGCCACTTGCGGCGTCTTCCGGGCACCATTCACCCCCTGTCCGACGAGCCCCCTCAACTGCTGACGCATCAGTAGTCCGCCCACTCAGCCACGAAGATGAAATTCTTCGCGATGGACGGCGCGACATAGATGCGCTCGTTGGCCTTCAGGATCAGCGGATTGTCGTCGGAGAAGCCGAAATCGATGGTGATGGGCGGGTCTGTCGTGGACACGGTGTCATTGGTCACCGCCGCCGCCCCCGCCCAATACTTGGTGGTGCCGGCGTCGTTAGAGCGATAGTATTGCACCAGCCCCGTCGCGCCGGTCGTTTCCTGCGGCATCGCATACAGCCGTGTCAACCGGCCGCCGTTGGGGCCGGCGGTGACCAGAAGCTGGGTGTTCGTGGGGCTGGTGGTCGGCGGAAAGGTCGTCTGCGCCGTGCCATAGATCACATAGGCGGACTGCGGCGTCTGCGGCGTGACGATGCTGTTCGGTGTAACTGGCATTTCGGTCTCCTAGAGGGCGACGGCCAGGGCGATCTGCACGCCCAGGATTCGCTCGGCATAGTCGGTGAGGTCGGTGCTGCTCATGGCGCGCCAGCTCGGGGTCTCGCCGTCGGTTGTGACGAACTTCCCCGCATTGCCGGCCTGGGCCGGCAGGTTGCCGGCGTTGTAGGTCCAGGCGAGCCCCTCGACCCAATGCTTGATGGACGAGCCGCCATAGCCGGGCGTCTTGACGTCAGCCCCGTCGGTGACGACCCAGAGGATGTCGCCGGCGTCCGCGACCACCACGGCTCCGCCGCCGGTCGTGAGGGTCACGGGCCCGCCACAGGCGTTCCAGACCAGGTAGCTCTTGCTGACCGCAGGGAGCGTCACCGTGAACGGGCCTGGCCCACCTGTGAACTTGATCATCGCCGCCCGCGCCTCGTCCTCGCCCGCGTTGGCGGTGGACAGGGCGGCGTTGCCGGCCAGCGGCTTGGTCAGCCATCCGGCGACGGCATAGTCGGCGTGGGCGAGAGTAGCGTTCAGCTTCTCGCCCCAGAGGTTGATGTTCTCGCCCGTGAACTGCAGCTCGAAGCGCAGCGATGGCGACCAGGAGGAAGGCATCAGGCGATCACGGCTCCCGTGTCTTGGCGGATCCAATGAACCCCGTCCGAGTGGGCGAGGATGTTGAGGTCGGTGACGAGGGCGAGGCTGTGCGGATAGGCGCCCGCCGGCGGCAGTCCCGCCTGGCTGGTGGCGAACAGCGCGGTGGGCGCGCCGGGCGCCTGCAGGCCGGCGATGGCGTCGTGGAAGCTCTTCAGCACGGCGCGGACGCCCTCGGGCAGGCCGGGCCCGATCGGCGACAGCATCAGCCGTGCTCCCGGGTCAGATCCGGCAGCTCGGTCGCCAGCGTGCGCGCCGCGCGGCTCCGCGCCTCCTTGGCATTGGCCTCCTCGATGGCGCGGGCCAGCCTCGCCTCATAGGCGCTTGAGAGCTCGGCATCGCGCAGGAACGGCGCGGCCTCACACAGCGTGGCGAACAGATAGATGTCCGGGTGATCGGCCAGCAGCGCATTGGTGGGCTGGGCCTCCGACAGCGCGAACCTGCGCAACATCCGGAACGAGAGCGCATAGGGCTTGTCCGCCGGCCGGTCGAAGGCGAGGTTCGCACCGTCGATCGACCACGCGCCGGGCTCGCCCCGCAAGGAGCAGGCGCCCAGCAGCGAAGCCTCGAGGAACGGCAGCGCCATCCGTCCCTCCGGCTTCACCAGCCAGAGCGTCAGCGGCTCGGCGAAACCCGCCGGCAGGGGCATGGTCCGGGAGCCGACGATCGCCGTCAGCCCCTGCTCCACCTCCGCCAGCCTTGTCCGCAGCACGCGGTTCAGCCGCACCTCGGCCAGGGCGATGAATTCGGGGATGCGCGCGGTCAGGTCACCGCGCACGAGCCAGTTCGCCGCCGCCGCCTGCAGCTCGGCGTAGGTCGTGATCGCCATGGATCATTCTCGTCAGGTTTCTTAGGAGGGGGTGCGGGCGTCCGTCGCCGGCTTGGCCACGGCCGCCCGCGACTAGCGGTCAGAGGGGCCCGCTAGTTGTTGGCCATGCGGCAGGCGAGCTGCGGCCGGATGGTCTTGAAGCCGTAGAGCACGTCGAGGCGGCAGGGGAACTTGTCCGAGTTGATGTCGTACTGACGCACGATCCGCATCGAAATCCCGTCGAATACCTCACGGCTGGCGAAATCGACGCCGCGCGGCATCACCATGTCCGCCGTGGCGAAGGCGAAGGCGCCCTTCTGGTAGGCAAGGCTGATCCCATGGGCGGCGCTGGCGGTCCCGGCGAAGGTGATCGCCGCCGCACTGGCGGGCGATCCGGTGACGTTCTGGCCGGCGCCGCTGGTCACGATGGCCGGGCTGATCTGGATCGTGCCCGCGCCGCCGGCATAGTCCTGCGTCACCACGAACTGCTGCGGAATGCCCGTCGACTGCTTGGTCTCCGGATGCACCCGGTTCACGCCCGCGATCGTGAAGACGTCGCCCGCCTTCACCGCACCGGTCCCGGTGTTCACCGCCAGCGCCGAGCCGGTCTGGCCGGCGCCGTTCACCAGATAGCCGTTGCCTGCGCCACGCATGTGCGCCGGCCACAGCGTGTTCTCCATGAAGTCGAACCCGGCGGTCCGGCCCATGAAGCCTTCGCGGTTCTGCCGGCTGATCGTGGCCTTGTCGTTGAACAGACCCTTCAGGGCGTCGACCAGGTCGACGTTGTCCTGGGTGTTCAGGTTGCAGGTCCGGGCGTTCAGCGGCGCCAGGTTGTCCACCAGGATCTTCCGGGCCTGCAGCACCTTGGCGAAGCTCGCCGGCTGGCCGGTGTTGGTCACCTGGTTGTAGACGTCCTTGTACATGCTCATGGCGTCGGCCTCGATGTTGGCCGCCAGCACGCTCATCGCGGGCTCGATCACCCGCTCCGAGAAGTCGTCCAGGCTCATGGTCAGGTCGACGCTGGTGAAGTTGAGGTCCACGCCCTTCTGGGTCTGCACCTTCAGGTCAACTGAGCTCTCGACGGTGTCCTGGGCCGCAAGCGTGGCGCCGGTCCGCACCGTGTACTGGTTGGGCAGGCGCACCTTCAGGGTGTCGCCAACCTTGGCGCCCTGCCGGGCGAAGCTGTCGTCGTATTCGCGCGTGATCGTGCCCACGAAGTTCAGCTTCTGGTGCAGAACGCGAAGCGCCTCCCGCGTCACTGCGGTGGCGGTCAGGATGGTATTGGGCATTCGTCTTCCTTGATGATGTTGGTTTGGGGGCCGCGATGTGTCCGAGGCGCTGTCGCGCGTGCTCGGAGACGGCCGGCCGGGCCGGCAGCGGTGGACAGGGAGCGCTTCGGCGACTTGATCCCGGAGGTGGCGCGAAGCGTGCGCGTCCGGGAGGCGCCTGGCTAAGGCGGCGGCGTCGTTACGGTTGCGCCGAGCATCGCTCGGCTGTACTCATTCCGAACAAACGCGGAACAGGCGAGACGTTGAAGCAGAGCTTGATCTTAGCGGCCGTGACCTTGGCGGCCTTGGCCGTCGCGCTCGCGACGGGTCATCCGCTCGCCCTCTTGGTTTTCGTCGGCGCGACGATCGTTTGGTTGATGCGGCTGGCGGACGCCGAGCCGCCTCGGGATCGCACCGGCGGGTGGGGTCGTCTGGCGCTGATCACGCTGATCGTCGCCCCGTCGGCAGCGCCCGTCGCCTACTTCTTCTGGCACGGCGGCGCGATGCTTCTCGGGCTGACCCCATATGACGACACTTGGGTCATGGCCTTGGTGTTGCTGCTGCCATTCGCCGTGACGGCTCCCTTCGCCTGGCGGGCTTACCGTCGGACGCTTTCGAGCCTGCCGGCGCTGTCGTGACGGCTCACCAGATGGGTTGGGTCATCGGATAAAGGTGCTGCGGACGCTGTCTCGCGCCGGGGGTCTGCCAATCGCCGACCCGGTAGCCGAAGGCCCCCTCTGTGACGTCGCCTACCGCGGTATTGGAGTTCGAGATCACGCCCAGGTAAGGCGGCCGGGCGCGCTCCGTGACGGCGGCCTGGGCCTGGGCCGGCCGGATGGCGTCGCGCGCGGGGGAGCCCGCGATGAACCGCTGATCCAGCACCCTGGTGCCCATGCCGTTGTCGCGGCTGCGCTCGGCTGGCGTGACCTCCACGTGCAGTCCATGCCGCGACGGACCGCCACGATAGATGTACTGCTCGCCGCCATCGTCGTACTCGACGAACATGTGGTCCGGCCACCAGGCGATATTGTCCCGCCGGCCCCTGCGGAAGACGTCGTACGACCTTACCGTCACCCGCGTCCCGGGCTTCCTCGGCGCTTCGGACAGCGCCACATGCTCCTCAGCGGTCATCGGTCGAAAGCGCCGGCGATCTTCGGGCTTGGCCTTGAACGGATTGGCCGTCGGGTCCGGCAGTCGCATTGGCGTGCGTTGCGCGTAGCGATCGAGCGTTTCCCATTCGTTGGCCGACTGGGCTCCCGCCGCCATCAGCGCGTCCTCGCCGTCTGTTCGTTCCGGCGGGCCATCCATTCCTTGGTGCCCAGCTCGTCACGAACGCCGCCGGCGCCGGCGGCGGCGCCCGACACCCGCACGGCCGGCCGGACGGCTTGGGCCCGCGACGCCACGTCCTGCTGCGACGCCTGGTCCGCGCGCCAAGCCTTGTGCAGCAGCTTCCAGAGCCGGGGGTCGGCTGCCTCCGCCAGTTCCTCCAGCGTGACGCCGAAGGCCTGGGCGTACTCCACGAGCTTGCCGGCGGTCTCCGGCGACCAGCCTTCGATCTCCTGCGACAGCGTACGACCGGTTTCCGCCATGCGCTCGGCCGCCGACCGCGCCCGCTCGAGCTCGGCGCGCGACCTCCCGTGCGCCACCGCCTCCGCGAGCCGTTCGCGGGTGTGGGCCAGGTCCTCGAACTTCGCCCACAGACGCCGCGCGCCCTGTGGGTCCTGCGCCTCGTAGGCCTGCCAATCCACGTCCTGGAATTCCGCCAGGTAGTGGTCCAGCACGGTCAGCCGCTGCTCGTCCTCGCTCCCGCCGCCGTCGCCGCGGCGCGCCAGCGCCTGGCGCTCGGCCTCCAGCGCCCGGCGCTGTTCAGCCAGTTCCTGGGTCTTGCGGGTGTAGTCCGCCTGCCTCAGGAACGCGCCCTTCAGCGCGCCGGGCAGCACGTGCACCTGCCCGTCCAGCTCAAGCTCGAATAGGTCCTCGGCCTCGTCCGCCAGCACCTCGTCCTCCGCCTCGAAGGCGAGCTCTTCCGCGCGCGCGAGCTCGTCGGCCGCCGCGATGGGGTCGTGATCTTCCATGTTTGTCCTTGCGGGTTAGCGCCGGGCGGCGCGGTAGTAGTCGTCGATCGGCGAGTAGGGCGCGGCGGCCCGCGCCGCGGCGGCTCCGATGCTTCGCTCGCGAGCCTTCATCCAGTCCCTGGCGACGCCGGCCCCGCTGCGGAGCGCGCGTTCCACGTCGTCGGCGTAGTTGTCGTAGAGGTGTTCGGCCGTCGCCTGCCCGGCGACCGATCCGACGCCTGCGCCGATCGGTCCTCCAAGCGCGCCGCCGACCACGCCAAGCGCGCCGCCGCCGATCAGGCCGGCCAGGGCGCGCCCCTTGTCCTCAGCTGCGTAGAGTTGTGCGCCGTTGTAGACGAAGCTGGGGGCGCCGACGGCGCCTCGAGCCACGACCCGAACGATCCGAGGAGCCTCCTTCGGAAGCGTCCTGACGAGTTGTTCCTTCACGAACCTGCGCTGAGCTTCGAAACTCGCGTCGGCGGCCATCTTCGCACGCTCTTCGCGCTGCTTTGACGTCATGCAAATCCTTCCTGTTGCGGCGAGCAGCCACGCTGATACTGTCAGAACACATGAAGAACGGCTCTCCTTCCGCTGACGACCCGTTGGATCGGCCCCTGGAGCCGATCGCGCCGATCCCGGGCGTGGACGTCGATGTGAAGGGGGAGGCGAACGCGCGCATTATCGGCGCGCGGATTCCGAGGCCTCATCGCCCGAATTCCGGGTGGGAGCAGAGCAGGATCGTCCGGGAGGGATCGTTCTCGCTCAACGACCCGATCGACGATGTGGCCAGCGATGCCTGGTTCAGGATCAGCAGCACCATCCTCGCCGGCGGAGTCGTGGCCGCGATCTTCTATCCCGTGGCCATCGTCCGCGGCGGCGATTGGATCATGATCACGTGGGGCCTGCTGGCGATGAGCGCGCTGCTCTCGCCCCTCGTCTTCCACGTCGATGGTTATGACCACCAGGACGTCTCGCGGCAGCGCGCTGCGCATGGCCTCGGGATGGCGCCGATCACTGTCGTCTTGTCATGGTGGGGACCGATGATGACGGCCCCGGTCTTCGCCGGAGCCTTTCCCGTGGCATTCGTGATGAGCATCACGCAGTTCATCCTGGCCCAGAAACGGCATGTACGGTCCACAACGCGACATCGCCTGATGAAGGCTACCGTCGCCGCCTGGGGGGTCGCCGGCCTGGCGGCCATCGCCAAGCTTGTCGTCATGTCGCACATTGGCGCGGTCGACGGCATGCCGGCCATCGTACCCGTGGGCATCGCCCTCCTCTGCACGGCGCAAGCTATCCGCACGGCGCAGGCGCCGGAGCCCGTCCCGACGACTAGCCCCTCACCGCCTTCAGGCGGTTAGTTTCGGCCTCGAACGCCTCGATCTCCAACTTGCGCGCCTCATGCGCCCGGTCACGCTTGAGCGCGTCGACTTCCGCCTTCGCTGCGGCCAGCGCCTGGGCGAGCTTGCCCATCTGCTGCTTGGCCTGTTCGATCTCGGGCGAGGCGCCCTTCACCTGCGGCGGCAGCAGCGCGCCCAGCCGCTGGGCGATCTCGTCCGCGCCCGGCCAGTCCAGGTTCTTCGCCAGCAGGTCGCCGATCAACGGAGCAGCGGCCGGATAGGCGCGCATCAGCTCCATCATCTGCGTCGCCGCCTCCTCGCGCCGGCTCGTGAAGCTCGGGCCCGAGCGCACCGTCAGGTCGTACTTGCCGGCCGTGACGTCGTAGATCCTGCCGATCTTCTTCAGCTGCTCGCTGGGCTGCTGGCCGCCCGACGCGACGCCCACGCTCTTCAGCGCCCCGTCCGGCCCCAGCACCCGCACCACCCGCGGCGTCGCATACACCTTCGGGATCAGGTCCAGCATGATCCGCCCGGCGTGCCGGATCGCCCGGCTCAGATTGTCGATGTAGTGGAAGGTGGAGACGTCCCCTTCCCGCTGCCGGGCCATGATCGCCCGGCCGCTGGTTTCGTTCGACCGCGCGCCCAAGCTCGCGTCGTACAGCCCCATGATCGACTTCATGTCGTCGGACGCGTTCATCGCCTCCTGCAGCGCGCCGGCCGGGACGCCGGCGAACGGCTGCCGCATCGGCGGCTCGGGCCCGTCGTATTCGATGTAGGCGTGGCTCTGGACGTTGGCCGTCGCCCACTTGGCGCTGTCGGTTTCGAACGCCCCCTTTCGCCCGATGAACGGCGCCTTGGGGGCCAGCGCCACCAGTTCGGTGGAGGTCGTCCGCCAGTAGTTGAACATCCGCTGCGGGTCCTTGGCGTCGCGAACCAGGCTGCGCAGCCGGCGACGGCCATCCACCATCAGTTCCTCGCCGTACACGGGCACGATGGGGATGAACTTGCCCGCCCAGTCGATGGTCTCGAGCACCTCGGCGCCGGTCATGATCCGCTGCACGACCTTGTGGCTCGCCACCTGCCGCGGCCGCCCCACGACGCTCACGCCCAAGGCGTCGAACATCGCCTTCTGCGCCTTGTAAGCCTTCTCATCCATCACCTGTCCGTCGGACAGGGCGAGGATCGTCCGCGTCGTGCGCTCCCGCCGCCAGTACTCGGCGATCATCACCCGGTCGCCGTCCAGCCACGGGCCGCCGCTCAGCTGGCCGTAGGCGTCGCTATCCCAGTCCACCGCCTCGGCGCCCTTCCACCGCGCCTCGAACACTGCCTTCGGCAGGGCGTCGACAACGAACGCCGTGTTCCAGTCGGCGCTATCGGCCGCCGTCGACTCCGGGTCGCCATAGATCGAGAACGGATTGGCGACCCGTTCCACAACGATGTCCTGCTCGAAGCCGTCATCGGTGGAATAGCGGGTGTTGATCCGGAAATAGCCGACGCCGCTCGTGACCGCGAAGTCCAGCGCGGTGTCGTAGGCCACCTCTGCATCCGAGCTCTGCTCGATGTGCCGGATCAGGCCGTTGAACACCTCCGCCGTATCGGGATCCGCCCCCGAGTCCACTGGTTGAACGGCGATGGCCGGCTTGTTCTGTCGCGCATCGTTGACGACCTGTCGGATGAACGCCGGCAGCCGATTGATGGTCAGGACCGGCCGGCCTTCAAGCTCACGCTCCCGCCGCACCTTCTCGGGCCATTGCTCGCCGAGCCGTGCGAAACGCAGGTCGTCCAGCGCCTCGCGTCGGTTCTCGGCCTCCGCGTCGGCCGCCAGTTCGAAGGCTTCACGGGCCTCCCGGATCAGTTTGTCGTCGGACAAGAATGAAGCCCCATAGGCAAGCGTCCGCGCAGAGCAGGCTCCGTGGGAGCAAGCGCTGGCGGGAAAGGCGGCGCACCGCCGCGAAATTGATGTCTGGTGGCAGCGTCGTCGGCGTCACCGCCGGGTGGCGGGCGCACTCATCAACGCTGGCAGAACTCTCTCATAAACGCGCGCAAACGTCAAGAACAAAATGCGAACACTACATCGAGCGGCTCAGTCCGCCTCGTCCGCATCCAGCTCGGCCAGAAGGCGTCTGAGCTTCGCAAGGTCCTGCGGCGACAATGCCTTCGTCCGCGTGAAATGCGCCACCATGGGCGCCAGCTGCCCGCCGAACACCCTGTCCAGCAGCCCCTGGCTCTCGGCGGTCACATAGGCGTCGCGATCCATTTGCGGCGCATAGACCACCCGGCCGCCGCGCCGCTCTGAGGCGATCGCCCGCTTCTTGATCAGGCGGCTGATCAGCGTCCGCACCGTGGCCTCGCCCCAGCGG
>JAEYNH010000199.1 GCA_023412655.1 Pseudomonadota bacterium | reverse complement strand
CGGGCGGTGAGGGGGTGTGCGTGACGCCAGAAGGCGCTCACCGGCGCCATCACCGTGAACTCGACGCGGCGCACCCACATCTCCACCAGCGCCTTCTCCACCGCGCCCGTCCCGAACAGCGGCGGCTCCGGCTGGATCTCCTCGAAGTAGCGGCAGATGGCCACCGTCTCCGAGATGCAGACGCCGTCGTCCAGCTCCAGCGTGGGGATCTGCCCCAGGCTGTTGCGGGCTCGGTGCTCAGGGCTCTTGTGCTCGCCCTTCATGAGGCTCACCGGCGTCTCGGGAAGGTCGATGCCCTTCTCGGCCAGGAAGATCCGCACCCGCCGCGGGTTCGGCGCCGGCGCCGGCGCTCCATAGAGCTTCATGGTGAGCCTCCCAGGTCCCGCCCTTTATGAGGAGGGACGCCGGGGCGACTCAAGCCCCGACCAGCTTCTTCTTCCGGGCGGCTTTCCGCTCGCGGTGACGCTCCAGCAGTTCGGCGAGGTAGCGGCCGGTCCAGCTGCGGGCGTTCGCGGCCACGTCCTCGGGCGTGCCCTGGGCGACGATCTCGCCGCCGCCGTCGCCGCCCTCGGGGCCGAAGTCCACGATCCAGTCGGCTGTCTTCACCACGTCGAGGTTGTGCTCGATGACCACCACGGTGTTGCCCTGGTCGGCCAGCTCGTGCAGCACCTCCAGCAGCTTCTTCACGTCCTCGAAGTGCAGGCCCGTGGTCGGTTCGTCGAGGATGTACAGGGTCTTGCCCGTGGCCCGCCGCGACAGCTCCTTGGACAGCTTCACCCGCTGGGCCTCGCCGCCCGAGAGGGTGGTCGCCTGCTGGCCGACCTTCACATAGCCCAGGCCGACCCGCTTCAGCGTCTCCATCTTCTCGCGGATCGGCGGCACTGCCTTGAAGAAGTCGGCGGCCTCCTCGACGGTCATGTCCAGCACGTCGGCGATGTTCTTGCCCTTGAACATCACCTCCAGTGTCTCGCGGTTGTACCGGCGGCCGTGACAGACGTCACAGGTGACGTACACGTCGGGCAGGAAGTGCATCTCGATCTTGATCAGGCCGTCGCCCTGGCAGGCCTCGCAGCGGCCGCCCTTGACGTTGAACGAGAAGCGCCCCGGTCCATAGCCCCGGGCCTTGGATTCCGGCAGGCCGGCGAACCAGTCGCGGATCGGCTGGAAGGCGCCGGTATAGGTGGCGGGGTTCGACCGCGGGGTGCGCCCGATGGGGCTCTGGTCGATGTCGATGACCTTGTCGAAGTTCTCCAGCCCCTCGATCCGCTCGTGCGGGGCGGGGGCGTCCGAGGCGTTGTGCAGCCGGCGGGCGGCGGCCTTGTACAGGGTCTCGATGGTGAAGGTGGACTTGCCGCCCCCGGAGACGCCCGTGATGCAGGTGAAGGTCCCGATCGGGATTTCGCCGGTGATGTGCTTCAGGTTGTTCCCCTGGGCGCCGATCACCCGCAGCATCTTCTTCTTGGAGAACGGCCGCCGCTCGTCCGGCACGGCGATCTCCCGTGCGCCCGACAGGTATTGGCCGGTGATGCTCTTCGGATTGGCGATGATCTCGCTGGGCGTGCCCTGGGCGATGATCTCGCCGCCATGCACGCCGGCCGCCGGGCCCATGTCGATGACATAGTCGGCGGTGAGGATCGCCTCCTCGTCGTGCTCGACCACAAGCACCGAGTTGCCGAGGTCGCGCAGGCCCTTCAGCGAGGTGAGCAGGCGGGTGTTGTCGCGCTGGTGCAGGCCGATCGACGGCTCGTCCAGCACGTACAGCACGCCCGTGAGCCCTGAGCCGATCTGGCTGGCCAGGCGGATGCGCTGGCTCTCGCCGCCGGACAGTGTGCCCGAGCCGCGCGACAGGTTGAGGTAGTCGAGGCCGACGTTGACCAGGAAGCGCAGCCGGTCGTTGATCTCCTTGAGGATCCGCCGGGCGATCTCCATCTGCTTGTCGGTGAGCTGGCCGTCCAGAGCCTGGAACCACTCGCCGGCGTGCCGGATCGACAGGGTGGAGATCTCGCCGATGTGCTTGCCGGCGATCTTCACCGCCAGGGCTTCGGGCTTCAGGCGATAGCCGTTGCAGGCCTCGCAGGGCGTCTCGGACTGGTAGCGCCCCAGTTCCTCGCGCACCCACGAGCTGTCTGTCTCGCGCCAGCGGCGTTCCAGGTTCGGCAGCACGCCCTCGAAGGTCTTGTTGACCTCGTACTTGCGGGCGTTGTCGTCGTAGACGAAGCGGATCTTCTCGTCGCCCGAGCCGTGCATCACCACCTGCCGGGCCTTCTCGGGCAGCTTCCACCAGGGCTCGTCCATCGAGAAGCCGTAGTGGCGCGACAGCGCCTGCAGCGTCTGGGTGTAGAGCGGCGACGGCCCCTTCGCCCAGGGCGAGATGGCGCCCTTGTGCAGGCTCTTGTCCTTGTCGGGGACCACCAGGTCGGCGTCGAACGCCAGCTTCGCCCCCAGGCCGTCACAGACCGGGCAAGCGCCGTAGGGGTTGTTGAACGAGAACAGCCGGGGCTCGATCTCGCTGATGGTGAAGCCCGACACCGGGCAGGCGAACTTCTCCGAGAAGATCAGCCGCTTCGGCTGCTCCTGGCCTGGGTCCTTGTCGGCCCATTCCGCCACCGCGATGCCGTCGGCCAGGCGCAGGGCGGTTTCCAGGCTGTCGGCGTAGCGGCCCTCGAGGCCGGGCTTGGCCACCAGCCGGTCCACCACCACGTCGATGTCGTGCTTGTACTTCTTGTCGAGCGCCGGGGCGTCCTCGATCGGATAGAACTCGCCGTCGATCTTCAGCCGCTGGAAGCCGGCCTTCTGCCACTCGGCGATCTCCTTCCGGTACTCGCCCTTGCGGCCGCGCACCACGGGGGCCAGCAGATAGAGGCGCGTGCCCTCGTCGACGGCGGCCAGCTTGTCCACCATCTGGCTGATCGTCTGGCTCTCGATCGGCAGGCCGGTGGCGGGCGAGTAGGGCACGCCCACCCGCGCCCACAGGAGGCGCATGTAGTCGTGGATCTCGGTGACCGTGCCGACCGTCGAGCGCGGATTGCGGCTGGTGGTCTTCTGCTCGATGGAGATGGCCGGCGACAGGCCCTCGATGAGGTCCACGTCCGGCTTGCTCATCAGCTCCAGGAACTGGCGGGCATAGGCCGACAGGCTCTCCACGTACCGTCGCTGGCCCTCGGCGTAGATGGTGTCGAACGCCAGGGAGCTCTTGCCCGAGCCCGACAGGCCGGTGAGCACGACCAGCTCGCCGCGCGGGATGTCGACGTTGACGTCCTTCAGATTGTGTTCCCGCGCGCCCCGCACGCGGATGAAGTTCTGGTGGTCGGCCATTCTGTCCCGGAAACACGCAAAAGCGCCGCGAAGGTCCTGATCGACGGATCGGCGGCGAGACCGCTGAATGTAGGAAACGCGAGTCACCGATAACACAGGAACGCAAGGCGAACATAGTCCCGGCGCGACCTCGGGCCGCAGGCCTGCTGACACCATGGTGGCAGCAGGCGCGTCGGCGTCTCACACGGCGCGCGCGTCGTCCCGCGCGGCGCCGGCCATGATCCAGGAGGTGGCGCCGACCACCAGGGCGTCCTCCACCAGGCCGGTGGCGGTCTGTCCCCAGCGGCGCAGGGCCCGCATGCGCAGATCGTAGGTCAGATAGGCGGACAGCACCGCCCCGGCCG
>JAEYNH010000127.1 GCA_023412655.1 Pseudomonadota bacterium | reverse complement strand
GGGGAGGCGCCCTGACAACCTCCCACCCGGCTAGCTGGCCGGGCGGGCCATGGGCGGCATGTTGCGGGCGGCAGTCTTGTTGGCCTCGTGCTGGCTGGCCGGCAGCGGGATCAGCCCCCGTTGCTGCAGGTAGCCGCCGCGGCCGGTGGCCGCGTCCGACACGAACTCGTTCACATAGGCCTGCAGCCCCTTGGTCTGGGGAAGACGGCCTTTCTTCACGTAGATGTACAGCGAGCGCGACAGCGGATAGCTGCCGTTCGAGATGGTGGCCGCGGTGGGCTTCACCCCGCCGATGCTGGCCGCCTTCACCTTGTCCATGTTCTGCTCGAGGAACGAGTAGCCGAACACGCCCAGGGCGCCCGGTGTCTTGGTCAGGGTCTGGACGATGACGTTGTCGTTCTCGCCGGCGTCGACCCAGCCGTCCTTGCGCAGCGGATCGACCATCTTCTTGAAGCCCGCCTCATTGTCCGAGCGCAGGGCGTCGGCGGTGGGGAACCTGCGCGCCCCGGCCTCGATCCCCAACTCGAGGAAGGCGTCCCGCGTCCCCGAGGTGGGTGGCGGCCCGTAGACCAGGATGCGGTTGCCGGGCAGGCCGGAGCCCACTTCATCCCAGGTCTTGTACGGGTTGGCCACGAAACGACCGCCGCGCATGACGTTCTGGGACAGCCCCTGGAACAGGTGCTCCGGCTTGAAGGCGTAGTCGGGCCCGTCCTTGTCGGTGGCCACCACGATGCCGTCATAGCCGATGCGGATCTGGACGATATCCTTCACGCCCTTGGCGGCGCACTGGTCGAACTCCGACTTCTTCATCGGGCGCGAGGCGTTGGCGATGTCCGGGAAGCCGTCGCCCAGCCCGCCGCAGAACAGCTTGATGCCGCCGCCCGTGCCAAGGCTCTCGACCTTCGGCGGCTTTGCGCCCGTCTTGCGGGCGTAGTTCTCGGCCACCCGGGTGGCGAACGGGAAGACCGTGGAGGAACCGGCGGCCCAGACGTAGTCGCGGGCGGCATGCGCCTGCGCAGCCGGCAGCAGGAGCGCCAGCGTGGCGGCGCAACCCAGCAGCGTCTTCATGGAGATCTCTTTCCTGTCCGGAGGTTCGTGGGACGTCAGAAGTCGAGCTGCGCCCGGACCTGGAACTGGTTGATGTCGACGTTCCGGCCGGGGCCGGGGTTGTCCACCTTGGCCTTCGTCCAGTTGGCCTGCAGGCGCACGTAGGACGTCGGGTAGTAGTTGGCCCCGAGCGTGACGGCCTTGTACTTGCCCGCGTCCTGGCTGAGCGTCCGCCCGGCGGCCGTGGCGGCCGTGTCGTAGGCGGAGGTAAGGTCCACGTAGTCGTAGCGGGCCAGGAGTTCGACGCCGCCCAGGCCGCCCGCGGTGATCGGGTTGAGGATCTTCGGCCGGCCGAACTCACCCTTGGTGGGGTCGTAGTTGCGGGTCTCGCCCGTCGGCCAGAAGCTCACGAAGGCGTAGCCGAGCTTGAGCTTGGGGTTTGAGCCGCCGCCGGCCACGGTCTGCAGCCGGTCAACATCGATCTGCGCGTACTCGCCCTGGACCGAGAAGCTCTTGAACACCACCGCCGCCTCGCCCGCGATGGTCACGTCGGTGTCGCCGATGGCCCCCGTCTGGAAGTAGCGCCCGGAGTCGCCATAGGCGGTGTTGGGGCGGCCGGCGTAGTTGAAGGCGCTCTCGTCGCCATGGTTGCGCTGACGGCCTGACAGACCCAGGTGCACCTTGGTGTCGTCGGTCAGGATCGGCGCATAGGTGCCGCGCGCGGTCCAGCCGATCCGCTCCTTCGACCCGGGGTTCGCGGTCCCGGTGTTGTTCACGTCGCTGGAGTTGAGGCTGCCGCCCGCCACCTGCCCCGTCAGGGTCCAGTTGAGGCCGTTCACCCGCCCGACCAGCGACAGCAGGTAGCTGTCGACGGCGATCTCCCCGTACGGGCCCCGCTCCATGAAGCTGATGAAGCGGGTGGAGGTCATGTTCTCGAGGCCGGTGGCCTTGATGTTGCCCGCGGCGATCGAGGTGAAGTCGTTCGGCCGGTACTCGATGACCACGTCGTCCCAGGCCCAGGCTCCGCCGTTCACGGCGCCGCCCTCGGCCTTGTAGCCGATGTAGTTGTTCAGCTTGCCCTCGACGCCGAGGAAGACCTGCCGGCCGCGGACGTTGCTGGTCTGGTAGTCCGGCAACGGAGCTTCACGGTCGATGTCCTGCCCGACGTAGTCGACCAGGATCCGGCCGCGGACCTTGAAGGTCACATCGTCGTTGATCCACTGCGGCGCGCCCTTCCAGATGGTCGTGGTCTCCTGGGCGTGCGCGCCGGCGCCCGCGCCGAGCGCCAGCGCAAGGGCCGCGCCGGCCCCGCGCAGCAGCGAGGTCTTGGTCTGCATTCTCTGGATCCTTGTCCCGTATCCCCGACGCCCTTCCTGGGCTCCGCGGCGAGATACCGAGGCTCTGCGACAGCTCCGCCACGGTTCGGCGACAGTTCGGCGTCGCTTCCACGAAGGTCGTGTGACACGGGTTCTGGCGGCGGATGCTCAGGCGTTGTAGAGCGGCGGCCGTCCGTGTACGGCCTTTCTCCGCGCTTCTCCGAGAGACCCCTGATGCTCAGCTGGTTCAACGCCATCATGCCCAAGGAAGCGGGCTTCTTCGACCTCTTCGAAGCCCATTCGCGGACCATCTGCGCCGGGGCGAAGTCGCTGCGGGAACTGCTGGACGGCGGGGATCGCGTGCCGATGCTGTGCGCCGACATCGCCCGCCACGAAGAAGCCGCCGACGAGGTGACCCGCGAGGTGATGCAGGCGGTCCGGCGGACGTTCATCACCCCCTTCGACCGGAGCGACATCCGCAACCTGATCGGCTCGATGGACGACGCCGTCGACCAGATGCACAAGACCGCCAAGGTCGTGACCCTGTTCGACATCCGGGCCTTCGAGCCCGACATGGTGCGGCTGGGCGACATCATCGTCCGGACCGCGGAGCTCACGCACGACGCCGTGCCGCTGCTGCGCCAGATGAAGGCGAACGCCCACCGGCTCAACGAGATCACCGAGCAGATCACCAAGCTCGAGGAGGAGTCGGACCACCTCTACGACCACGGCATGCGGGCGCTGTACCGCGGCCCCGCCCGCGAGGACCCGATGGGCTTCATCATTGGCGGTGAGATCTACGACCACCTGGAGAAGGTGGTGGACCGCCTCGAGGACGTGGCCAACCGGATCAGCGGCGTGCTGATCGAACATCTCTAAGGGCGGCCGCGCATGGACATCGGCGGCATGAGCCTCATCCTGATCTTCCTGATCGGGGTGGCGCTCTTCTTCGACTTCCTGAACGGCCTGCACGACGCGGCCAACTCCATCGCCACGGTGGTCTCGACGCGCGTCCTGCCGGCGAGGTGGGCCGTGGTCTGGGCCGCCTTCTTCAACTTCATCGCCTTCCTGTTCTTCGGCCTGCACGTGGCCAACACGGTCGGCAAGGGCATCCTTCAGCCCGACATCATCTCGGACGCGGTGATCTTCGGCGCCCTCGGGGGCGCGATCTTCTGGAACCTCTTCACCTGGTTCCTGGGGATTCCTTCTTCGAGCTCGCACGCCCTGATCGGCGGCCTGCTGGGCGCCGGCATCGCCAAGGCGGGCCTCGACCCGATCGTGTGGTCAGGCGTGCTCAAGACCGTCTCGGGCATCGTGGTCTCGCCGGCCCTGGGATTCGCCCTTGCGCTCGTGCTGGTGCTGCTCGCGTCCTGGGCCTTCATACGGGCGACGCCGTCGTTCGCGGACAGCGCCTTCCGCAAACTGCAGCTGGTCTCTGCCGCCCTGTTCTCCCTCGGCCACGGCGGCAATGACGCCCAGAAGACCATGGGGATCATCGCGGTCCTGCTCTATTCGCACGGACACCTGGGCGCGGAGTTCCACGTGCCCTTCTGGGTGGTGATCACCTGCCAGGCGGCCCTCGGGCTCGGCACGCTGTTCGGCGGCTGGCGCATCGTCCACACCATGGGCTCGAAGATCACCCGGCTCTCGCCTCAGCAGGGCTTCTGCGCCGAAACCGGCGGCGCCATCGCGCTCTTCTTCTTCACCAATCTTGGCGTGCCGGTGTCGACCACGCATACCATCACCGGCTCGATCATCGGCGTCGGTGCGGCGCGGCGCATGTCGGCCGTCCGCTGGAGTGTGGCGAAGAACATCGTGTGGGCGTGGATCGTGACAATCCCGGCCGCGGGCGTGACGGGCGCGCTGTTCTACTGGCTGGCCCACGGGCTGGACCTCATGGCCGGCTAAGGAATGACCAAGACTCCGGAACGCCTGCGCGCCGAGCCCGATCGGGAGCCCAAGACACAGTACGCGGCCCTGCCGTGGCGGCGCTCGGGCGACGAGTTGCAGATCCTGCTGATCACCTCCCGCGAGACCCGGCGGTGGGTGATCCCCAAGGGCTGGCCGATCAAGAAGCTGGCGCCCGGCCCCTCGGCCGCCCAGGAGGCGTTGGAGGAGGCCGGGGCGGTGGGTCCCACCAGCCGCAAGGCCCTGGGCGTCTACCACTACGACAAGCGTCTCCGCAGCGGGCGCACCCAGCACGTGCGGGTGTTCGTCTATGGCCTCGAAGTGACCGAGCTGCGCGACGAATGGCCGGAACAGCACCAGCGGGAGCGCCGCTGGGTCAGTCCCGCCGAGGCGGCCGAGCTGGTGGACGAGAAGGAGCTGAAGAAGCTCCTCGCCGACTTCCAGCCCTAGCCCTCCAGGGTCCTAGAGCAGGCGGCTGCGCATCGCCTGCGACAGCAGGTCGATCAGCGACACGGCCACGATGATCACGATCACGATCGCCGAGAGCTGGTGGTAGGCGAAGCCGTTGATGCTGTCGAACAGCAGCCGGCCGATGCCGCCCGCGCCGATCAGACCCAGCACCGTGGCCGAGCGCGAATTGGATTCGAAGCGGTACAGCGCATAGCTGGTCCACAGCGGGGCCACCTGCGGGATCACGCCCCAGACGATCTCGTGCAGCTTGCCGGCGCCGGTGGCGCGGACGCCCTCCACGGGGCCTTTGTCGATGGATTCCACGGCCTCGGAGAACAGCTTGGCGAGCACGGCGGCGGTGTTGATGGCCAGGGCCATCACGCCGGCGAACGGGCCCAGGCCCACCGCCACGAGGAACAGGGTGCCCAGCACCAGGTCGGGGATGGAGCGCAGGAAGTTCATCAGCAGCCGCATGGGCTGCTGCAGCCAGATCGGCGAGATGTTGCGCGAGCAGGCGAGGCCAAAGGGCACGGCCACGAGCACCGCCAGAGCCGTCCCCCAGAGGGCGATCTGGATGGTCAGCCACATCTGGGCGACGTAGGTGCGCCACTCCGTGAAGTCCGGCCGCAGCAGGTCTGCGCCGTAGAGGCGCATGTTCTCGGAGTTGGTGAAGAGACGGGTGAAGTTGCCCACCTCCACCGGCTTGAAGCTGATCAGCAGCAGCAGGACCACCGCGCCCCAGACCAGGAGGTCCGGCGCACGCTGAGCGAGGCTGCGGGTGGGCGGCGGCGGGACCGCGGAGGCGTCGGCGCTCATGTTCAGAGCGCCGGCGAGGTGGCGCGGCGCTGAGCGGCGGCCGCGGAGATCTTGTCGAACTCGGCCTGCGCCTTGGCGATGCGGCCCTGGTCGCCCGAGCGACGAGCCTCGGCCAGCTTTTCGGCCGCCTCCATTTCACGCACGGGGTCGAGATAGGAGTCGTCCGCGGCCCGGAAGCCGCCATAGGCCAGGCCTTGCAGGACCTTGCGCTGACGCTCGCCCACCGCATCGTCGCCGGTGCCGTAGGTGAGGAAGAACTGGCGGATCTTCTCCTTCATCGCCGGGTCCAGGTCCTTGCGGACGACGATCGAGGACTCGGGGAGCGGCGGGGACTGCCAGATCACCTCGATCCGGTCGGCGATCTCGGGCTTCTGCCGGCGGTTGAACAGCAGGCCGACGGTGTTGTTGGTCGCCACGTCCAGCACGCCGGTACCCACCGACAGCACATTGGCCTCATGGCTGGCCGAACGCACGGCCTTGAAGCACTTGGCCGGATCGATGCCGCGCGGCGTGAAGAGGTAGGCCATGGGCGCGAGAGTACCCGAGGTGGACTGGGCGTCGCCGATGCCGAAGTTGAGCGTCCGGTCGCACTTGAGGACCTTGTCGAGGGTCAGGCCGCTGCCCTTCCGGACGATCAGCACCGACTTGTAGGTGGCGTCGCCGCCGGCATCGACCACCCGTCCCAGGACCTCGCCGTTGGCGCGCTCGGTCGCCCGCAGGGCCGGCGCGGCCGAGAACCAGCCCATCTGGACCTGGTTGAAGCGCATCGCCTCGACCATGGCCGTGTAGTTGGAGATGAAGAACGGCTTCACCGGCACGCCAAGCTGCGCCGACATGTCCTCCAGCAGCGGCTGCCAGAGCGGCGCCATGGAGGCCTGGCCCTCGGCGGGGAGGATGGCGAAGGTGAGTTCGCCGGGCTTGCCGCCCGCGGTCTGCGAGGCGCCCTTGTTGTCGCCACAGCCGGCGAGGCCGAGCGTGGCGGCGGCGAGCAGGGCTGCGCCGATCAGGTGGCGACGGATCATTGGGGCGCTCCTTCCCAGAAGACGTCCTCGAATTCGGGGCCGTAGATTTCAATGAGACGCGGCCTGTCGAGGCCGCTGGGCGGGCCGTCATAGACGACCTTGCCCGCTTTCAGGGCGACCACGCGCTCGCAGTAGCGCAGCGCATAATCCACCTGGTGGAGGGTGACGATGACGGTCAGGCCATCGTTGTCATTGAGCTCGCGCAGGATCTCCATCACCCGGCGCGCGGAGACGGGATCGAGGGAGGCGACGGGCTCGTCGGCCAGGATGATCTTGGCCTTCTGCACGAGCGCGCGCGCGATGGCGCCGCGCTGCTGCTGGCCGCCCGAAAGGGTGTTGGCCCGCTGGCCGGCGTAGTCCGCCAGGCCGAAGCGGCTCAGGGCGGCCATGGCGGCCTGTTTTGTCTCGGTCGGCCAGAGCCCCAGGAGGCCGCGGGCGAGGCCGATGCGGCCCAGGGAGCCCAGGGCGACATTGGCGAACAACGTCAGCCGGCCCACCAGGTTGAACTGCTGGAAGATCATGCCGATCCGGGTGCGGATCTTGCGCACGCCGGGGGCGACCCGGCCATTTTCCTGGACCGGCGCATCGAAGGCGGTGATGCTGCCGCCGGCGTCGATGGTCTGCAGCGCGCTGATCGAGCGCAGCAGCGTGGACTTACCCGAGCCCGAGGGCCCGATGAGGGCGATCATCTCGCCCTTGCGAACGTCCAGCGAAACCCCGTCGAGCGCGCGGCGCTGACCGAAGGTCTTCGAGGCGTTCCGTATCGACAGAACGGCGGCTTCGGTCATCGAATGGCGGCGCTTTCCCCGTGAGTCGTCGCAGGCGACGAGGACGCGTGTGTTCGCCGCCGCATGCGACGGCTTCATGACATGGCGGCGCACGCGCGGTCCAGCAGCCAACGTGCGCGTCGGCGCCGCAGGCCGGCGAGCTCTCAGTCAGCCCGCACGCGCGTGAAGCCCGGGTGCGTGGGACCGCCGCACGCGGCCGACAGAATGTCCTGGGCCCGCTTTATCAGGGCGAAGGACCGAACCGGCGCGCCGGTTCTGCTCTCCTGTGCTTCGTTGATACTGCCGCGCGCCGCGTGGAGCGGCTCAATAAATAACGATGTTCGGAATAGTGACCGCAGGTCGCAGGTCCTAAGCCCTTTACACGCCGGTCATATGCCCCTATTTGCCCGGCTTCCGGCGGACCCGAAGTCCTAAAAAGCGCTGCTAACGCCGGTCTGGGTTCAACAATCCGTTGGGGGTTGCGTGAGGTGCATACGTACCATACGCCCCTGGACCTGGTCCGCGAGCGGTCCCCGGAGCGTCCTGTCGTCCTTGCACGACCGGACGTGGTGGCCGTAGCGGCGCGCTGGTTCCAGGACAATTTTCAAGGCGACGTTTTCTACGCTGTGAAGGCGAACCCTTCGCCGTGGGTCATCGAGACCCTGGCGAAGAACGGCGTCAATGCGTTCGACGTGGCGTCGGTCCCCGAGATCGAGCTGGTGGCCCGGCACGCGCCGGGTTCGCGCATGGCCTTCATGCATCCGGTGAAGAGCCGTCGGGCGATCGCCCAGGCCTACTTCGACCACGGCGTGAAGACGTTCTCGTTCGACACCCACGAAGAGCTGCAGAAGATCCTCGAGGCCACCGGCGCCGCCGATGACCTGTCGCTGATCGTGCGGCTGGGCGTCAGCGCCGACGGAGCGGCCTATTCGCTGTCCGGCAAGTTCGGGGTCGACTCTTGGGAAGCCCCCGCGCTGATGCTGGCGGCGCGCCGCGCCACCCAGGACCGGATGGGCGTCTCGTTCCACGTGGGCAGCCAGTGCATGCGGCCGACCGCCTTCCAGGCGGCCATGGCCCAGGCGAACCGCGCCATCCTGCGCGCCGGCGTCATGGTCGACGTGGTGGACGTGGGCGGCGGCTTCCCGTCGGTCTACCCCGGCATGGTTCCGCCGGACCTGACGGACTACGTGGCCTCGATCCATCGCGGCTTCGCCGAAATGAGCGTCCACAAGGACACCGAGCTGTGGGCCGAACCCGGCCGGGCCCTGGTGGCCGAAGCCTCGTCGCTGCTCACCAAGGTGGAGCTGCGCAAGGGCGACGCGCTGTATCTGAACGACGGCAGCTACGGCAGCCTGTTCGACGCGGCCCACGCCAAGTGGCCCTTTCCGGTCAAGGCCTACCGCGGCGAGGACAACGGCCAGCCGGCCGAGCTGGACGGCGGCCTGAAGCCGTTCCGTTTCTACGGCCCGACCTGCGATTCCATCGACCACATGCCCGGCCCGTTCTGGCTGCCCGAGGACGTGCGCGAAGGCGACTACGTCGAGATCGGCATGCTGGGCGCCTACGGGATCGCCATGAACACCCGCTTCAACGGCTTCGGCGACGCCGAGACCGTCGAGGTCGGGGATGCGCCCATGGCCTCCATGTACGGCCTGGCCGGCCGCTCCATCCGCCTGCCGCGCGAGCGCCAGGAGGAGGAACGCAAGGTCGTGCGCCTGTCGCGTCCGAAGGGCGCGGCCGGCAAGAAGGGCCGCAGGCGGTAAAACCGCCACATTCAACCTGTTAAAGGCGCGGCCGGTCGCTCCGTCCCGGCCGCGCTTTCATTTTGACGACGGGCGATCAAACCCAAAGGGAACTTTGAGAATGAACGCTCCCGTGAACTCGAATCGTAAGGCCGAACTGCTGGCCAACACCGTCGAGCATGTGGCGATCGACCAGTACGACGCCCGGCCGATCATCGATTCCATGCGCAAGATGAGCTTCACCAGCCGTGACACGGCCCGTGCGGCCGACATCTGGCAGATGAGCCTTGAGGACCAGGACTGCTCGACCTGGCTGACGCTGGCCGGCTCCACCTCGGCCGGCGGCTGCATGCACATCTACCGCGACATGGTGAAGTACGGGATGATCGACGCGATCGTCGCCACCGGCGCCTCGATCGTCGACATGGATTTCTTCGAGGCCCTCGGCTTCAAGCACTATCAGGCCGATTCCACCGTCGACGACCGCGAGCTGCGCGAGATGTACATCGACCGCATCTACGACACCTATATCGACGAGGAAGAGCTGCAGGCCTGCGACGCGACCATCTACGAGATCGCCGAGTCGCTGGAGCCGCGCCCCTACTCGAGCCGCGAGTTCATCTACGAGATGGGCAAGTGGCTGGCGGCCGGGAACGCCAAGAAGCCCGACAGCCTGATCGAGGTGGCCTATCGCGAGGGCGTGCCGATCTTCTGCCCGGCGTTCGTGGACAGCTCGGCCGGTTTCGGCCTGGTGAAGCATCAGGTCGAGCGGGCCAAGGCCGGCAAGCCCTACATGACCATCGACGCCATCGCCGACTTCCGCGAGCTGACGGAGATCAAGCTGAAGGCCGGCGCCACGGGCCTGTTCATGGTCGGCGGCGGCGTGCCGAAGAACTTCGCCCAGGACACCGTCGTGTGCGCCGAGATCCTCGGCCACGAGGTCGACATGCACAAATACGCCATCCAGATCACGGTGGCCGACGTGCGTGACGGCGCCTGCTCCTCGTCCACCCTCAAGGAGGCCTGCTCCTGGGGCAAGGTGGACGTCACCTGGGAGCAGATGGTGTTCGCGGAAGCCACCACGGTGGTGCCGCTGATCGCCTCCAACGCCTGGCACCTGGGCGCCTGGAAGACCCGCCAGCGCCGCCGCTGGAACGACCTCTTCACGAAGTAGCCGAAAGCGGCCCCGGAGCGATCCGGGGCCGTTTTCACATCCGGTCCCGCGCTCAGGTCACGCCAGGATGCTGATCTGCCGGGCCGGGGCGATGTCGGTGAAGTTGGCGATGTCGCCCACGACCTCGGCCGCCCGCGGCCCGCCCATGCTCTTCTGCAAGGCCTCGGGATTCTCGAACACCAGGTTGGCGATGGCCACATAGGGCGGCTGCGAGCCGTCGGGGCCCGGCAGGCCCTGCAGCACCTGGACCGAGGTCAATCCGCTGGGGCCGAACGCCTCCTTCACCAGCGGGATGTGAGTGGCGTTGTAGTAGTCCATGTCGAACTTCCCGCCCTCGGTGGTGGGATACATCACGCTGACCACGATCATCCGGCTTCCTCCGCGCCCAGTGCGCGCGCCGAGGCTAAAGACGCTGACGCGCGGGAAGCAAAGACGTTATCCGCCGCCGGGGATCTGCGGATTGAAGGCCACCTCCCAGAGATGGCCGTCCGGGTCCTGGAAGACGCCGCTGTAGCCGCCCCAGTTGGTCGCCTGGCCAGGCTTGGTGAGCGTCGCGCCGGCCGCGGCGGCCGTACCCAGGACCGCGTCCACCTCGGCCGCGCTGCCGACATTATGCGCGAGCATGAAATCGGAGGGGCTGGGCGCGGTGACGGCCACGTTGGAGTCGGCGGCCAGGGACGTCCGCGGCCATAGCGCCAGCTTCAGGCCCGGCTGCAGGTCGAAGAAGGCGACGGCGCCGTTCTCCAGCTCCTGGCCGACAACGCCCTCGGTCGGAAAGCCCAGGCCGTCGCGATAGAAGGCCACGGCCCTGTCCAGGTCGTCCACCCCCAGGGTGATCAGGGTGACGTAGGGCTTCATGGCCGCAGGGCCCTCAGCGGTTGCCGCCGATCATGTCGCCGAACCCGCCGAGGATCGAGCCTTCGCCGCGATTCTGGCCGCCCACGCCGCCGGCCGCCGCCATCATCCGCCCGGCCAGGCGCGAGAACGGCAGGGACTGCACCCACACCTTTCCCGGCCCCCGGAGCCGGGCGAAGAACAGGCCCTCCCCCCCGAAGATGACGCTCTTCACACCGCCGGCCATGACCAGGTCGAAGTCGACGCTGGGCGTGTAGGCGGCGAGGCAGCCGGTATCCACATGGATCTCCTCGCCGGCGGCCAGCTCGCGCTCCACCACCGTGCCGCCCATCTGCACGAAGACCCAGCCGTCGCCCTCCAGGCGCTGCATGATGAAGCCTTCGCCGCCGAACAGGCCGGTCATGACGCGGCGCTGGAAGTGGATGCCGATGGACACCCCGCGCGCCGCCGCCAGGAAGCTGTCCTTCTGGCAGATCAGCGCCCCGCCGATGTCGCCCAGGTGCAGCGGCAGGATGGCCCCCGGCGTCGGGGAGGCGAAGGCGACGCGGGCCTTGCCCCGCCCCTGGTGGGTGAACACCGTGGTGAACAGGCTCTCGCCGGTGACCAGCCGCTTGCCCGCGCCCAGCAGCTTGCCCATGAATCCCTGACCCTGCCCACCCGAGCCGTCCCCGAAGACGGTGGTCATCTCCACCGAGGCGTCCTTCCAGACCAGGGCGCCCGCCTCGGCCACGGCGCTCTCGCCGGGATCGAGTTCGATCTCCAGGAACTGCAGCTCCTGACCCTTGATCTCGAAGTCCACGTCGTCGGCGACGCTGGCGCTGCGATGGTGGGTCCACGGGCTGGTCATCGGGGCTCCTCTTGGAATTCGCGGCTATTCTAAAGCCTGGCCGTGCAGCGGGAAGTGGCCCCCCGCCTCAGATGCCGGCGTACCACTCATAGCCCCGGTCTTCCCAGAAGCCGCCCTTGCCGCCGTGGATGTGGGCGAAGCTCTCCACGGCCTCGATGCGCATCACGTACTTGGCGTGCTTGTAGCCGAGCTGCCGCTCCACGCGCAGGCGCAGCGGCGCGCCGTGCTTCACCGGCAGGAGCGCATCGTTCATCTCATAGGCCAGGATCGTCTGCGGGTGCCGCGCGTCGATCAGGTCGATGCTCTCGTAGTAGCGGCCGTGCGGACCGTCGGCGAGGCTGTCGGCGCAGTGGAACACCAGATAGCGCGCCTGCGGCCTCAGCCCTGCCCTGTCCAGGAGCGGCCCCAGCCGGGCGCCGGTCCACTTGCCGATGGACGACCAGCCCTCGACGCAGTCGTGGCGGGTGATCTGGGTGCGGGCCGGGAGGGCGCGGAGTTCGGCGAGGCTGAGGCTGAGCGGCCGCTCCACCAGACCGTCCACCACCAGGCGGTAATCGGCGAAGCCGCCGTCGCGCAGGGCCACATATGCCGGGTCCTGCGGGTTCAGCGTGCCGTTCGGACGGAAGTCGGGCGAGATGTCCGCCGGCGAGAACTCCCGGGCCAGGGCGTTCCGGTCGGTCACCGCCCGCTGAACCTGGCGGCTGAGGTTCTCGGCGCTGCCGATGAAGCCCATGAAGCCGGGGTTGCGGGTCAGGCGATCACAGGCGGACAGCCAAAGCCCCGCCAGGGAGGCGCCCGCGGCCTTCAACCAGGTGCGGCGATGGAGGCTCACGGGCGGTCCTCCTCGAGCTCGATGGCATAGCGGCCGGTGATCATGGAACGCATGTTGTTCCAGGTTCCGGAGGCCACGACCATGGCGACGTGGACGATGACGAAGAGCACCGTCAGGGCCGCTGCGATGAAGTGAATGCTGCGCGCCCCTTGCCGGCCGCCGAACAGGTCGATCAGCCAGGGGACGGCGGCGTTGAAGCCCGGCGACATGCACAGGCCGGTGACCACCATCAGCGGCAGGATGACGAAGCCCACCGCCAGATAGGAGCCCTTCTGCAGGACGTTGTAGCTGCGCGCGGCCTCGCCCCGGGGGAACCGCAGCCTGGCATGGTCGGCGACCTCACGCAGCACGTGGCGCGCGCGAAGCTGCTCGCGCGTCGGCAGGAGATCGCGGCGCAGGCGGCCGCCGAGCACCGCGACGGTCAGATAGACGAGACCGTTCACGACGAAGAGCCAGGCGAAGAAGAAGTGCCAGCGCCGGCCGCTGGCCAGGTCACGCCAGCTGGGGATGGTGGCCCACCCGGGAAAGGCCTGGTTGCGCCGGTCGCCCTCCACGCCGGTCCAGCCGAGCAGGCCGGTGGTGTCGGCGTAGCGGTCTCCGATGGTGGTGACGCCCCGGGGCCCGTCGTCGGTCTCGACCATGTGGATCGACAGCCAGGGCCGGGCGAAGGTGGAGGCCTGGCCCCAGTAGAGGGCCGGATGGGCGTTGAAGATCTGCAGCCCGCTCATCAGCAGCAGGCTGACCGCCAGGACATTGATCCAATGGGTGATGCGGACGAGCGGCCCATGGCGGGGGATCAGCACGCGCCTCGCCTTGCCCATGAACGCCCCTCCCAACCGTCGCCGACGGCGCAGTTTGCCACAGGCGGGGCCGCCGGAACATCGCGCCGCCCGGGGCGCTTTCGTGCGGAGCAACTTCCGAGGAGCACCCCATGGCCGGCGATGACAAGATCCAGAGCGAGGGCCGACGCGAGAACGCCGCACAGCCGCTGAACGAGGCGCCGGACAAGGGCGGCCCGGAACGCTACCCGTCGGTTCGGCAGGACGATGCGGTCGAGGCCGAGGATCGCACCTTCGACACCGGCAACCCCAAGCCGCGTCAGGGCGCCGGCGACAGCAGCGTGCCGCAAGCCGCCAACGAGGGCCGGATGGGTCCTGGCGGCGATCCGGTGGAAGGCAAGCGCTGACGCCGCAGGCGACGGCGCATTAGGGCCGGGCCGTCGCGGCGAGCAGCTCGCGCACGCGCTCAGGACGCTCCATGGGCAGGAAGTGGGTCGTGCCCGGCATCGTCTCGATGCCGACCCGCCCGGTGGCCGCCAGCTCGGCCTCGAACGGCCCGAGCTGGGTCGTGGACGCCTCCTCGGCCCGCAGGATGCGGATGGGGCAGCGGCTGTCCCGGAAGGCGGCATAGGGATCGTAGTTGTGCACCGCGTAGCTCGCCGCCTCCCATAGGGGCGAGCAGGCCAGGGTCACTTCGCCGTCCGGCGTCGGCTGGAAGCCCGCCTCCACATAGTCGGCCAGCATCTCGGCGGGCCAGGTGCGGAATGCGCCTCGACCGAGATAGGCCGCATAGGCCGCGGCCTTGTCCGGGAACACCGCCCGCCGGCGGCGGGCGCCCTGGTAGAGCGCCGACTCGTCCGTCCGGTCCGACCGCACCGCCGCGTCGAAGATCACCGGGTCGAGGAGCCCCAGGGCGCGCACCTTCTCCGGCCGGTGGGCGGCGGCGAGCAGGCTGGACGTGCCGCCCATGGAATGCCCCGCCAGGGCCACCGGCCCCTCGGCGATGGCGTCCACAAAGGCCAGCAGGTCGTCCCGGAACATGTTCCAGCCGCCGTGCGCCTCAGGGTCCGCCGGCAGGGTGGTTGCGCCGTGGCCGCGCAGATCGATGGCGAAGATCCGGAACTCCGCGGTCAGGGGCGACAGCAGGCTGCGGTAGGTGCGGGCGTTGAAGCCGTTGGCGTGGGAGAACACCAGGTCCACCGGCCGGTCCTCCGGACCGAAGTCCAGGTAGGCCATCTCGCCGCCGCGGCCGGGCAAGGCCTGTCGCCGCGGGCGCGGCTCGAACTCCACCGAGTTGATCATGGCCGACCTATATCGGACCTCCGCCTGACGAAAAGCGTCACCCTGCGTCAGGCGGCGACAGCCTGGCGTTCCGCGGCCGGACTGCGGCCGATCCACAGCGCCGCCACGGCCGCCCCCAGACCCAGGAGGCCGGCCAGGACGAAGGCTTCGAGGTAGCGCCCCTGGAGATCGCGGAGCAGCCCGCCCAGGAAGGCCGCCGTGGCCGCGCCCGTCTGGTGACCCACGGCGATCCAGCCGAAGACGATGGGCGCGTTCTTCTCGCCGAAGTGCTCGTTGGCCAGCCGCACCGTGGGCGGCACCGTGGCCAGCCAGTCGAGGCCGTAGAAGACGGCGAAGATGCTGAGGCTGACGACGTTGAACTCCAGGAACGGCAGCGCCATCAGCGAGAGGCCGCGCAGGGAATAGTAGATGAACAGCAGGCGCCGCGGGTCGTAGCGGTCGGTGAGCCAGCCCGAGGCGGTGGTGCCCACCATGTCGAACACGCCCATCAGCGCCAGCAGCATCCCGGCCTGGACGAGCACCAGGCCCTTGTCGCCGCAGAAGGAGATCAGGTGGGTGCCGACGAGGCCGTTGGTGGTGAAGCCGCACACCCAGAAGGTGCCGAACAGCAGCCAGAAGGCGGGCGTCCGCGCGGCCTGGAACAGCACCGAGAGCGCCAGCTTGACGCTGTCCCTGGCCCGCGGACGCGGCGGCTCGGGCGGGATCTCGGCGGCGCCGTAGGGCGGCTGGCCGATGTCGGCGGGCTTCTCCGGCATCAGGAACAGCACCAGCGGGATCAGCGCCGCCGCCGCCAGGGAGACGGCGATCACCACCGGCCGCCAGCCGCCGGACTGGGCCAGGGCGGCCATCCCCGGCAGGAAGACCAGGGAGCCGGTGGCGGTGCTGGCGCTGAGCAGGCCCATGACGAGACCCCGCCGCTGGACGAACCACCGGTTGACCACCGCCGCGCCCAGCACCAGGGCCACGGCGCCCGACCCCAGCCCCGAGAGCACGCCCCAGGTGAGCAGGAAGTGCCACGGCTCGCTCATGAACAGGCTGAGCCCGGTGGAAGCGCTCATCAGGGCAAGGCCGGCCAGCAGGGTGCGCTTAAGCCCCAGGGTCTGCATCAGGGCCGCGGCGAACGGCCCGACGAGGCCGTAGAGGAAGATGCCGACGGCCGCGGCGCCGGAAAGCTGACCGCGTTCCCAGCCGAAGCTCTGGTGCAACGGCGTGAGCAGGACGCCCGGCGCCGAGCGCAGGCCGGCAGCCACCAGCAGGGCCAGGAAGGTCACCCCCACCACCACCCAGGCGTAATTCTGGCCGAAGGGCCGGCGGGCTGCTATCATGTAACTGACCGGTAAGTTGCGACCGCCAGAGACTACGTACCGATCGGTAACACCGTCAAGACTGGGCATGAGCAGATCATCTGAAGGCGGCGGCAGGGCCGCTGAACGCATCTTCGACACCGCCCGCGAGCTGTTCTACCGCGAGGGTACGCGTGCGGTGGGCGTCGACGAGATCGTCTCGCGCGCCGGCGCCACGAAGCCGACGCTCTATCGCAACTTCGAATCCAAGGACCAGCTGATCGCCGCCTATCTGCGCGATCAGGCGGACCACTTCTGGGGCTATTTCGATCAGGCGGCGCAAGCCCATCCGGACGATCCGAAGGCCCAGGTCCTGGCCTATCTCGACCAGCTCGCCGAGCGCGCCGACCGCGACGGCTATCGTGGCTGCGGCCTGACCAACGCGGCGGTGGAATACCCCGACCCGGGCCATCCCGGCCGCCAGGTGGCGGTGGAGCACAAGCAGGATCTGCGCGGGCGCCTGCAGGATCTGGCGCGGGCTGCCGGTGCTGGGAATCCCGACGACCTCGCCGACGCTCTGTTGCTGCTCATCGAGGGCGTCTTCGTCTCCAGCCAGCTCTTCGGCCGCGGTGGCCCCGCCCGGGCGGTGCGGGCTGCGGCCGAGGCGCTGTTCGAGGCTCACGCGCCGGACCGCCCATGACCCAGACCACCCTGGCCACCATCGGCTATGAGGCCGCGCCTCAGGCGGCGGTGATCGACAGGCTCAAACAGGCCGGGGTGGAGGTCCTGATCGACGTGCGCGCCATCGCCGCCTCCCGGCGGGCCGGCTTCTCCAAGGGCCTGCTGTCGGCGAGCCTGGAGGATGCTGGGATCGAATATGTCCACCTGCGCGCCCTGGGGACGCCGAAGCCCGGCCGCGACGCGGCCCGGACGGGACGCACCGCCGAGATGCGGGCGATCTATGAGGAACACCTGAAGGAGCCGCAGGCGCAGCTGGAGCTCGCCAAGGCGGTGGAGATCGCCCGGGGCAGGAAGGTCGCCCTGTTGTGTTACGAGGCCGAGGCCTGCGTCTGCCACCGGCGGATCGTGGCCGAGCGGATGTGCGAGGCCGTGCCGTTCGAGGTCGAGGACCTGAAGCCCTAGCTCAGACTTCCATCTCTGCGCCGGCGAGATCGCAGCCGGCCATGCGGGCGCCCTTGAGGTCGGCCTCGAGGAAGCGGGCCTTGGGCGCGGAGGCGCCCCGCAGGTCGGCGGCGCGCAGGTAGGCGCGGGTGAAGTCGGTGCGGACGAACCGGCCGGGCGCGATCATCAGCGGGCCCATGCGCGCGCCGCGCAGGTCGGCGCGGACCAGCTGGGCGTCGGTGAACTTGGCGCCGCGCAGGTCCGCGTCGCGAAGGTTCGCCCCCCGGAAGTCGCAGCCGGACAGGTCCGCCCCCTGCAGCTGGGCGCCCGTCAGGTCCATCCCGAAGAAGATCGAGCGCGGCGCGGAGAGCGCGGTGAGCTTGCGCCGCGCCAGCGCACGAAGGGGCCGGAAGTCCACCTGCTCCAGCCGGACCACCGTCCCGCGGGCGCCGTCGGTTTCGCAATAGGTCTCGTGGTCCGAGAGCACGTCCTCGAGCGAGCGGTCATCCACATAGACGATCGGCGGCGGAGCGCGGAGCACCTCGGAAAGGTCCACGTCCTCCAGGCGCGCCTGCTCGAGGTTCACCCCGGCCAGGACGGCGCGCTTCATGGAGGCGCCGGTGAGGTCGGCGCCGCCAAGGTCCGCGCCCGACAGATCGGCGCCGTCCAGCACCGCGCGGGTCAGCCGGGCGCCGGCGAGCACGGCGCCGGCCAGATTGGCGTCGGTGAAGTCGCTGGCGATGGCCAGGGCGCCGGCCATCTGGGCGCCGGCGAGGTTGGCCCCCGAGAGGACCGCATAGTTCAGCTCGCCGGGCCGGTGCTCGTGCCGAAGGATGCGGAATCCGTCCAGCTTGTCCTGCAGGGCGATACGGCCTTCCCGCAGGTCGCATCCGGCGAGCTCGGCGCCCGCGAGGTTCGCGCCCTTCAGGCAGGCGCCCCGCAGGTCGGCGCGCTTGAGGTTGGCGGCGCGCAGGTCGGCCTCACGCAGATTGGCCCCGAACAGGATCGCGCGGGCCATGTTGGCGCGGGCCAGCATGGCCCCTTCCAGCTTGGCGCCGGCCAGGTCGGCGTCACGCAGGTCCACGCCCTCCAGCGAACAGTTGGAGAGATCCGCATAGGGCAGCGAGAAGCGCCGGCCGCCCGAGCGGCCCGCCAGATAGCGCTGATGCGCCTCGAGCGCCTCTCGCAGCGTCTGGGCGTCGATCGCCAGATGATGCTGTTGAGCTTGGCTTTGCATGGGACCGTCGAGATGACGATGAGCGCCATGCGCTTAAGGAACGGTTTCGCGACAACCCTAAGCGGTCGTTACGGCCACCTTTGGATGCGGGAGGGCAGATGCGCCACGCCGCGGCCGCACCGCGACCGGGCGGTCGCCGCGGGCCGCCGCCAGCGCCCGACGCAATGAGATCAGCTGCCGGGCGTCTCGCCGCGGGCGGCGGCGGCGATCAGCGCCGCGATCCGGTCGGTGGAATCCGCGGCCTGGGAGAGCACGCCCATGGGCCCGGCGCCCGGACGCACGGCGGCGCCCATCTGGCTGGCCGCGGACTGGGCGACCGCGATCATGCCGTTCTGCACCTTGGAGAGGCCGGAGGCGGCCAGGACCTTGGCGGAAGCGTCCTGGTAGATGAAGCCGTGGGTCGGATAGGTCGAGCCGCCGAGATCCTTGGTAGGGTCGTACCAGACCTTCACCTGGCTCCAGTCGCCGTTGGGCGACACGTCGACGACGGTGACGTCCTGCTCCACCTTGCCGCGCGAGCCGCCGATGGGCGACCAGTTGGCATGGGTGATCTGCACCACGCGTTCGGTCAGCACCTGGCTGACCACGGCCACATGGCCCAGACGCATGCGAGAGGTGGGCTTGAAGCAGAGCACGGCGCCGGCGCGGGGCTGGAAGCCCGTCTCGTACCGGCCGGAGGCCTGCTGCCACCAGGTCCGGGCGTCGCCGAAGATCTGAATGCCCGAGATCAGGCGCGCGAAGGGCACGCACTGCCAGTAGGTGTCAGCGATCGCGCCAGCAGGCGCGAAGGCCACGACGGCCGCGGCGGCCAGGGAACCCACGAGGGTCCTCGTCCGTTTGCGCATGTTGCGGTTACTCCCCGACACTGGGCGAAGGGATAACCCTAACCGTGCTTGAGTGAAAAGAGGGTTTACGCGGGTGCGACGACGTGCGCCCGCCACTTATCCACAGGCCGGCGAGCGCCTGTGAGCGGATGATGGGCCGCAGCGTCCAAGTCTATCTGGAACTCGCGCCGTTCATCTTCCTGAACTTAAGCACCCTATGCCGCGGCGGTATGGCCAAGCTCCGTAATTAAGCTCATCTGGCTTCCGCTTGATCTTTTCGATCACTTGCTGCGCGCCCTCACCGACACGCCGAAACAAATCGAAACAAGAGCTGGTGGTGGTGTTCAGCGGCGCTTTTCCGCACGGGCCAAGTCGTGGGTCGGCACCCAGAAAATCGCCTTCGCCGAACAGGCGCCCGCAAATTTGGCGCCTCTGCCCCAGCGACAGGGCTAGGCGCGCCCAACCCATGCGCTATCTAGCTCGGCAGGATTTTTGGAGAGGACCCTAATGGAAATCGCCGCTCTGCTGAGCGACCCCGCCGCCTGGGCGGCCCTCATCACCCTGATCGTGATGGAGGTCGTGCTCGGGATCGACAACCTGATCTTTATTTCCATTCTCTCCAACAAGCTGCCCGAGCATCAGCGGGCCAAGGCACGGCGCATCGGCATCATGCTGGCGCTGGTCATGCGGCTGGCCCTGCTCTCGACCCTGGCGTTCATCGTCGGCCTCACCCAGCCGGTCTTCTCGCTGCCCTGGCACGGCCCGATCGGCCCCAACGGCGACCCGACCTGGGACCTGGCGTTCTCATGGCGCGACCTGATCCTTATCGCCGGCGGCCTCTTCCTGGTGTGGAAGGCCACCACCGAAATCCACGAGAAGGTGGAGCCCAGCGACGGCCATGGTGTGCTCGACACCAAGGCCAAGGCGATCACGAACATGAGCTCGGCGATCGTCCAGATTATCCTGCTGGACCTGGTGTTCTCGATCGACTCGATCCTCACGGCGGTCGGGATGACCGATCACCTGCCGATCATGATCACCGCGGTGGTGATCACCGTGATCCTGATGCTGGTGGCAGCCAACCCGCTCGCCAACTTCATCAACAACAACCCCACCGTGGTCATGCTGGCCCTGGGCTTCCTGCTGATGATCGGCGTAGTGCTCATCGCCGACGGCTTCGGCTTCCACGTGCCCAAGGGCTACATCTACGCCGCCATGGCCTTCTCGGCCGGGGTGGAGGGCCTGAACATGATGGCGAGGCGCGCGGCGGCCCGGAAGGCCGCCAAGGAGAACTCGCACTGACCTGACGCCGCCCCGGTCTCCCGCGCCCGCGGGGGACCGGCCGGCTCAGAGAAAGCTGTAAGGGTCGATGTCGATGGCCACTCGGATCTGTCCCGGCGGTCGCACCCTTGCACGCCACGCGGCCATGTAGGCGGAGAGGTCGATCCCGCGATCGGCCCGCACCAGGAACCGCTTGCGCCGCCGGCCGCGCACCAGCCCCAGCGGGGCGTCAGCGGGGCCATAGACTTCCACCCCCGGCGTGTTGGGCGCCACCTGGGCCATGGCCTGCATGAAGGCCTCGAGCTGGCCCGCGTCGGGCCCGGAGGCGATCACCGCGGCGAGGCGGCCGAACGGCGGCAGTCCCGCCAGCTCCCGCTCGGCCATCTCGGCCTCGACGAACGCGTCTCGGTCCTGGGCCTTCAGCGCCTGCATCACCGCGTGGTCCGGGGCGTAGGTCTGCAACAGCGCCCGCCCCGGGCGATCCTTGCGCCCCGCCCGGCCGGTCGCCTGGGCCAGCAGCTGGTAGGTGCGCTCGGCCGCCCGCAGATCCCCGCCGCGCAGGCCGAGGTCCGCGTCAACCACCCCCACGAGGGTCAGCTTGGGGAAGTTGTGGCCCTTGGCCGCCGCCTGGGTCGCCACCAGGATGTCGATCTCGCCCGCCGCCATGCTCTCTACCAGTCGTCGGGCCTCCCGGGCGTCGAACACGGTGTCCGACGAGAAGACGGCGATGCGGGCCTCGGGGAAGAGGTGGCGCGCCTCCTCCTCCACCCGCTCCACGCCGGGGCCGATGGACACCAGGCTGTCCTTTGCGCCGCAGTGCGGGCAGGCGGCAGGCTTGGGCATGGAGAAGCCGGTGAGGTGGCAGACAAGCCGCCCCGAGTAGCGGTGCTCCACCAACCAGCTGTCGGTGTCAGGCGCGGTCATTCGTTCGCCGCAGGCCTTGCAGAGCACCAGGGGCGCATAGCCGCGCCGGTTCAGGAACAGCAGGGCCTGTTCGCCGCGGGCCAGGGTCTCGCCGATGGCCGTCACCAGGGGCGGCGAGAGCCAGCGGCCGGGCTGGGGCGGGGTCTCCCGCAGGTCGATCAGCTCGATGTCGGGAAGCTGGGCCACCCCGTGGCGAGCGGACAGCCGCAGCCAGTGGTATCGGCCGGCCTCGGCGTTGCGCAGGGTCTCGAGGGACGGGGTCGCCGAGGCCAGGATCACCGCCGCGCCCTCGATCTTGGCCCGGGCCACGGCCAGGTCGCGGCCCTGGTAGATGAAGCCGTCCTCCTGCTTGAACGAGCTGTCGTGCTCCTCGTCGACGACGATGAGGGTCAGCTTGCGGAACGGCAGGAACAGCGCCGAACGGGCGCCGACGACGATCCGGCAGTCGCCCGAGGCGACCGCCTCCCACACCCGGCGCCGGGCCGGCGGGGCGACGTCCGAATGCCATTCCCCAGGACGGGCGCCGAAGCGGCTGGTCACCCGGGCGATCACCGCCTGGGTCAAGGCGATCTCGGGCAGCAGGATCAGCACCTGGGCGTCGGGATCTGCGGCCAGGGCCGCGGCGGCGGCCTCCAGATAGACCTCGGTCTTGCCCGATCCCGTCACCCCGTCGAGCAGCGCCGCCTCGAAGCGGCCGGCCCGGGCCAAGTCGGACAGCGCCTGGGCGGCGGCGGCCTGGCTCGGGCTGAGGGATGCGCCCTGGCGGGACAGGTCGGGCGGCTCGAAGCCGCTGGGCGGCAGGACCAGACGCTCGACCAGGACGCCCTCGTCGGCCAGGCCCTTCACTACCCCGGCCGAGACGCCGGCTGCGCGGGCGAGGTCGGCGGGCGTCATGGGCCCTGCAGCACCACCCGCCCGCCGAGCAGGTCGGCCCGGAGCCGGCCCTCGGTGACGGGCACCCAGCGGGCCTTCAGGGGTGGGAAGCACTCGAAGAAGGTCACGCCCTT
>JAEYNH010000107.1 GCA_023412655.1 Pseudomonadota bacterium | reverse complement strand
GCCTTGTGGCGCCCGCCGGCGCCCCCCGCCAGGAAGATCGGGATGTTCTCGATGGAGTGGATCTTGGCGTAGCCCGTGTCGCTGAAGGCCATCACCAGACTGCGGTCGAGCAGGGTGCCGTCGCCTTCCTTGATGGCGTCCAGTTCGGCGAGGAAGGAGCCGAGGCCTTCCATCACCATGCCGGCCAGCTTGCTGGTCTCGATCTGGTAGCCCAGCCGGGTGTCGGTGGGCTCGTCGTGGGTGATCTGGTGGTAGATCTTGCTCTCGCCGGGGACATAGGTCTCGGACGCGCCCGGCGTATGCACGAAGTTGAAGACCTTCGACTGGTTGCAGGCCAGGGCCATCGCCAGGAGCTTGGCCATGGTCTTGGTGTTGGCGTTGACCACGTCAACGGAGGCGCCCCTGACCGGCGCGCCGGGCTCGGCCGGCACGACGCAGGACTCGCACTTCTCGGGCCGCTCCAGGGCCAGCGCCAGCTGGTTCTCCATCTCGCGGACGGAGGTGAAGTAGTGATCCAGCTTCACCTGGTCGGCCCGGCCCACATCGGCCAGGAGCGCCTGCCGCTGCTCGGTGACGGCCGAGAGCACGCTCTGCTGCAGCATGATAGCCGGGTCCGGCTTCCAGTCCGGGCTGTTGGGATCCTGGAAGCCGGGTCCGAACAGGCGGGTGTAGAGATCGAGCGGCGAGGTGTCGGGCGTGGCGAAGGCCGAGCCCGTCCGCGTGGAATAGCTGACCACCTTGCCGGACGCCGAGGCGTCGAGGACCTTGAAACGGACGCCTCCGCCGATGGCGTCGGCCACCCGGGTGTCGAAGGATGGCGCATCCATCCGGTTGGTTACGGCGGGGGCGACGCCCGAGAGGATGGCGGCATGGCCCGTCCAGTGGACGATGTTGGGCCGCCCGTCGCCGATGACCCGGAAGCCGGAGAGCACCGAGACCTTGTCCTTCACGGGACGCAGGGCCTCAAGCTCGGGGGTGATCTCGTAGCCGTGGCCCACGGTCTTGGGCACCCAGCGGGTGCCGCCGGTCGGCGTGTCCGTCAGGCCAAGGCCCCAGAAATAGGTGCCGAACCGCACGGGCAGCCGCGCGCCATCGGCCCAGGCCTTGCCGTGACCGTCGAGGAAGATGTCCAGGGCCGGAATGCCCAGGGCCACCGCGCCGCCGCCAAGGGCGCCCCGCAGCAGCGATCGGCGATTGAAACGCAGGCTCATTGGATTGCTCCCCTCTCACCGGCGGCGAGCGCGGCCACCTGAGTGGCCGGCCGAGGCCGCGCGGGCAGTCTGACCTTGAAGAACTCGGGACTGGCGGCGATCCGCACCATCATCTCGGGCACGCGGAAGCCGTCGGCGGCGAAGGCATCGGTCTGGTCCGCCAGGTAGTCCTCGTCGCGCTCGTCCGGAGCCTTGCCGACGCCGTAAGCGTAGACGTTGCGGACGAGGCACGCGGGGATCTTCCGCTGATCCCGCAGGTAGGCCGCAGCGCCCTGGGCGCCCGTGAAGCGGACGCCGTTCAGCTCGGCGCTCACATCGATGAGCTGGCCGTTCTCGAGCGTGCGCTTCTGGCCGATGCCGTCGAAATGCTCCAGCGCCAGACCCACCGGATCGCTGACCCGGTGGCAGGCGGCGCAGCCTTCGTTCTCCATGTGGGCGAGCAGGCGGGTCCGAACGGTGCCGCTCTCCAGCGCCTGGACCTTGGAGAAGTCCACGTCGGCCGGCGGGTCGGGCGTCGGCTCGCACATAAAGATCTCATGCAGCTTCACGCCCCGCCGGGTCGGCGAGGATGCGGCCGGGTGCGCGAACAGCGACAGGAAGGTGACCTCGGTGAGGATTCCCGAGCGCCCCGCTTCCTTTGGGAAGGTGAAGGGCGCCCATTCGTTCATCGAGGCGAACGGCACCTGATAGACGGCCGCCAGATGGCGATTGATGTAGGTCGAATTTGAGGTGAACAGTTCGCGGTAGTCGCGCTTCTGGTCGATCAGCAGGTCCACCGTCGTGCGCAGGGTCTGTTCCCGGGCGCTGTCGGCCAGGGCCTGGCTGAACTTTGGGTAGGCCTTCGCATCCTTGGTCAGGCCGTCGAAGTGCTCCAGCTGGAGCATGTCGGCGAAGAAGGCCCGTGCCCCGTCCCGCAGGCGCGGCGAGGCGGCCAGGCGGGAAAGCTGGCGGTTCAGGCCGTCGGGATCGTGCAGTTCGCCGGCGGCGGCGGCCCGGCGCAGCTCAGCGTCCGGCGGCGCATCCCAGAAGAGGAACGAAAGGCGCGCGGCCTTGCTGTAGCCGTCGAGCCGGTGCTTGCCGGCCTGGGTGGGGTCGGCCTCGGCCCGTTCCATCCGGAACAGGAACTCGGGGGCGACCAGCAGGCTCTGCAGGGCCAGGGCCATGCCCGCGTAGAAGTCACCGGATCGCTCGGCGCCCAGGTTGGCGGTGTTCACCCGGGCGGCGATCTCGGCCTCGGTCAGGGGGCGGCGGAAGAGTTGTTCGCCCACCTGGGCGATGATCCGGCGGGCGCAGGCCTCGTCCGGAGCGGTGGCGGACATCGGGCGGCAATCCGACAGCCGGGTGCGGCGCTCCGGCGCGGTGACCTGCGCGGCGATCGCGCCCGCCATGCGGTAGTACTGTTCGAAGCCAGCCGGGGTGATCGAAAGGCGTCCGCTGCCCACGGCCAGGAGGCCGTCTTCGCGACGTTCCGGCTCGAACCGGCCCTGGACCTGAACATCTGCACCAAAAACATCGGCGATCGTGTTCCGGTACTGACTTTCGGTGAGCCGCCGGGCGGCAACGATCATATCCGCCGCACTCGCGGTCGCCGCCGGCTGAGCCAGCGCGGTGTGCGTGACGAGACCTGCCGTGCCCGTCAAGACTCCGATCGCCAACGCCGCCCCGGCGATGTCGCCCCACCTCGGCATCCCATCCTCCCCATCTGCGTCAGACTTCGCTGCGCCAATCGATAATTGCACCAATAGTGAATCGAAGCTAGGGGCAATAGCCTTGATCAGAGGAGACGGCGACGATGCGGTATGGGCGCATGACGATGGCGGCGGCCGGAGCTGTCGCGGTCGTGGTTTTCGCGGGCGCGGCCACGGCGGCGGGGCAGCTGGTCCCCGACGAGGAGGCCGGGGCGGAGATCTACGCGGCCCAGTGCAGGGGCTGTCACACCGTGTCGATCGCCCCGACCCTGCGGGGCATCGCCGACCGCCCGATCGCGGCGGTGAAGGAATTCGGGGGCTACAGCAACGGTCTGAAGGCGCGTGCCGGCGAGGTCTGGACCGAGCAGAACCTGGACGCTTTCCTGGCGGCGCCGGGGACCTTCGCGCCGGGTACGCAGATGGTTCTGGCCGTGACCGATCCGCAGGCCCGGGCAGACGTCATCGCCTATATCCGTACGCTGCCGCCGCCGCGCGAAGGCCGCTGACGCGAAGGCGGGTCTAGTCCGCGATCGCCTCGAGGCGGCCGATGGCCTTGGCGGCGTCGGCTTCCCGGCGAGGCGACAGGTTCACCCAAGCCCTGGCGATGACTTCGCCGGGCCGGGTGTCGCGGTCGGTGTAGCGCAGCTCCACCAGGCCCGAGGCGGGGCCGTTCAGGGGCAGGGCGACGCGCCGCCGGTCAAGTTCGCCGTAGACGGCGATGCTTTGCGCCAGCGTGACGGCGCGGCCGTCGGGCATGTGCAGGCTCAGGTCGCCGAACAGGGAGCTGCTCCCGCTGCGCACCAGGTCGAACGCCAGGACGCGCTGGCGCGCGCCCAGGGTGGTCGCGGCGTCTACATCGCGCAGTTCGACCCGGGCGTTCTCAATGACGCCCTGGGCGTCCGGCGGCCCGACTCGCAGGATCACCGGGATGGTGTGCGCCCAGGTCATGCTGGGCGCCGCCGCCGGCTGGTCGCTGGGACGCTGGGCGGTCAGGGTGAGGTGGGTGCGGTACTCGCCGGGCTCGGGCGGCATCGCAACCAACGCCACGCGCACGTCGCGGGGGGCGCGGCCCGACTGAAGCGCGATCGCCTCTGCCGAGGTGGCGACGAAGGGGCGAGCCGAGCGCAGCTGCGCGATCAGGGCAGGGGCCTCGATCTCGCCGTCGCTCTCCGAGACGGCCAGGATGCGGCCGTCTGGCGTCATGATGCGGTCGACGAGGCTGACGTCGAAGACGCCTTCGCCCCACGGGACGCTCAGCGCGACGCGGGCCTCGGCATTGTCCGGGGTGAGGGTGATCCGCCGGGGCTCGATCTGCAGCTGGGCGCCGAAGTGCTGGAGCTGCGGGCCACCCGCCTCCTGCGCCTCGGCGTTTGGGGGAGAGGCGCCCAGTGAGAGGCACGCGAGGGCGAGGGCGGCGCACCGAAACGGGATGGCGGCGGAACGCGGGCGGCCATGAAAGTCGGCCGGGAACTCTAGGTACACAAAACGCCCCATTGGAGGAGGTCCGACATGCCGCCCGGTTCTCTGGGTCGACTGTCGGCTACTCGACACAACCTATGTTAGGTATATCGCTGGCTGCAGGGCAAGAGCCTCCTTCGGGTTGCGACTCTAAGTCGAGCGATGTTCAGGTTCCGGCGGCGACGGCAAGGCTGCGGCGCTTGCCAAGGGGCGCGAAATGAGGGACGCGAAGCGCCGGCGCGTAATCATCCTGAACGCCCATTTTCAGGAGCAGGGCTTGGCCGACTGGCTGGAAAATACGCTGCGGGCGCTGAAGTCCGCGCCCCCCGACCGCCGGCTGGACCAGCTGGAGCCGGCTGTCTGGGCGCGGATCGACGGGCGCGGCGAGGGCCGGGCCGGGGCGGGCGAGGCGGTCTTCGCCTTCCGCACTGCCGCCGTGGTGTGCGCCCTGTTGCTCGGCGTGGCTACGGGCGGCCTGGCGGCGTCGTCCTGGCGGCCCTCGAGCGACGAGATCTCGGTGTTCTCCCTGGGGCCGAAGCTTGCGCCGTCCACCCTGCTGGAAGGCCCGGCGCGGGGCGGCCGCGGATGAAGGGGATGAGCCGCGGGCTGCTGCTCACCCTCATCCTGACCATCATCGCCGGCGCGGTCGGCGCGCTCTGCACGGTGCATTACATCCAGTCGCGCAGGGAGCCGCCCTCGCTGCACGCCTTCGTGCACAAGGAGATCCGGCTCACCAAGGAGCAGGCTGCGCAGCTCGACAGGCTGGAGCAGGACTTCTCGGTCCGCCGCCGCGCCCGCGAGGCCGAGCTCCGCGCCGCCAACGCCGAGCTCGCCGCGGCCATCCAGGCACGGCACGAATACTCGCCTGAGGTGGCTGCGGCCGTGGAGCGGTTCCACCACGCCATGGGCGAGCTCCAGAAGGAAACCATCGTACACGTGTTGGCCATGCGCCGTGTGCTGACGCCGGAGCAGGCCAAGAAGTTCGACGCCCGCGTCGCGGAGGCGCTCACCGAACCGGCGTCGTGACCGAGGCGGAGGACGACCTGGCGCTGGCGCGCCGCGCGCTGGCCGGCGAGGACCGCGCATTCACGGCCCTGATGCGGCGGCACAAGGAAGGGCTGTACCGCTTCGTGCGCCGGTACGTCGGCGACGCCGACGCAGCCTATGAGGTGACGCAGGAGGCCTTCGTCGCCGCCTGGAAGGCGCTGGATCGCTTCGACGCCCGCCGCCCGTTCGGCGCCTGGCTGCGGGCCATCGCCCTGAACAAGTGTCGGGATCGCGGGCGGCGGCTGGCGGTGCGCCGTGTCATCCTGGGCGAGCGACCGGCGGACGGTCCCGAAGCCATGGCCAGCCCGGACCCGGGGCCGACACCCGAGGCTTCGCTTGCGGACGCCCAGATGCGCCGGGCGCTCGACCGCGCCATCGCCCGCCTGCCGGCCAAGCTCAAGGAGCCGCTGCTGCTGACCTATTTCGACGAGCTCAGCCAGCAGGAGGCCGCCGACCTCCTGGGGGTCAGCGTCAAGACCGTCGAGACGCGCGCCTACCGGGCGCGCCAGCGGCTGGCGGAAATGGTCAGGGCCGAGATCTCGAAATGAGGGCTCCGGCGTCCGGACGCGTAGACTAAGGCGACAGCGCCACCGCGCGCCGGCTTGCCGGTGGCGCGGCGCTCCCGCCCGAGACGACAAGGCTTTCAATCCCCCGATGAGTTCGTCCTACGACCTGTCCCGACGCGATATGCTGCGCCGGTCCGCCGCCGTCGGCGGCTTGGCCAGCGCCGGCCTCCTGCTGCCCACCTGGGCGCGCAGCCAGACGCCCGGCCTTTCGCCCCGTCCCACCGCGCTGGAAGGCGGAGAGATCCGGCTCGATATCGGTCACGCGCCGTTCCAGGTCGACGGCCGGGCCGGGCACGCCATCGCCATCAACGGCACGGTGCCCGGACCGCTGATCCGCCTGAAGGAAGGCCAGGACGTCCGTATCGCGGTGACCAACCACCTGAAGGACGAGGACACCTCGATCCACTGGCATGGCCTGTTGGTGCCCTTCCAGATGGACGGCGTCCCTGGCGTAAGCTTCCCGGGCATCCGCCCGGGCGAGACGTTCAACTACGAGTTCAAGATCCGTCACGCCGGCACCTATTGGTACCATTCGCACTCGGGCCTTCAGGAACTGATCGGCCACTACGCGCCGCTGGTGATCGATCCGGCGGGCGCCGAGCCGGCGCCCTACGACCGAGAGCACGTGATCGTGCTGTCGGACTACAGCTTCATGCACCCGCACACCCTGATGGCGCGCCTGAAGCAGCAGCCGGGCTTCTTCAACCGGCAGAAGCAGACGGTGGCCGGCCTGCTGGCCGGCAAGGACCAGCCGCTGCGGGAGCGCATCGAGTGGGCCCGCATGCTGATGGACCCCACCGACATCGCCGACGTCACCGGCTCGACCTACACCTATCTGGTCAACGGCCACGGCCCGAAGTCCAACTGGACCGCGCTGTTCAAGCCGGGCGAGCGGGTGCGGCTGCGGTTCGTCAACGCCGCGGCCATGACGATCTTCAACGTGCGTATTCCAGGCCTGCCGATGACGGTGGTCCAGGCGGACGGCCAGGACGTGCGTCCGGTGACGGTGGACGAGTTCCAGATCGCCAACGCGGAAACCTACGACGTCATCGTCACCCCAACCGAGGATCGCGCCTTCACCATCGTGGCCGAAGGGTCTGACCGTTCCGGCATGGCGCGGGCCACCCTGGCGCCACGGCCGGGCATGTCGGCCGAGGTTCCGCCCCTGCGCGAGCGTCCCATCCTGACCATGAAGGACATGGGCATGGGCGACATGGATCATGGCGCGCACGGGAACTCCCACGGAGGCGGGGGCCATGACGCCCACGCGGGTCACGGGGACGCCGCGGCGCCCCAGCCGGCCATGGACCATTCGTCCATGAGCATGCGCGATCCGAAGAACGCGCCGCAGGTGAAGATGACGCCCGGTGTGCAGATGATCTCGCCGATGCCCGTGGACCGGGTCGGCGATCGCGGCACCGGCCTGGAGAACGTGCCGCACCGGGTGCTGACCTACACCGACCTGGTGGCGCTCACGCCCAACACCGACGAGCGCGCCCCCTCGCGCGAGTTGAAGCTGCACCTGACCGGCAACATGGAGCGCTTCATCTGGGGTTTCGACGGCGAGAAGTACTCTGAGAACACCAAGCCGATCCCGTTCCGGTTCAACGAGCGGGTGCGGGTGACCCTGGTGAACGACACCATGATGGCTCACCCCATCCACCTGCACGGGCACTTCTTCGAGATCGTCAACGGTCACGGGCTCCATCAGCCCCGCAAGCACACGGTCAATGTGCTGCCCGGCGGCAAGGTCTCGTTCGACCTCACCGCGAACGAGCCGGGGGACTGGGCCCTCCACTGCCACATGCTGTTGCACATGCACGCGGGGATGTTCAGGGTCGTCACCGTCCGTCCGCTGGAAGGGCACGCCTAATGAACCGCCTGCTGATCGCCACCGCCGCGCCCCTGGCCCTAGCCGCCACCGCGGCCTTCGCCCAGGACCCGCACGCCCACCACCAGCACACCGCGCCGGCGCCCGCGGCGGCGGCCGACCCCCACGCCGGTCACGCCGTGCCGAGTCAGCCCGCGCCCGCGGCGGCCCAGGACCCGCATGCGGGTCACGGCCCCCATGCAGATCATGGGGCTCACGCCGACCACGGCGCGCACGGGGCTCACGCCGACCATAGCGCCCATGGAGCCGCTGAGGCGGATCACGCGGGCCATGTGGCGCCCGCAGATCACGGCGCTCACGGCGCTCCGGCTGACCAAGGCGCTCACGGCGCCGATGGCGGGCACGACGCCCATGGGGCTCACGCCGACCATGCCATGAGCGTCCTGCCCGCGGGGAACGCGCCGCCGCCGGAGCCGCCGACCGACCACGCCGCCGACCGTCTGTTCCCGGCCGACGCCATGGCGCGGGCGCGGGCACAGCTGCTGGTCGAGCATGGGGACATGCCCTGGTCGAAGGTGATGCTGGAGTCCGCGGAGATCCGTCCCTCGAGCGCGGGCGACGTCTGGGCCTGGGAAGGCGAGGCCTCGTTCGGCGGGGACATGAACCGGCTCGTCCTGAAGTCGGAAGGCGAGGGCGGCTCGGGCGAGCTCGAAACCGCCGAGGTCCAGGCTCTCTACAGCCGGGCCATCGGCCCCTACTTCAATCTCCAGGCCGGCGTGCGCCACGACTTCCAGCCGCGTCCGCAGCGGACCTACGCCACGGTCGGCCTCGAGGGCGTTGCGCCCTACTGGCTCGAAGTGGGCGGCGCGCTGTTCCTGTCCGACAGGGGCGACCTGTCGGCGCGGGTGGCGGGCTCGTACGACATCCGCCTCACCCAGCGCCTGATCCTCGAACCGAGCATCGAGGCCAATCTGGGGGCCAGCGCCGATCCCGCCGTCGAGCTGGGTTCGGGCCTGCAGGACGTGGAGGTGGGCCTGCGCCTGCGCTACGCGATCCGCGGCGAGTTCGCGCCCTATGTGGGGGTCCATCACGAGCGGAAGTTCGGCGACACCGCCGATTACGCCCGGGCACATGGCGAGGACGTGCGCGACACCCGGGTGGTGTTCGGCGTGCGCGCCTGGTTCTGACCTCAAGCGTTTACAGTCTTAGGAGTTCTCGCATGAAATTCGCAGCCGTCGCCCTTGCGGCCGGGCTCGCCTTCGCCGGCGCCGCCCAGGCGCAGTCGCACGATCACGGAGGCCACGGGGCTCACGGGGCCCATGGCGGCCATGCGACCCAGGGCGCGCAGGGCGCGTCGGCCCAGGGGCAGGGCCTGGTGAAGTCGGTCGACGCCCGGGCCGGTTCCGTGACCATCGCCCACGAGCCGATCAAGGCCCTGAACTGGGGCGCCATGACCATGCCGTTCAAGGTCGATCCCGGGCTGCTTAAGGGGATCGCCGCGGGCGACAAGGTGAGCTTCACCGTGAAGGGCCAGCAGATCACTGCCATCCGCAAGCAGTAGGCGCATCTCTGATCCGTGACGCGCGCCCCGGAGTTCCGGCTCCGCGGGCGCGCATTCTTTTTGAGGGGTGGGTGCGCGCCTTGCGTATCTCCTTCGAGCGGCCAGACGAGCAGACCGCCGAAAAAATCCGTCGGTGACATGGATTCAAGTGTCCGTGCGCGCGGACGCTTGCGCCTGAAGATAGAACGAAGTTCGTCTCAGATATTTAGCGCGCCATATCTCCCCGCAAGGTTGTAATTGCGGGCAGCTTCGCCTCCAAATTTGTGGATAGTGCTGTCGTGTGCTCCGTGGAGAGTGCGCGCGTCCAGTGATCAGTCTCTGCACAATGATGTGGCGCCAATGCGACGGTCGTCGATCATTTCATGACGACCGAAAATAGCTACCGGATTCCCTGGAACTTCGTTCTAGGCGGTTGATCCATGTCAAAGTCGCGGGTGGAAGTTCGCGTTTTCCGGTGGTGTGTGGCGCCATGAGAGGCAAATTATGCCCCACTTAGCCGGCCTCTTTTGTGTAGACATTATTGACAGTCAGGCGCTGTCGCCGCGACTTACCCCCCGACTGAGCCGCCCGAGTCCAACGAGGCGCCGCGCGGCTTGAGAGAAGGGGGTTTAGTTAGATGAACAGGTTCTCCAAGGGCCTTCTGTTCGCGAGCGCGTGCGCCGCGGTGGGTCTGGCCGGCGTCGCCCAGGCGCAAGAGGCAGGTGCGGTCGAAGAGATCGTCGTCACCGGCAGCCGGATCAAGCGCGCCGACATCGAAGGCGTGGGTCCGGTGACGGTGGTCGGTCAGAAGGAAATCGCCGCGACCGGCATCACCAACGTCGAGAACCTGCTGCAGCGCCTGCCGGCGGCCGCCGGCTTCGGCGGCAACCAGACCAACGCCTACTGGAGTTCGCGTGGCTGGGGCACGGCCACGATCAACCTGCGCGGCCTTGGCATCAACCGGACCCTCGTGCTGCTCAACGGCCGCCGGATGGTCAACGGCGGCACCGGCGCCAACAGCGCCCCCGACCTGAACACCATTCCCGCCGCCATCATCGGCCGGATCGAAGTCCTCAAGGACGGCGCATCGGCGGTGTACGGCACGGACGCCGTGGCCGGCGTGGTGAACATCATCACCCGCGACGACTATGACGGCTTCGCGATCAGCGGCCGCTACGCCATCAGCGACGAGTGGGACGGCGACGACCGCACCATCGACGCCTCGTACGGCTGGCAGGGCGAGCGGGCGAGCCTGTCGCTCGCCGCCACCTACCAGAAGACCGACGCCGTCAACATGGCCAGCCGGGCGCCTTGCGGCCTCAGCGGCGCGACGGGTCATCTCGTCTGCCAGGGCAGCGGCTCAACGGCGGGCGGCCGGGCCTCGCTGCCCAACGGCCAGATCATCAACTTTACCGGCGGCGACAGCTACGCCCCGTACAGCGCCGCGCTGCACGGCTTCAACGGCAACCCGTACATCAACGCCGTGAACCCGATCGAGCGCCTGACCACCGGCGCGTTCGCCAAGTTCGCCCTCACCGACAACATCGAGCTGTTCGGTGAAGCGCTCTACACCAAGCGCGAGTCCGAGCAGCTCTCGGCGCCCGGCACCTTGTCCAACCTGGCGATCGCGGCGACCAACCCGACCAACCCCACCGGCCAGAACATCAACCTGATCCAACGCCGTCTCGTGGAAGGCGGGCCGCGCATGGCCTACCAGGAGACCGACACCTACCAGCTAACCGGCGGCGCCCGCGGCAAGTTCGCCGGCGACTGGACCTGGGAGGTGGCGGCCGGCTGGGGCCGCAACGAAGGCGTCGACGGCTTCACCAACATCGCCAACCGCCAGCGGGTGGCCGACACGCTGAACACCGCCGTCTGCAGCTTCGCGAGCGGCGCGGCGGTTCCCTGCGGCGACTACCTCGGCGCGGGCGACCTGACCCCGCAGGTGGTCAACTACATCCTGACCACCACGGAAGACGAGGGCGGCAACGAGACCCTCAACCTGACCGGCGACGTCACCGGCAGCCTGTTCGAACTGCCGGCGGGTCCGCTGCAAGTGGCCGCTGGCGTCATGTACCGCGAGGACAAGGGCTGGCGGAATCCCGACCCGCTGATCGTGGCCGGTATCGCCAACTCGAACCAGCAGAGCCCGATCAACGGCACCATCAAGGCCAAGGAAGCTTACGCCGAAGTCAGCGTTCCGGTCGTCCGGGACATGCCGCTGATGGAGATGGTCCGCGTGGACGGCGCCATCCGCTACTCGGACTATCGCAAGTTCGGCAGCGACACGAACTACAAGCTGGGCCTGGACTGGACCCTCGGCGGCGGCCTTCGCGCCCGCGCGACCTGGGGCACCGCGTTCCGGGTCCCGAACGTGGCCGAGCTGTTCAGCGGCAGGACCGAAGGGCTGCTGACCACCACCGATCCGTGCAGCCGCTATGCCACGAGCAGCAACGCCGTCCTGCGGGCGAACTGCCAAGCGTCGGGTGTTCCGGCTTCCTACATCCAGCCGAACAACAACATCCTGACCACCACGGGCGGCAACGAGAACCTGCGTCCGGAAACCGCCGAGACCCTGACGATCGGCGCCGTGTGGGAGCCGCGGTTCATTCCGCGCCTCGCCCTGACGCTGGACTACTGGACGATCGAGATCGACAACGCGATCCGCTCGATCCCGGGCTCGACCAAGCTGTCGGTGTGCTACAACACGCCGAACCTGGCGCACCCCTTCTGCTCGTCCGACAACTTCACCCGCAACACGCTGACGGGTGAGGTGAGCTACCTGTCCTCGCAGCAGGTGAACGTCGGCGCCGAGACCGTGAAGGGCATCGACGCGGCGGCGCGCTACAGCTGGGATATCCGTGGCGTGCGGGCCGGCATCGACGCCAACGTCACCTATCTGAAGGACTACACGATCATTCCGTACCCGGGCGGTGCGCCGATCGTTTATCGCGGCTTCATCGGCGGCGGGAACGGCGGCTATCCCAAGTGGCGCGGCCTGGCGACCTTCAGCCTGGACGATCCGAAGTGGAGCGCGTCCTGGTCGGTGCAGTGGATCGGCAAGGCGCATGACTTCAACGCGGCGCCGACGGCGGTCGGCGGCAAGACGAGCGATGTGTTCTACAACAACGCCCAGTTCCAATACCGCGTGAACGACCAGGCTACCGTGGCCGTCGGCGTCGACAACATCTTCGAGCCCGACGTGCCCTACATCGCCAGCTACACGGACGGGAACACCGACACCATGACCTACGACCTGCTGGGTCGCCGGGGCTATGTGCGGCTGAGCTACCAGTTCTAGCCGAAAGCCGGCGGGCTCCCCACGGGCCCGCCGGCTTCTCCCTTCCGGTGCGCGGGCCGCGATACGGCCGGCGCGCCCAGACGACGTCCCTACGAGAAGGACCTGCGAGTGACGCTTCCCGCCCCCGGGATCGTGCGCCGGCTGAGCCGGGCCCTGCGATCCGGCCTTAGCGCTCCCACCGTTTCGCGCCAGGCCTGGATGGCCGCATCGGCCGCCGTTCTTCTCGCGGCGCCGGGAGCGCCCGCGCTTGCCCATCCGGCCCTCGAGCCGCTCAAGCCGGTGGCCTGGACGACGGTCGCTTCGGTGGACCTCAAGGCGTTCAACAAGGATGTGGTGGCGGGCCGCCCGACCATCGACGTCGGGGTCTATCTGCCGTCCAACTTCGACCCGGGCTTCGACAAGATCTCGCTGCCGCGGATGCTGGATGCCGTCCGCGCGGCCAAGGAAATCTATGCCCGCGCCGGGATGCAGATCAATCTGCTCTGGGTGAAGACCGGGGAGATCGATCCGCGGCGCCTGGCCATCCAGTCCAATGAGATTCCCGGCGTGCCGGACACCGAGTACGTGAACTCGTACGAGGCCAGCAAACGCCACCCGAGCGTGCCCACCGAGATGGCGCTGAGCGCCTTCGAGAGCATCGTCGAACCGCATCCGGACAACGCCCGCACGGTCTATCTGATCGGCCTGCAGGACGTGATCTTCCCGTTCACCGAGCTGTCGGAAGGCCGCAACTGGACCATCAAGATGGTCCGCACCGGCGGGCTCTCGTTCCCGAGCTATTCCTACTACGGCACCCTGCCAGAACGGCTGCGCGGCGTGATCACGATCTCGAACCTGTCGACCCCGACGCGGCAGCGCCGGACGGTGGCCCACGAAATCGGCCACAAGGTCATGAACGTCAGCCACGAGTACAAGACCACCGACCCGGCCCACGAGGTCTACGACAACGGGGGGCTGATGCTGTACGGCGACGGCGAGGACATCCCGTCCGGCGCCGAGGGGCGGTGGCACTATGAGCGGCTGCACATGTCGCCCTACGTCTATCGGCTGAGCGCCGACGGGAAGAAGGTCTGGAACCCGGACTACAAGGACGGCGGGCACTACTACGACCCGCTCTACGGCGAGAAGGTCGTCCGCTTTCCCGGCCGGTCCACGATGAATCCGAACTGGTAGCCCGCAACTCCCGACAGGTGCTCTCGATGCGTCTCCCGTTCCTGGCCAGGACGACCCACAAGTGGTTCGCCCTGGTCGTGGCCATCCAGGCGGTCCTCTGGATGCTCAGCGGCATCTACATGACCGCGGTCCACATCGACATCATTCACGGCGACCGCCTGGTGAAGTCGATCGCCCCGCAGCCGGTGGCCGTCTCGGGTCTGCTGGAGCCGGCAGCGCTGGCCCAGCGCGTTCCGGGTTTCCGGACCGCCAAGCTTGACCATCAGCTGGGCCAGCCGGTCTATGTGGTGGAGACGGAGGGCGGCCCGGAACTGTTCGACGCCCGTTCGGGCGAGCAGCTGTCGCCGCTGGGTGAAGCCGACATCCGCGCCCGGGCCAAGGCGCTCTTCGCCGAGGACGGCGAGATCGTCTCGGCCGAGCTGCTGACCAAGGCGCCGCTGGAATTCCAGAACCGTCCCGTGCCGATCTGGCGGGTGGAGTTCGAGGGCGCGTGGCATCCGACGTTCTACATGTCGCCGCGGACGGGCGAGCTGGTGTCGCGGCGGAGCGACCTTTGGCGGACGTTCGACTTCATGTGGATGTTCCACATCATGGACTACGACGACCGTCAGGACATGAACAACCCGCTGCTCCAGGTCTTCACCTGGCTGGCCGTGGCCAGCTCGGCCACCGGAGCCTGGCTACTGCTCTACAGCTTCCGCCGTAAGCGTCGCACGCGCAAAGCCAAGGCCTGAGGAGGACCGCGCATGTTCCTGATCCGCACCCTCCACAAGTGGTTCGGCCTGGTGCTGGGCCTGCAGTTCCTGCTCTGGTCGCTGAGCGGCGCGGTGATGGCCATGCTGCCGCACCACAAGGTGTCGGGCGAGCACGCGATCCTGCCCGTGGCGGCCCCGCCGCCGCCGGCGCAGATGCTGCCGCTCGCCGGCCTCGCCGATGCCCTGGGCCAGCCGATCCTGAAGCTGCGGCTCAAGCCGCTGTACGACAGCTATGTCTATGAGGCGACGACGCCGTCCGGCGTGAAGCTGGTCAATGCGGTGAGCGGTGAGGCCATCGCCATCGACGCTGCCAAGGCGCGGGAGCTGGCCGTCGCCCGCTGGAGCGGCGAGGAGGCCCCGCGGTCGGTGACCTACATCGACAAGCACACCCTTGAGACCCGCAAGTTCGACCTGCCGATCTGGCGCGTCGAGTTCGCGGACAAGGAGCGTCACGCGCTGCTGGTCTCGGCGACCACGGGCGAAGTCCTCGGCGCGAAGAACAACACCTGGCGGATCTTCGACATCGCCTGGATGCTGCACATCATGGACTATGACGACCGGGAGAGCTTCAACCACCCGCTGATCGTCACCGTGGCCACTCTGACGACCTGGCTGGCGTTGAGCGGGCTGATCCTGCTGTTCCGCGCGTTCCGCCGCTCGGACGTCGCGTGGCTGCTGGACGGGATGGACGCCGTCCGCGCCCGGATGCGCCGTGGCGCCTAGCGCCGCCGGGGCGGGGCCAGGCGAGGCCCCGCTCCACGTGCGAATCCGCGACGAGATCGCCGGCCGAATCCGCTCCGGCGACTGGCCTCCCGGGCGCCGGCTGCCGGTGGAGCACGAGTTGATGGACGCCTACGGCTGTTCCCGGGCGACCGTGAACAAGGCCCTGGCGCCCCTGGTGGACAGCGGCCTCATCGTGCGGCGGCGCAAGGCGGGCTCCTTCGTGGCCCATCCGAAAATCCACTCGGTGGTGGTGGACATCCCCGACATCGCGGCCGAGGTGACCGCCCGCGGGGAGACCTACGGCTACGAACTGCTCGCCCGCGCGGTGCGTCCGGCTGAGGACGACGACCTGGCGGCGCTGGGTCTCGATGGGCCGCTGGAGGTCCTGGCGCTGCGATGCCTGCACCGCTCCGGCGGGCGGCCGTTCGCCCTGGAGGAACGCCTCATCAACCTGCGGGCCCTGCCGGAAGCGGCCCGCGTGGACTTCGCCCGGACCACGCCCGGCGGCTGGCTGCTAGGCCATGTGCCCTGGACCGAGGCGGAGCACCGGATCAGCGCCGCCAACGCTCACCGCGGCGCCGCGGCCAACCTGCAGATCGACCCTTCCGAGGCCTGTCTGGTCCTCGAGCGCCGGACCTGGCGCGGCGCGGATCGCATCACCCAGGTGCGCCTGACCTTCCCGGGGCCCGCGTATGACCTCGTGGCGCGCTTCAGCCCGGGCCCGGTCCCCGGGCTCTGAAGCGTGGGCCTAGCGCGCCGACTCCTTTAGGCTCCCTGCGTGCTTGAGCTTCTCCGACGCGGCGCGGCCGCCTACAAGACCGGCGACTTCGCCGCTGCCGCAATTGATTTCGAGGCGGCCGTACGCCTCGCACCCGATGACCCGAGGCCGCATCAGAACCTTGGCGCGGCGCTTCGCCGGCTGGACAGGTTCGACGAAGCCGAGGCCGCACTGAGACGAGCGTTGGAGCTCGATCCAGGGCCCGCGGGACGCTGGTCGACCCTCGCCACGCACCTGCGCCACCAGGCGCGCCTGGAGGAGGCCGAGGCCTGCTACCGGGAGGCGCTGGCCCGGGCTCCGGACGACCGGGACGCCAGGGCAGGGCTCGGCTACACCCTGCTGCAGCTGGGCCGCTACGCCGAGGGATGGGCGTTGGCCGAGGCGCGCCGGGGAACAAAGGGCACGCCGGAGCACCTGCCGGGACCAGAGTGGCAGGGTGAGGACCCGGCCGGCGCGCGGATCCTGGTGTGGCGGGAGCAGGGGCTGGGCGACATGATCCAGACCGCCCGCTACCTGCCGCTGCTGCGGGAGCGGGGGGCGGAACTGACCATCGCGCCTCATGCCGAGCTGGCGCGCCTGTTGGAGGGGCTGCGCGTGTTCAGCCCGCTCAGCACCTTCGACGCAGCGGTCCTGCCGTTCTCGCTTCCGGGCCTGTTCGGCACCACCCTGGAGACCATCCCGCCCCCGGCCCCGTTCGCCGCGACGCCCCGGCCGGCGGCGGGGCGGATCGGGATGGCCTGGCGGGCCCAGCCGCGCGGCTGGAACGGGCGGCACAAGTCCCTGCCGCCGGAACTCGGTCGAGAGCTGATGGCCGTTCCGGGAGCGGTAAGCCTGCATCCCGAAGACAGCGGGGCCGGCGACATGCAGGACACGGCTGACATTGTCGCGGGCCTCGATCTGGTGGTCAGTGTGGACACCTCGGTGGCGCACCTGGCGGCGAGCCTGGGAAAGCCGACCTGGATCCTCATTCCCGCCTATGGCGGCGACTGGCGGTGGCTGCGCGGACGCACCGATAGTCCGTGGTATCCGACCGCTGAGCTGCTGCGCCAGGCCCGTCCTGGCGACTGGGCTCCTGTTGTGGCTGAGGTGCGGCGGCGCCTGGGCTGACCCCGCCCGGGGGCGGTATTCTCCCGCCGAGTCACCGAAGGTCACTTCACTTAACTGGCGCTCGGGGGACGGGCGGGGCCAATTCGCGCCCAGGCAAGTCGTTGGATCCCCCGCCCAGATGCCCGCTCCCGCACGCCGCTCCGGCGGGCTCATGTCCCGCCCACCGCTTCCGCGCCGAAGCCAGGTCTTGCGCCCTTCAGTGCGGGGCCACGCCTGCGGGGAAGGCTGAGGAATGGACGCCCGTCATGGCGTGTCGGCGGACATGCAGGCCGGCAAATGGCGAGCGGTCGGCCTCGCCCTCTGCAGGATCGATGGAAGGCTGGCGGTCGGGACGCTCGAGGTGCCCGCCGCAGGCGGTCTCGCGGCCCGGCGTCCTCCGTGGCGCGCCGGCTCAGTCGAACCGCGAGGCTGCAGGGATGGCGTCCGAGGGGCCTGGCGGTGATGCCTGCCCAGGCCTGCGCGAGTCTCCACCAACGGGCGATAACGCCATGAACAAGATCGCCGTCGTGACCGGAGCCAGCTCCGGCATAGGCCATGCCGCGGCCCTAATCCTCGCTGCCCAGGGCGTAAACTGCATCGTCACCTACCACCGTAACGGAGAGGGGGCGCGTGAGCTCGTCCGCCGTATCGGCGACCTGGGCGCAGAGGCCGTGGCCCTGCCGCTGGACCTGGGGCGAAGCGGGGCGGTGGCGGAGTTCGCCGAGGCGGTCGCGGCGGCGCTGCAGGCGGAATGGCGGACCGATCGCTTCCACTACCTTGTGAACAGCGCAGGCTTCGGCGGCATGATCCCGTTCGGAGCGGTGACCGAGGCCGAGTTCGACCGCTTCATGACGGCGCTGCTGAAGGGGCCGTTTTTACTGACTCAGGCTCTGGAGCCGCGGCTGGCCGACGGCGGGGCGATCGTCAACGTCACCAGCAACATCACGGGTTCCGGCCTTGATGCGGGATACACCGCCTATGCGGCCATGAAGGGCGGGTTGTCGACGTTGACGCGGGCGTTGGCCAAGGAGCTGGGGCCGCGGCGGATTCGGGTGAATGCGGTCGCGCCAGGGCCGACGCGGACGCGGATCGGCGAGGGGGCTTTTGAGCGCCATCCCGAACTGGCCGCCGGCTTCGCGGCCCAGACGGTCCTCCGCCGTCTCGGAGAGCCGGAGGATGTGGGCGCCGTGATCGCGGCGCTGCTGTCGGACGCCTTCGGCTGGGTCACGGGCCAGGAGATCGAGGTCTCCGGCGGCTATCGTCTCTAGCGGGAAGCCGACGGTGGGCGCCTCAGGAGGCCTTCCGCTCAAGGGCCGAGAGCGCCCAGCGCAGCTGCCGGTCGTTGGCCCGCAGGCGGATCTGGTCGGAGGCGAGGGCGGCGAGGTTGGCAAGGATCTGCTGCTGCGGCTCGTCCAGGCGGCGCGTCCGGGTGTCGATGACGCAGAGCGTGCCCACCGGAAAGCCATCCGGATCCACCACCGGGGCGCCGGCGTAGAAGCGGAAGTGCGGCTCGGACGCCACCGCCGGATTGGTCGCAAAGCGCGGATCGGCCGACAGGTCCTCGGTCACCGTCACGCCCTTGCCGAGGATGGTGTAGTTGCAGAAGGCCCAGTCGCGCGGCGTCTCGGTCATGTCGAGGCCCTGGCGGGACTTGAACACCTGCCGGTCGGGGGTCAGCAGGCCGAGCAGGGAGACCGGGGCGTCGAGGGCCCGCGAGGCCAACCACGTCAGCCGGTCGAACGGCTCCTCAGGCGGGGTGTCCACGATCCCCAGCCGTTCCAGCGCCAGCAGCCGCTGGCCCTCGTTGGCAGGGATCGGGAAGGACCTGGCCTCATCCGTCGCTGGCAGGGGCGCGGCGTCCTGCCGGAGCGCGGCTTCGACGGCGGCCGGAAGGGCGGCAAGGCCTGGCACCAGGTGAGTCCGGCCCGCCGCCATGGCAGGCGCCTCGGCGCCTACGACGAACAACTGGGCGGCCCTCAGCGCCGGGTCGGCGCTCAGGCTCTCGATCAGGGCGGATGTGGCCGGTCCCGGCGGATCGGCGTCGATGACCACCGCAGCCGGCGCGCGAGCCCCGATGGCCAGGATCGCCCGGTAGGGATCCACATGGCTCTCAACAACCGCGGCCGGAACGCCCGAGAGGGCGGCCTCAAAGGCCGCGAGCCGCTCCGGGGCGGCGAGCAGCACCACCCGCGCCGAGAGCGGAGCAGGGGGTCCGCCGGCGTCGGGGACCATCGCCAGCACGTCCCGACGATAGACCCGGCGGTGTCCGCCCGGCGTCTTCCACGAGGGGATCGAGCCGCCCTCGATGAGCAGCTGGGCGGTGCGCACCGAGACCCCGAGGATACGGGCGGCCTCTGTCGTTGTCAGGATTTCCTTGTCGGCGTCCACGCGGTTCTCCGGGGCTGCGCCCTGTTTTTCATGTCGGTTGTAACCGTCCGACAGGCAAGGGGAATAAATAATAAAAACGGCATATTTGATAAAACTGATAGTTGCACTATATCGTGGCTTCGCACGCTCTCCCTGCGTGCTTCGACAGAGGCCTGGTGTGCGCCATGACCGACATCCTTCCTTCCGACCGACCGGACTTCGCCGCCCGCGTCGCCGCTCATCAGGGGCGGCAGCGAGAGAGCCTGCGTCGCAGCTATGACTTCATCGTCTGTGGAGCCGGCAGCGCAGGTTCGGTGGTGGCCCGAAGGCTCGCAGAGAACCCTGCCGTCCAGGTTTTGCTCATCGAGGCGGGCGGCTGGGACGATGTTCCCAGCGTGATGGAGCCGGCCGCCTGGCCGGCCAACCTGGGGGGGGCGAACGACTGGGGCTTCACGGCCGAGCCGAACCCACACCTCAACGGCCATGCCATGCCCATGTCGATGGGCAAGGTGGTCGGCGGCGGCTCCAGCATCAATGTGATGGTCTGGTCGCGCGGCCACCGGAACGACTGGGACCATTTCGCCGCCGAGACGGGGGATCCTGCATGGGGCTATGACGCCGTGCTCGGGCTTTATCGCCAGATCGAAGACTGGCAGGGCGCGCCCGACCCGCAGCGGCGCGGCTCGGGCGGCCCGGTGTTCGTGCAACCCGCTCCCGATCCAGGTCCGGCCGCCCTGGCCATGCTGGAGGCGGCGGGAGAGATCGGCGTGCCGGTCTTCGACACCCCCAACGGCGAGATGATGGAAGGCGAAGGCGGCTGCGCGATCAGCGACGTGCTTATCCGCGATGGCCGCCGGCGCTCGATCTTCCGCGCCTATGCCTATCCGGTGCTCGACCAGGCGAACATCACCCTGCTCACCGGAACGCAGGTGAACCGGGTGGTGCTGGAGGGCGGCGCCGCGGTGGGCGTTGAAGTCGTTCTGGACGGCCGTCTGACCCGCTTCGATGCGGCGCGCGAGGTGATCCTCTCACTGGGCGCCCTGCAGACTCCCACCGTGCTGATGCGCTCAGGGATCGGGGACGAGGCGGAACTGGCCGCCCACGGCGTTCAGGTTCGGCATCATCTGCCCGGGGTCGGACGGAATCTGCAGGACCACGTCTCGTTCGGCTGCATCTGGGCCTACCGGGAGCCGATCGCGCCGCGCAACAGCGGCAGCGAGGCGACGCTTTACTGGAAGTCGGACCCGGCGATGACGAGCCCCGACTTGCTATTCTGCCAGGTGGAGTTCCCGGCTCCCAGCCCTCATACAGCGGGGGCCGACATCCCGGCCGACGGCTGGACGATGTTCGCGGGCCTGGCCCAGCCGAAGAGCCGCGGACGGGTGCGGCTGCGCAGCGCGGAGCCTCTCGTCGGCCCACGCATAGAGCTCAACACCCTGTCGCATCCCGACGATGTGGCCGCGGCCATCGCCTGCGTCGAGCTTTGCCGTGATCTTGGAAACGCCGAGGCCTTCCGGCCCCTGGTGAGCGGCGAGGCGCTGCCCGGACCGCTCGACCGCGCCGGCCTGGACCGCTGGATCCGGGACGCGGCGGTCACCTACTGGCATCAGACCTGCTCGGCGAAGATGGGCGTCGACGAGCTGTCCGTGGTCGACTCCAAACTGCGTGTCTATGGCGTCGAGCGCCTGCGCATCGCCGACGGGTCCGTGATGCCGCGAGTGACCACGGGCAACACCATGGCCCCGTGCGTGATCATCGGCGAGATGGCCGCCCGAGCGCTCAAGGCCGCGAACCACGCCTGACCGCCCCCTCGACCTTCAACAACCCGCGCGCCCGCCGGCCTGTCGGCCTCGGCGGGCGCGCCTCCGCCGGCTTACCGGAGAAAGCCATGACCCCTAAACACGTGCTGCTCGTGGAAGACGATCACGCCATGCGCGACCAGATCCGCGGCTTCCTGGCCGAGCACGCCTTCGATGTGAGCACCGCCGCCGATGGCGACGGGATGAGCCGCATCCTCAAGGCCAGGCCGGTCGACCTGGTCCTCCTGAACCTGCAGCTGGGCCGTGAAGACGGCCTCGACCTGATGCGGTCTCTGGTGGCCGAGGCGAGCGCCCCGGTTATCAGCATCGCAGGCGAATGGAGCGGCGAGCCCGACAAGGTGCTGGCGCTGGAGCTCGGCGCCGACGATTGCATGTGCAAGCCCCTGGGCCTGCGCGAGCTGGTGGCCCGCATTCGGACGGTGCTGCGCCGGGCGGCCCGATCGGAAACGGTCGGCGGCCGCCGGCGGCGCGTGCGCTACCGCTTCGCCGGCTGGGAGCTCGACACCCGCCTCAGGCGGCTGACCAGTCCGGCCGGCGAGCCCGTGCGGCTCACGGTGGCCGAATACAACCTGCTGTCGGCCTTCCTGCACGCCCCGCAGCAGGTCCTGAGCCGCGAGCAGCTGATCGCGGCCAGCCGCGTGCATCGCGACGAGATCTACGATCGCAGCGTCGACGTCATGATCCTGCGCCTGCGCCGGAAACTGGAGCAGGAGCCGCACGCTCCCCGGATCATCGTGACGGAACGGGGTGTGGGCTACAGCCTCAATGTGCCGGTGGAGGTGTGCTGAGCCCCGCTCGCTACCGCTGAAACCCGAAACCCGCCGCCTGTTGCGCCCGTAGCCAAGCTTGAGCTGTCGGGCGCGGGCGAGGCCAGCAGAATGGCCATCGCCGCATTCAACCGCAGGGCAGAAGCCGCCGGGTTCAGCGGTCGGGCCGGAACGCCCGGGGGAGCGGGGGCTCCACCAGTCTCAGGGAAACACCATGCAACTCCGTCCTTTCGATCTCGCGAGCCTGTTCCTCGCGGCCCTGCCGGCGTCGGCGCTGATCCTGGCCGCCCGCGGCGTGTCCGAGCCCACCGAGGGAACCGCCGGCCGGACGCCGACGGCGGCGTCTTCGACGATCGTCTCGTCGACGCTGATGCCGGCCTGGCCCCGGTCAGCACTCTAGTCAGGAGGAGACCCCATCGGCGGCGCGGCGCCGGCCCCGGGGCGTCATGGCGGCGAGCGTGGTGAGGTTCGGCGGCCAGCTGACCAGCGTGCAGCCGCCCAGTCTCGCCGCCTGCGCCTCGAGATCTCCGGCCGGGACCGTGGACAGGGTCAGAGGCGTGGCGGACGCCACCTGCCGCAGGCGCCGCGCCCAGGCCAATCCGACCCAGGGCTCCGGATGACAGACGAGAAGGGCGTCGAACCGGGGCGCTGGCGCGACGAGGGCCGCGACGGCCGCCTCTGCGTCGGCGAAGCCCGCCGGGGCGTAGCCGGTCATGGCGGCCAGGTCCTCGATCACCCGAAGGTCGTCGACTCCCGAAGCCAGGATCAGCAGGCGGGGCTCGGTCGGCGGCGGGCCCTCGGTCCGCTGCGGCCGGTCGGCCAGCGGCAGGTACACGTTAAAGAGGGCCCCCCGGCGCGGCGCGGAGATGACGGTTATGGCGCCGCCGTGTTCGCGGACGATCTGCGCCACGGTGGCCAGCCCCAGGCCGTGCCCATCGTCGCGAGTGGTGAAGAAGGGCTCGAAGATGCGGCCTCGGAACCGTGGCTCGATGCCGGCCCCGTGATCGGCCACGGAGAGCAGGACGTAGGAGCCGGCCGGCAGTTCCACCCCGCCGATGGCCCGCCGGATGCGGCGGCGGACGGCGGTGAGGGTGATACGGACGGGGCCCCTGCCGGACGACGCCTGGATGGCGTTGGAGCCGAGGTTCAGCAGCACCTGCTGCAGTTCGCTGGCGTCGCCCACCACGAGCAGTGGGTCGGAGAGCTCCCGACCCGGCGGCTCCGGCTCGACGAGGACCTTGGCCCCTTCGTGCGCGGCCCGGAGCAGCCCGGCCGACTCCAGGGTCAGGGCGCAGAGATCCACCCGGGCGTTGGGCACCGCACGGCGCCGGCCGAACGCCAGGATGCGGTCCACCAGGCGCTGGGCGCGGCATACGGCGCCGTAGATCTCGGCGAGCGGCTTCGAGACCGCCGAGCCTTCGCCGACCATGTCACCCGCCATCTCGGCATAGCCGCCGATCGCCGCCAGGATGTTGTTGAAGTTGTGTGCGATGCCGCTGGCGAAGGCGCCCATCGCCTCCATTCGGCCGGCAGCGTCCAGTCTGCGTTCCAGGTCGCTCCGCTCGCGCTCGAGCCTGGCCCGGCGCAGGGCGCCGCCCAGGGCGTCGAGGGCCAACCGCAGGGCGTCGAGTTCCTCGGCCTCGACCGTGAGCGGGCCGGCGGCGTCGAGCCCGAGCACCAAGGTCTCGCCCTCGACAGTGCCGATCCAGGCCAGGGCGAGGGCCTGTATGCTGTTCTCTCGGAGCACCGTGCGCAGGGCGGGTGAGCCCGGATCGCGGGCGGTCAGCACCCGGGCGCCGCGGTCGGGCAGGTCGGCGCACACCAGCTCACGCAGTCGCTGCGGCCAGTCCGGCGGCACGCCGGCGCCCTGGCC
>JAEYNH010000082.1 GCA_023412655.1 Pseudomonadota bacterium | reverse complement strand
GTGTGAGGTCGTCGCGCACGAGGGCGAACAGCGCCCTCCCCGACCCGGCCCGCGCCCAGCCGGACGCCGCCGCCTCCGCCGCGGCCGGACCATCCCGCAACGCCAGGGCGTCATAGGCCTCCCGAAGGACCGCGAGGGCTTCGTGGGTCAGGTCGCGGGCCAGCCAGACGGCGTGGTCCATGGGTTCGGGCAGGCCCGCGAGGCGGCGCACCAGGCTCACGTCCACCGCCTCGGCATGACGCAGCACCTTGGCGGGAGCGGGCCGCGCCATCAGCCGCACCAGCAGCCGGTAGCTGTCCGCGTCGAAGGCCACCTCGCCCATCCGCCCCAGCAACCGCTCCAGGCCGGGCGGGGCGTCGCGGATGAGCGCCGGGATCACATGCCGCAGCCGGGCGCCCAGCACGCCCGCGGCCAGCGGGACCAGGTCCACGCCGAGGGCAAGCGCCAGGCACGCCAGATGCCGCCGCGCAGCCGGGGCCGCCAGAAAGGGCGCATGGGGGGCGGGCCAGAGCAGGGCGATGCGCGGCGCGAATTCGCCGGCCACCAGCTTCAGGAGAGAGGTCGGGGCGGTCCGCTTCGGAACCGGGGCCGCGCCGTTGAGGGGAATGAACATCGGATGCTCCGGGAGGTCTCAGGCGGACCTCCGTCTCGGGAGCGTCCGCGCGTCACGCGATCAGAAGGATCGGGGTGGCCGGCGCGCCTGGATCCGAACCGGCGCGCACGGCAGCACTGGACCCACACGCCCAGGGGCGGGCGCAGGTCTGGCTGGCGGTGATGGCGCGCATCGTCATTCGGCGACTCTCGTTTCGCGAGGACGGATCGTCTCTCACGGTCGGATGACGCTGCGCAAGGCCAAGGCTGCGCCGGGCTGGCGTTGGCTCGTCGCCTGTGGCGTCGCGGCCACGGCGGTTGCGGCGGCGGGCGTCCTGTGACACCTCACTGCCGACGAAGGAGCCCGACGATGCCCGACCCCCAGCCTGCCTCCGTGTACGACCTCGCCCATGAGGGCGCGCCCGAGAGCCTGGCGACCTTCGCCGTGCTCGTGGACAACGAGCCGGGGGTGCTGCATCGGGTGGTGGGCCTGTTCGCGGCGCGCGGCTACAACATCGAGAGCCTGACCGTCGCCGAGACCGACCACAGGGCGCACACCAGCCGCATCACCATCGTTACCCGGGGCACGCCCCAGGTCCTCGCCCAGATCGAGGCCCAGCTGCAGAAGATGGTCTCGACCCGGCACGTGCAGGACGTCACCCGCGACCCCAACGGCCTGGAGCGTGAGCTGGCCCTGGTGAAGGTGAAGGGTACCGGCGTCGAGCGCGTGGAGGCCCTGCGGGTGTCCGACATCTTCCGGGCCAAGGTGATCGACACCACCCACGAGAGCTTCGTCTTCGAACTGACCGGCGCGCCATCGAAAATCGACCGCTTCGTCGACCTCATGCGTCCGCTGGGTCTGGTGGAGGTCTCGCGCACCGGCGTGCTCTCGATCTCCCGCGGCGTGGACGTCTTTTAGGGAACGCCAGTTCTAAGGAACACTGAGACCCTGTAGTCTCTTTCGACGGCGGGGGCGTGAGCAGGAGACACGCCGCTTGCCCGCAATCCGACGCGCCCTCCTCGCCGTGCTGGTGCTGGCCCTCGCCACGCCGGCCGACGCGCAGTTCATCTTGCCGATCCCTCTGTTCAAGGCCAAGCCTCAGGAGATCGGGCCTCCCGAGGGCACGCCGCCCTATGAGGCCGAGGTCTGGCCCTTCCCGCCCCCCGACCCGGCGAGCTGGTGGGAGGACAAGCGGCCAAAGGTGGGCGACGAGGCCGATCCCTTCGGCGGCCGGCGCATCCGCCGGGGCGAACGGCTCCCCGCCGTCGACAACGGCATAGACGCCTCCACCTACCGGCTGTGGGGGCTGATGCCCCTGCAGTGGCAGCTGCTGCGCGGCGACGAGATGATCCTGGAGGTCTGGACCCGGCCCACCACCAGCGTGCAGCAGACGGTGACCCGGGTGTCGGTGCGCGGCGACGGCCGGGTGTTCGTCCAGGGCCGGGCGGGGCTCGCCTGCTGCGAGGCGGGCATCGGCCGCCGTCTCGGCTTCGACCGGGAACTGCCGCCGGGCTCGGCGGAGCGCTTCGAGGTCCTGCGCGACCACTGGGTCTGGAAGTCCCCTCGCGACGTACGGGTGGCCGAGGCCGGCTCGGCGGAGGCGGTCTGCGTGGAAGGCGTCGCCTATGACCTGACCCTGCTCACGTCCCGTGGCGCGCGGACCGTCCGGCGCGCCTGCGACCTCGCCGAGGTGGGCGAGGGCTCGGAGGTGCTGGAGGCGGTGATCGGCGCCAGCCTGGGGCAGGATCCGCGCTATGACCTGCTGTTCCGCCGCGGGGCCGACTTCAGCGCCGCGCGCACCGCCTACCGTCAGCTGATCGAAACCGGCGGCCAGCTGCGGCCCGACACCCAGTCGCGCTATCGTCCTCCGGGCCTGGAGCCCCAACCCAGCCCCGAGCCCGAGCCGGCGCCGCCTCCGGCCCCTGCGCCGCAGCCGCAGCCGCAGCCGCCCGGCTGATCGCCCCGCCCGCCCACATTCGTGAGCGGCGGGCGCTTTGAATCCCCGCCGGGAGCGCCTATATTCAAAAGCGTCGGGCTTGCCCGACTATGGGGATAAACGCGCGCGAAATAAGCGGACTGGACCCGGGTGCGATTCCCGGCGGCTCCACCAAATCTTCCCCCGGGTTATCGCCGGGCAAGTGCGGGGCCGATCAGCATCGACAGACGTGTAAAGGCGTTGCTTTCTCTCGGCCTGACCCACCGCTTCGGGTCATTAAACTAAATGCGAACGATAACTTCGCTGAGGAAGTCCGCCTGGCTGCGTAATGCGGTCCGGTAGAAATCCGACCTAAGCCCTAGGGGTTCAGATCCTTAGGCGGGGCCCGGAGGGAGCCTGGCAACAGAATCCCTCCACCTTCCCCTCATCGCCCTTCGTGCCGCCGCGGCGACGGTTCCACGACGATTCCGCCAGGTGTGACCGCTTCGCGCCTTGCTTCGCCCCCCGCAGACGCTACTTTTCGCACATCAAGTATTTCCGCGTTTCGGAGACCGCATGGCCCAGGAGCCGCCGGCCCAGGATCTGATGAATTACGAGGCCCTCGCACAGGATGCGCTGCGGGGCGTCGTCAAGGCTGCGCTGAAGCGCGCCGCCGCGCCCGGCGGTCTGCCCGGCGCCCATCACTTCTACATCACCTTCAAGACCGGCGCGGCGGGCGTCTCCGGCCCCGTCGACCTGCTGTCGAAATACCCCGACGAGATGACCATCGTCCTGCAGCACCAGTACTGGGACCTCGCCCCGGGCGAGACCTTCTTCTCGGTGACCCTGCAGTTCGGCGGCCAGCCCAAGCGGCTCAGCATCCCCTATGCCGCCGTGACGCGCTTCTATGACCCGTCGGTGCAGTTCCTCCTGCAGTTCGAGCCGCCGCCGGCTGGTCCGGACGAGGACGAGGCGCCGGCGCCCGCTGCGGAATCGGCGCCGGAAACCGCCGCCGCCCCGCCCGAAGGCGAAGCCAAGATCGTCTCGCTCGACCAGTTCCGGAAGAAGTAGCCGGATGACCGACGTCGCCAGCCAAGAGGCCGAGGTCCTCACCGACGAGGCCATCGTCCAACGCTTCCTGCGTTCCAAGAACCAGCCCACCGGCTCCCAGACCCTGGGCTTCCGGATGGTCGCCGTCAGCCAGGCCGAGCGCATGGTCGAGGTGGAGTTCGAGGCGCGGGCCGAACTGCTGCTCAACCCCATGCGCCAGGTCCAGGGCGGCTATCTCTGCGCCATGCTGGACGAGGCCATGAGCGTCGCCTGCATGGTCGCCTCGGGGATGACCTCGGTGGCGCCCACCCTTGAGATGAAGACCAGCTTCCTGCGGCCGGCGATGCCGGGGAAGATCCGCGGGATCGGCAGGGTAGTGAAGTGGGGCCGGCAGGTCGCCTTCACCGAGGGCGAGCTCTACGACCCCGAGGGGCGGCTGCTCGCCAAGGCCACGGGCACGGCGATCCCGACGCCCTTCGCGAACTACAAGAAGTAAGATGCTGCGGCCGGCCCGTCTGATCATCGCGATCACGGGCCTGCTGCTGGCGCTCTCGGGCGCGCCTGCCCAGGCGCGCGGCTTCGAGAACTGGACGGCGGTGGTCATCGCCGGCGACTGGCGCGGCTCGGGCGGCGGCTCCACCGAGGCTTTCGACAACGCCCGGCGCGACGTGGCCGCGGCCCTTTCGCGGGTCGGCTTCCAGCCGGCCCACCTGCGGCAGTTCTCCACCCGCCCCGAGCGCTACGAAGACACCAGGCCGGAGAAGGCCGATCTGGAGCGGATCTTCTCGGCCATGGAGGAGCTCGCGCCGAAGGCCGCCGGCGGCTGCCTCTTCTACATCACCAGCCACGGGACCCCAGACGGCGCGGTGGTCGACCGGCGCATCCTGCCGCCGGGCGTGCTCTCGGCCATGCTCGACCAGACTTGTGGCGCCCGGCCGACGGTGGTGGTGATCTCGGCCTGCTACTCGGGCATCTTTGTGCGTCCCCTGGCCGCTCCCAACCGGATGGTCCTCACCGCCGCCCGGCCTGACCGCACCTCCTTCGGCTGCGGCGAGACCGACAAGTACCCCTATTTCGACGAGTGCTTCCTGAACACCATTGTCCGGAGCCGGCACTTCCAGGCTCTGGCGGCCGCTACCCGGGAGTGCGTGCGGCAGAGGGAGCTCGCCGAGAAGGTAAGCCCGCCGTCCGAGCCGCAGGTGTTCGTAGGCGCCGACCTGTTGCCGGTGCTGCCCCTCCACGGTTTTCCCTGAAGCGGCGATCGCAAGGCCAAGCCCTCGCTTTGAAGGACTCAAGTTTCGGTCCTACAACTTTGGCGGGGTGGGTTTGAGCGGGGGCGGTTACGATGCGGACCGGTTGGAAGGCCGTTTTGGCGGCGCTCATGGCCACGTTGTGGAGCCCCGCGGCCGCACAGGATCCGGTCCCGGCGCAGGAGCCGAGCCCGGCGGAGGAGCCGAGCCCGCCGCGGGTGGAGGGCCTCCCGGGCGGGCCGATCCCCTATACCCAGCTTCGACCCAGTCGCCCGCAGCCCAAGGCCCGGCCCGCGTCGGCAGCCGCCGCGCCGCCGCGGGCGGCCGCGCCTCCCACGGCGGCGACCCTCGTGGCTCCTTCGACC
>JAEYNH010000037.1 GCA_023412655.1 Pseudomonadota bacterium | reverse complement strand
TGCCGAAGTCCTCCAGGCCGATGGCCACGTAGTCGGTGTTGTGCAGGTCGGCGAGGGTGTTGATCTTCGCGGTGAAGATCGCCCGGCGCTCCTCCGGAGAATAGGCCGGAAGGGTCTGGTCCCAGAGGACCCGGCCCTCGACGCAGTCCATGACGTAGAACCAGGTGCCGATGACGCCGTCGTCGGTGCACAGGCCGTAGGTCCGGGCCACGGGAAAGCCGGTCGGGCCCAGGGCCGAGATCACCTTGTATTCGCGATCGACAGCGTGGGCCGAGGGCAGCAGCTTGCCAGGCGGCTTGCGGCGCAGGACGTACTTCTTGGCGGGCGTGATTAGCTGATAGGTCGGGTTGGACTGTCCGCCCTTGAACTTGCGGACCTCCAGGGGGCCCTCGTAGCCCTCGACATTGGCCTTCAGCCAAGTCTCCAGCGCGGCCTGGTCGAAACGCTGCGCCTCAGGAACCGCTTCGGTGCCGGTGTTGGCCTTTTCGCGTTCCTGCTCGCCTGCGACGTCGGTGGTGACGGCCATGGCGCTCCCCTTCGTACAGTTGTTTGAACCCCTTGTAGCGAGGCCAGGCTCGCGGGGGCAAGGCAGGAAGCCGGTCTTGACCTCAAGTGCGGAAGCAGGTTTGCCGAAGTCAGCCATGGCGACCGTCGACATCGAGACCATCATCGAGATCGAAGCGCCGCCGGAGGAGGTCTGGCGGCGGATGGCGGACACCGAGGCCGCATGGCGCTGGCTGGGCGCCTTCGGCTTTCGGGCCACGGTCGGCCAGACCTTCGTGATGCAGCCGAGCCGCAAGCGCCGCGCCGAGAACGACTTGGAGGGGGCGATCCCGTGCCGGGTAGAGGTGGTCGAGCCGCGCCGGCGCCTGCGCTTCAGCTGGACCTATCCGGGCCGCCCGACCACGGACGTGGCCTTCGCCCTCACACCGATCATCGGCGGGACCCATGTGCGGCTGACCCACAGCGGTTGGGAAGCCTTCGCCGACGAGGTGGCGCCGGACCACATCGAGGCCGCCCTGTCCGCCCTGGCCGAAGGGTGGTCCGAAGAGGTTCTGCCGGACCTTAAGATGCTGGTGGAGGCCGGCGGCTAGCGGCCGAGGGCGCGCCAGCCGATGTCGCGCCGGCAGAAACCGTCAGGGTAGTCGATCCGGTCCACCGCCGCATAGGCGCGGTCCCGCGCCGCGTGCAGATCGGGTCCCCGGGCGCAGACGTTCAGCACCCGCCCGCCGGAGGCGCGCAGGACCCCCTCGGCGTCGCGCTTGGTGCCCGCATGGAACACGACGACCCCTTCGCCCAGATCGGCGTCGAGGCCGCGGATCTCGCCCCCGGACATCGGCCTGCCCGGATAACCCTTGGCCGCCACGACGACACAGACCGCCGGCTCCTCGCGCCAGACCGGCGGCGGCAGATCCTTCAGCGTACCCTTGGCGCAGGCCTCCAGGTAGGGGACCAGGTCGCTCTCCAGACGCAGCATCAGCACCTGGCATTCGGGATCGCCGAAGCGGACGTTGAACTCCACGAGCTTGGGGCCAGTCTTGGTGGCCATCAGCTCCACGAACAGCACCCCGCGATAGGGCGAGCCCTCGGCGGCGATGCCGGCAAAGGCAGGCTCCACCAGGCGCGTGCGCACCTGTTCCACCAGTTCGGGGGTGAAGACCGGGGCCGGCGAATAGGTGCCCATGCCGCCGGTGTTCGGCCCCTGCTCGCCGTCGAAGGCGCGCTTGTGGTCCTGGGCCCAGCCAAAGACCATGGAGGTCTCCCCGTCGCACAGAGCGAACAGCGAGCCGATCTCGCCCTCTAGGAATTCCTCGATGACCACCCGGGCCCCCGCCGCGCCGAACCGGCCGCCAAAGGCGTCCTCGATAGCGGCCTCGGCCTCGCCGCGGGTGGTGGCGATCACCACGCCCTTGCCGGCCGCCAGGCCGTCGGCCTTGATCACATAGGGCGCGTCGAAACGGTCCAGGGCGACCTTGGCCTCGGCCGCGCTCTCGCACACGGCGTAGGCCGAGGTCGGCAGGCCGTAGCGGTCACAGAACGCCTTGGTGAAGGCCTTGGAACTCTCCAGCTGGCCGGCGCCCGCGGTGGGGCCGAAACAGGGGATTCCCGCCAGCTGAAGGGCGTCGGCGAGGCCGGCGTCCACCGCCGATTCGGGCCCGATCACCACCAGATCGGCGGCGATCTCCTTGGCCAGGGCCACCAGGCCGTCCACATCGGTGACGGAGACGTCCCGCAGCTCGGCCTGGGCCGCCATACCCGGATTGCCGGGCGCCGCCACCAGCCGCGTCGTCAGCGGCGAGGCCGCGATCTTCCAGGCCAGCGAATGCTCCCGGCCGCCCGAGCCCACGAGAAGGATGTTCATGGGGCGCCGCTTTGGCGGGCGGTCCGGCGTCGGTCAAGCCCGCAGGGCGGCCTAGGCGTCAACGTCGAGAGAATAGCCCGCGGATCTGACCGTGCGGATCGGGTCGCCGCCCTCGGAGGCGTTGAGCGCCTTGCGGAGCCGTCCGATGTGCACGTCCACCGTCCGGGCCTCCACATAGACGTCCGATCCCCACACGGCGTCGAGCAGCTGTTCGCGGCTGAACACCCGGCCGGGGTTCTGCATGAAGTGGTCCAGCAATCGGAATTCGGTGGGGCCGAGATGGACCTCGGCGCCCGCCCGCCGGACGCGGTGGGCGACGCGGTCGATGACGATGTCGCCGCAACGGACCCGGTCCTCGGCCAGTCCCGGCCGCAGCCGGCGCAGCACCGCGCGGACGCGGGCGGCCAGCTCGCTCATGGCGAAAGGCTTGACCACATAGTCGTCGGCCCCGGTGTCGAGCCCGCGGATGCGATCGCTCTCCTCGCCGCGGGCCGTCAGCATGATGATGGGCACGTTGCGGCTATCGGACCGCTGGCGGATTCGCCGACAGACCTCGATCCCCGAGACGTTCGGCAACATCCAGTCCAGCACGATCAGGTCCGGCAGTCGTTCCTGGACCTGAAGCAGGGCCTCCTCGCCGTCGCCGGCTACGGCGACCGCATAGCCTTCCTTCTCGAGATTGTACTGCAGCAGGGTGGCGAGGCTGTCCTCGTCCTCGACCACCAGGATGCGGGGCGTGGTCACGGGGCGCTCCCTTGCAGCGGATCGATCCGGGGCCGGTTGGCGCCGATCATCTCCTCGCCGGTGATCTCGTAGTGGACGAGCTCGGCGATGTTCGTGGCGTGGTCGCCGATCCGTTCCAGGTTCTTGGCCGCGAACAGCATGTGGGTGCAGGCGGTGATCGTGCGCGGATCGCCCATCATGTAGGTGAGCAGCTCCCGGAACAGGCTGTTGTAGTGCTCGTCGACCTCGTCGTCCTGGGACCAGACCGCCTGGGCGCGTTCCAAGTCGGACCGGCTGTAGGCGTCCAGCACCGCCGTCAGCCGGTTCAGCACCAGCTTGCCCATCCGCTCGATCGAGCGGGTAAGCGGCGAGTTCATCGGCTCTTCCTCGAGGATCACCAGCGTCCGCTTGGAGATGTTCTTGGCCAGGTCGCCGATCCGCTCGAGGTTGTTGGCGATCTTCATCGCCGCGACGGTCTTGCGCAGATCGTTGGCCATGGGCTGGCGCAGGGCGATCAGCCGGATGGCGCGGCGTTCGATGTCGCGTTCGGCGATGTCCAGGCGCTCGTCCCGCGCGACGACGGCGAGCGCCAGCTCCTGGTCGCGCTTGACTACCGCCTGAAGGCAGTCGGCCACCGCGGCCTCGGCGAGGCCGCCCATCCGCACGGTCTCGGCGGTGAGGGCGTTCAGCTCGCCCTCGTAGGACTTGACGATGTGTTCGTTCATGTGGGGCATCTCAACCGAAGCGGCCGGTGATGTAGTCCTGGGTGCGGGAGTCCCGCGGGTTGGTGAAGATCTCGTCCGTGGGCCCGGCCTCGATGAGCCGGCCCAGGTGGAAAAAGGCGGTCTTCTGCGACACCCGCGCGGCCTGGGCCATGGAGTGGGTGACGATCACGATGCAGTACTCCGCGCGAAGCTCGTCGATCAGTTCCTCGACGCGGGCGGTGGCGATGGGATCGAGGGCCGAGCAGGGCTCGTCCATAAGGATCACCTCGGGGTTCACAGCGATGGCCCGGGCGATCACCAGGCGCTGCTGCTGCCCGCCCGAAAGGCTGGTGCCCGGCTGGTGCAGGCGGTCCGCCACCTCGTTCCACAGGCCGGCCCGCTTCAGCGACGTCTCCACCACATGCTCGAGCTCGCGCTTGCCGGTGGCGATGCCGTGGATGCGGGGGCCATAGGCGACGTTCTCGAAGATGCTCTTCGGGAACGGATTGGGCTTCTGGAACACCATGCCCACCCGCGCACGTAGCAGAACGGGATCGACGCTGCGGGCGTTGACGTCCTGGCCGTCGAGTTCGATGCGGCCGGTCACCTTCGCAGTCGGGATGGTGTCGTTCATCCGGTTGATGCAGCGAAGGAAGGTGGACTTCCCGCAGCCGGAGGGGCCGATCAGCGCGGTCACGGAGCGTTCGGGAACGTCCAGGGAGACGTCGAACAGGGCCTGCTTGTCGCCGTAGAAAACGTTCACGTCCCGGGCGCGAAGCTTGATCGCCGCATCGGCGGCGCGGGTCTCGGCGGGACGGACCTCGACGTGCACGGGACCATCCTTGGCCGGCTGGCCGTCGGGCTTGGTGAGCATATTGGACCTCAGGATGGGGCGGCGGCCGGTCATGTCACCAGCGCCGCTCGAACCGCCGCCGCAGGATGATCGCGGCGAGGTTCATGATGATCATGAAGACGAGCAGGACCATGATGGCCGCCGCCGTCCGTTCGTGGAACGCCCGCTCCGAAGCGTTCTCCCAGATGAACACCTGCACCGGCAGGACCGTGGCTGCGTCGGTGAAGCCGCCGGGCACGCCGGGCACGAAGGAGACCATGCCCACCATGAGCAGGGGCGCGGTCTCGCCCAGGGCGTGAGCCAGCGACAGGATGGCGCCGGTCATCACCCCCGGCATGGCCAGGGGCAGGACATGGTGGAACACGGTCTGGGTGCGCGAAGCGCCCACGCCCAGGGCGGCCTCGCGGATCGAGGGAGGCACCGCCTTCAGGGCCGAGCGGGTGGCGATGATCACCGTCGGCAGGCTCATCAGCGCCAGCACCAGCCCGCCCACCAGCGGCGAGGAGCGCGGCACGGCCAGCCAGTTGATGAACACCGCCAGGCCCAGCAGGCCGTAGACGATGGAGGGCACCGCGGCGAGGTTGTTGATGTTGACCTCGATGAGGCTGGTCCAGCGGTTCTTCGGCGCGAACTCCTCCAGATAGACCGCGGCCAGGACCCCTACGGGCGCCGAGAGGGCGGCGGTGATCAGCAGCATCAGCGCCGAGCCGACCACGGCCCCCAGCACGCCCGCCTGTTCCGGCTCGGTGGAGTCCGACCGGGTCAGGAAGCCGCTGGCGAAGCCCGCGGAGACCAGGCCTTCCGCTTTCAGCCGGTCCAGCCAGTCAAGCTGGCGGTCATCGAGCTTGCGGCTGTCCGGAGGCGTGTCGCGCTTGATCTCGCCCTTGTAGTAGAGGCCCGCGTCAGCCCTGACCGGCGCCGTCACGGTGATGGTCTGGCCGATCAGCTTGGGGTCGGCCCGCACCCGATCGAGGATCTGGAAGCCGAGGTCCGTGGAGATCAGCTGCATCACCTTGGACGAGGTGGTCCCCAGGTCGTCGTCCTTCTCGCCCAGCTTGGCGAGCACGGCGTCGGCGACCATCAGGTCGTAGTTGGTCCCGGCAAGGTCGGCGGCATCGATCCGCGCCGGATCCAGATAGACCGGGATGCTCATCCGGTAGTCGACGAAGGTCGTGTAGCCCTGAGTGACGATCCGCCCCAGCAGCACCGCCAGGAAGACCAGGGCGGTGACGATTGCCAGCCGGCCATACCAGCGGAAGCGCTGCTCGCGGGCGCGGCGGGCCTTCAGCCGCGCCTCGATCACCTCGCGACGCGCGGCCGCATCGGCCGTCGCGTGCGTGGCCACTCCGGACGTGAGGGCGGCCTCAGTCATACTGTTCCCGGTACTTCTGGACGATCCTGAGCGCGATCACGTTCAGGATCAGGGTGATGACGAACAGCGTCAGGCCGAGGCCGAAGGCCGCAAGCGTCTTTGGGCTGTCGAATTCCTGGTCGCCGGTCAGCAGGGTGACGATCTGCACCGTCACCGTCGTCACCGTGTCGAGGGGATTGAGCGTCGCCTTGGCCTGCAGGCCGGCCGCCATCGTGACGATCATCGTCTCGCCGATGGCCCGCGAGACCGCCAGCAGCAGGGCGCCCATGATGCCCGGGAGGGCCGCCGGCATGACCACCTTCTTGATGGTTTCAGACTGGGTCGCGCCCATGGCCAAGCTTCCGTCGCGGAGCGACTGCGGCACGGCGTTGATGATGTCGTCCGACAGCGAGGACACGAACGGGATCAGCATGATCCCCATCACCGCCCCGGCCACCAGCGCCATCTGGTTCTGCACCTGGCTGAGATAGAGGCCCAGTTCGTGGAACGGCCCGCCCAGAAGCTTGGCCCCGAGGGCGTTGAAGCTCGAGCGGAACAACGGCCCAACGGTCAGGGCGGCGAAGAAGCCGTAGACCACCGTGGGGACCCCGGCGAGCACCTCCAGCAGCGGCTTCACCAGCGCCCGCGTCGGGCGGCTGGCGTACTCGGCGAGGTAAATGGCCGATAGCAGGCCGATGGGCGCGGCCACGGTCATGGCGATCAGCATGATCAGGAAGGTGCCGGCGAACAGCGGCACAGCCCCAAACGCCCCCGACGAGGCCACCTGGTCGGTGCGCATGGCGATCTGGGGGTCCCAGTCGAGGCCGAAGAGGAAGGCGTGGGGCGGGACCGACTGGAAAAAGCGGAAGCTCTCGAACGCCAGGGACGCGACGATGCCGACGGTGGTGAGAACGGCGGCGACCGAGCAGGCCACCAGGAGGCCGGCGGTCCATCCCTCCACGTGCTGGCGCGCCCGGAAGTCGGGCCGCACCCGCCGATAGGCGAACAGGAAGCCGCCCGCCGCCAGGGCGAGGGCGGCGGCCAGGACGCCCAGGCGCAGGCCCACCGTGGCGCGCACCGCCTCCCGGGCTTCCGAATCGCGGGCGGCGAGTACGTCGGGCGCGTAAGCGGCCTCGCTCGGGGCGTAGCCGGCGCCCATCGCCAGGACGTCCTGGTAGAAAAGCGAGCGCTGCTGCGGATCCATGGCCTGCACGGCGGCAGGCGCGTCGGCCTGGACCACCGTGGCCACGAGCCGGCCGCCGAACGCACCGTGCAGCAGCAGCACCATGGCAGCCGGGACCGCCACCCAGAGCATCACATAGGCGCCGTGGTAGCCTGGACGGGAATGCGAGCGAGCGCCGGCCTCGCCGCCCACCTGCGCCGTGAGCTTGCGCCGGCCCAGCACATAGGTGACGGCCGAGAAGAGGACGAGCGCCGCCAGAACGGCCCAGGTGATCATGACGTAGCTCGGCGTTCCCGCGGAATGGCTTCGGCTGGGCGACCATGCCCAGGCTGCGAGGACCCTCTGCTACACTTCGATGACAGTTTCACGACGCCGGCCCGCAGCCGCGTCGGCACGCGCCGCTTCCGGCAGGTAGACGGTGAAGACCGAACCCTTGCCGCGCGCGCTCTCCACCTGCAGGCCCCCGCGGTGACGGTTGATGATGTGTTTGACAATCGCCAGCCCCAGGCCCGTGCCTGAGCGCTCTCCGCTCTTCTGCCCCTCCACGCGATAGAACCGCTCGGTCAGGCGCGGGAAGTTCTGGCGGTCGATGCCGGGGCCGTCGTCGCAGACACGCAGGACCGTGTAGGTTCCGCCCGTATGGTCGGGGGTCAGGAGCGACAGGCGCGGCGAATCGGCGCGCGCGGCCCTGGACGCGGCCTCCGGCGTCTGGCCGACCGCCATGTCCAGCCGGACGGTTCCCCCGTCGGGCGAGTACTTCATCGCGTTATCCGCCAGGTTCTGCACCACCTGCACCAGCTGGTCCCGAGCGCCGATCACCGGCGCCCCGCCGCCCTCGGGCGCGGTGATTTCCAGGCGCAGGCCCCGTTCAGCGGCGATGGGAGCCAGGGCGTCGACCACGTCGGCGACCACGTCCGCAAGATCCACCGCCTCGTTCGGCGCAATGTGTTCGACGAGCTCTATCCGGCTCAGGGCCATCAGGTCGTCGACCAGCCGGTTCATCCGCTGGGCCTGAGCCTGCATGATGGCCAGGAAGCGGTCGCGGGCGCCCTCGTCCCCCTTGGCGTGGCCGCGCAGCGTCTCAATGAAGCCCGCCATCGAGGCCAGCGGGGTGCGCAACTCGTGGCTGGCGTTGGCGATGAAGTCCACCCGGGTCCGCTCGACCTGGCGCAGCTCGCTCTCATCATGCAGCGAAATCAGGGCCAGGTGCGCCCCATCCAGGCCGAGGCCAAGGGGCCGCGCGAAGGCGCGGTAGGTGCGCGGCTGCGCGCCGCCGGTCTCATAAACCGCCTCGGCGTCGCGGGCCAGAAACAGCGCCTCCTCCACCGCCTCCAGCAGTTGCGGGTCGCGGATCAGGTTGACCAGCAGCCCCTCGCCGCCCTCGATGCGGAACAGCTCACGCGCGGCGCTGTTGGCGAAGACGTAGCGTCGGCCCGTGACGTCGCCGCGCTCGTGCGCCGCAACCGCCAGGATCGGATCGGGAAGAGCATTGATTAGGGCGGCATAGGGCAGCACCTCGCCTCCCGCGCCGGGGACCGGCTGCGGCGCGCTCCCTTCACCCTCTTCAGCCCGTCGGTCGGCGACGATCAGCGCCCAAGCGGTGACCCCGGCCACGAACACCATCGCCGCCACCGCGCCGATCCCGCCGACCGCTCCCTGCAGGGCGAAGGCCGCCACTGCGGCCAGCCCCGCGCCGCCGGCGGCCAGGGTGGGCCACAGGGGGGCTTCGGCTCTGCGGGGCGCCGGCGATGATGGCGTCTGCGGACGGCTCACGTCTAATCTCCGTTGGCGGACATTCCAGCATCGCCAACCGTGTGTCACGGCCATGACAGTAGCGGTGGACGCGAGTTCAGGACATGGTGACACAACCCTGAGTGGAGATTCTGATGCCCGCGGCCGAAATCGAACGCCTCCAGCAGGCTCTCGCCGCCCAGGCGGAGCTACAGCGGGAGGCGGATCATCGGGTCAAGAACAACCTTCAGCTCATCTCCTCATTGGTCCTGCTGCATGGACGCCGGGCGGCCGGCGACGGGGCGCGGCAAGCGCTGAAGGCGGTCCAGCACCGAGTGACCGCCGTGGCCGCCGCCCACCGCCACGTGTCACGGGAAACCGGAGCCGAGCGCGTGGACCTTGCCGCCCTGCTGCGGGACCTGGCCGGGGACCTCGCCGCCGTCTGGGGACGGGACGGCGTCGAGATCGCCCTCGACCTAGAGCGGGTGACCGTCGGCGCCCGAGACGCGGCCCCCCTCGCGCTCATCTTCAACGAGCTGCTCGGCAACGCCCTGGCCCACGCATTTCCCGACGCGCGTCCCGGCCACGTGGCGGTGGGCCTGCGCCAGACCTCCGATGGCTTCGAGCTGCTGGTGGCCGATAACGGCATCGGCGCGCCCGGCGGCGGCCCTGACGGCTTCGGCCGCACCATCGTCCAGCTGCTGGCCCAGCAGCTCCACGCCCGGCTTGAGACGGCGGATGCGCAACCCGGCCTGCGGGTCGCCGTTAGCGTTCCCGTGAACATGGCCCAGCCTTGAGGACGGATGGAAACCTCGCAGATCGCCAACGTGGTGGGTACGGGCGCCGCCCTTTGCTCGATGACCAGCTTCGCCCCGCAGATCATCAAGATCTGGCGGGAGAGGGACGCCTCGTCCGTATCCCTGCGCATGTACGCCATCACGGTGACGGGCTTCAGCCTGTGGATCGCCTACGGCGTCCTGATCCGCAGCTGGCCGGTGATGGGCGCCAACGCGGTGTGCCTGATCATGTCCGCGACCATCCTGACGCTGAAATGGCGGTTCTCGCGCGCCGCCGATGGCGCGCGGAAGGCCTAGCCACGGGATCACGCGCGCCCTAAGTCCCGTACGGTCGAGCCTGTCCGACGACAGGTGCTGGGCGTAGGGAGATCGCATGCGCGAGCGGTTGGCGGCGGCCAAGGCCGCCCTGGACGGCGGGCGTACAGCCGAAGCCATCGAGCAGCTCAACGCGTTGCTTTCTGAGGCGCCGGACCAGCCCGCGGGCGTCTACATGACCTTGGCGGTCCAGCTCTATCGCGCCGCCCGCCACGGCGAAGCCGAAGCCTGGGTGGGCAAGGCCCTGACCCGGCACCCCCGCAATCTCGACCTCCGCAATCTGCAGGGCGTGCTGCTGCGCCGCCTGGGCCGGCTGGACGAGGCGGTCGCAGTTCTGAACGCGGCCCTGCGCCTGCAACCGTCCAACATCTCGGTGCTCAGCAACCTCGGCAACGTGCACCTCGACCGTGAGGACGCCCAGGCCGCCGAGCCGATCTTCACCCGCCTCGTCCGAGCCGAGCCCCGGAACGGCGAGCACCAGCGCCTGCTCGCCCGGGCGCTGCGGCGGCTGGGGCGGCATGACGCGGCGATCGCACGCCTGCGCCAAGCGGTGCTGCTAGACCGCCAGAGCCTCAACGCCTGGCTGGACCTCATCGGGTTGCTGATGGAAATGCGCCGGGACGACGAAGCAGGCGACGCCCTGGAGCGTGCAGCGGCGCTCTTCCCTGAGGTGGACAAGTTCCGCGAAGCCCGCGTTTCGATCCTGCGCCGCCGCGAGGGTCTGAGAGCCGCCATCGCCTATCTCGAAGCGCTGCTGTCAGACGATCCGGGACAAGCCTGGGCTCATCGTCAGCTGGGGGAGTTCCTCGGCGAGTTCGACCGCGCCCGAGCGAACGAGCACCTGCGCAGGGCAGCCGAACTCAAGCCGGACGACCTCGAGGTGCGCTTCAGCCTCGCCGAGAGCCTGCAACGCTCCCGCCATGGCGACGAGGCCGCCCACATCGAGGAATCCTACCAGGTGATCCGCGGCCTTGGAGGCCTACGCCAGCTCAGCGTGCGCCAGAAGAAGATCGCCACCGAGATCTTCCAGCGGGTGGGCGACTATGCGCGGCTGGAGCAGCTCGGTTCGGTTGCGGACCTTGGCCGCGCCTATGCGGGCGCCGGTATGCACGCCCCGTTGATGAGCCTGCTCTCGCGCGTGCGCACGCCCCAGGACCGGCGCGAACTTGTGGAAGCCCATCGCGCCTGGGGCCGGCAGATCGAGGCCGTCGCAGCCCAGCAGCCGATCCGACGCCCGCCGCCGCCTGCGGGCCGCGGGAAGCTGCGGATCGGCCTTATGTCGTCCGACCTGCGCGCGCACCCGGTGGGCTGGTTCACCCTGCCCCTGCTGCGCCACTACGACCGCGAACGTTTCGAACTCTACTGCTACTCGTTCAGAACGGGAGAGGCAGACCCTCCGCAGGAGGCGATGACGCAGATGGTCGACGCCTTCCGCTGGCGGCCGGACATCACTGATCGCAACGCGGCCCAGATGATCGCCGATGACCAGCTCGACATGCTGATCGAGCTCGGCGGCTCCACCCATATGAACAAGCTCGAGGTAATGGCCTGGAAGCCGGCGCCGCTGTCGGCCAGCTGGCTTGGCTATGCCCATTCCGCCGGTCCCTCGGCCATCGACTACCTGGTCCTCGATCCGTTCATGAAGCCGGAACATTCCGAGCTCCTGATCGAACAGCCGCTCATGCTGCCGCATTGCTGGTACAGCCTGGCGCCGGAAATCTATGGCGCCGAACCCGTTATCGACAGCCAAGCACCGGTGGAACGCAACGGCTACGTCACCTTCGGGACGGCCAACAATCCGTACAAGTATGGGCCAGAGCTGTTGGCCAGCTGGGGCCGGATCATGGCCCGGACACCGAATTCACGCTTCCTGTTCATCCGGCCGGAGGGCGGCTCGCCAAGCTTCCGCGAGCACATGACGGCGGCGTTCGCCGCACAGGGCATCGCGGCGGACCGGATCATGTTCGAGCCCATTCGGGGCAAACACCTGCCCTTCTACAACCAGATCGACATGTCGCTGGATACCTTCCCCCAGACCGGCGGCACCACCACCTGCGAATCCCTCTGGATGGGAGCGCCGGTGATCACCCTCGTGGGTGAGGCGCTCTACGAACGCCTGAGCTATTCGGTGCTGAGCAACCTCGGCCTGGGCGAGTTCTGCGGCGCCAGCGTGCAGGAGTATGAGGATCTGGCGGTGTCCTTGGCGGCAGACCCCGGGCGAATCGGCGAACTGCGGCGGACGATGCGCTCGCGCATGCAGGACAGCCCGCTCGGCCGCACCAAGGCTTGGGCGGAGGACTTCTTCGAGGCGGTGGCGCGGGCGATCGCCGAACGTCGGGCTTAAGCGGCCCCGCGCCTAGGCGGGTGTGGCCTGCAGCAGGCCAGCTTCCTGGACTTCGGCGTAATAGTCGACGTAGCTGTTCCAGAAGGCCGTCTCTTCCCAACCGGAAAGTCTCGGCTCGTCGTTCGCCCGCTCCAGCGGCTCGGGGAAGTCCGCCTGGACATGCCGGGCGACAGCGCAGGCCCAGCCGGTGCGCGTCCGCACCTGATCCGCCACCCGCTCGGCGAAATCCCCGACCCGCTCCACGAAGCCCGAGGGGCGGAACGCGGCTGGAGGTCCAGCCGCAAGCATGACCGCCGCCGCTTCGGCATAGGCGAGGCCCAGCAGCGGCGCCGGCAGATGGTCGCGCACGTAGTCCGGCGTGCGGATCTGGGCGGGCGCCCCTTGGCTCCAGGCCTGGAACAGCGACCAGACAAGCCGACCTTCCTCCCAGGGGCCGAAGGGCGCCGGAATAACGAACTTGCCGAAGGCCAGGCCCGCAGCCTCAGCCAGATCGTGCTGGGCGGCGTTGGTCAGGGCCTTCGAAAGGCCATAGGGGCTGGCGGCCTCGGCGCCGCCCCCTTCGCCGCTCTCGAAATAGGTGCCGGTGGCCAGCATCGCCCGCCCGCCGGCGTCGGCAAAGGCCGCGATGGCCTCGGCCACGCCCTCCATGTTCCGGCGGAGGCCCGCCTGCACGTCATAGTCAGGCCGCCGATATCCCGGGATGTCCGCGGCGTGGTGCGCGAAGAGGTCGGCTCTAACACTCCGCACGAGATCGAGGAACGCAGCCGACCCGACCGGAGCCTCCGGCGCCGTTTCGGCGACGCCGGCGAGCATCTCGACCCGCCGAGCCCGTAGCCCGGTGTAATCGCAGTGCGCCTGCCGAAGGGGCGCTACGACGCGCCATCCGTTGGCGCTCAGGGCCTTTGCCAGCCAAAGGCCGGTGAACGAACTGGCGCCCGTCAGCAGCGCCGTCCTCACAGCGGATAGTCCGGCCAGCTGCGGTCGCGTTCGGAGATGACGGCAGGAGCCGCAGGCCAGGCGATGCCGAAGGCAGGGTCGTCGAAGCGGACCCCGGCCTCATGGCCTGGCCGGTAGGTCGGGCTGATCTGATAGAGGACGTCAGTTTCGGGTTCGAGGGTCAGGAAGCCGTGCGCCACGCCCTCGGGGATCAGCAAGGCGTCCATCCCCTCGGCCGAAAGCTCCACGGCCACCCACCGGCGATGGGTGGGGCTCTGCGGCCGCAGGTCCACCGCGACGTCGAAGATCCGCCCGCGCACCACCCGAACCAGCTTCGTCTCACCATAGGGCTGGGCCTGGTAGTGCATGCCGCGAAGGGTGTGGACGTGGGTGTTCCGCGAGAGGCTGGTCTGGGCGGGCTCGAAGGGAACGCCCGCCGCCGCGAACTCTTCGGGACAATGGAGGCGGGCGAAGCTTCCGCGCTCGTCCGCCCGCGGCTCGGCGGCCACCCGCCAGACGCCGGCCAGGGTGGTCGGCGACAGCTGCATCAGTCGAGAATCCGCGTGGCCGGCGAGGCCGTCACGAACCGCCCGCCCCACGTCTGCACATAGGCCAGTTGGCCCATGATCTCGTCCTTCAGGTTCCACGGCAGGATCAGCACGTAGTCGGGCCGCACCTCCGCCACCTGGTCGGGCGAAAGGATCGGGACATGGCTCCCCGGAAGGTAGCGGCTCTGCTTGGCGGGATTGGCGTCGAAGGCGCAGACGATGTCGTCTGCGGTCACGCCCGCATAGTTTAGGAAGGTGTTGCCCTTGGCCGCCGCGCCATAGGCCGCGATCCGCCGACCCTCGGCGCGCGCCTGGGCGAGGAATGCCTGGAAGCTGTCGCGGACGGCCTCCACCCGGGGCGTGAAGTCGGCGTAGGTCTCGATGCGGTCGAGGCCGGCCGCGGTCTCGTCCGAGCGGAGCTGGCGCAACGCCTCGGTCTCCTCATAGCCGGATGAGCGCTGGGCGCAGTAGAGCCGTAATGAGCCGCCATGGGTGGGCAGCCGTTCCACGTCGAACGCCATCAGCCCGTGCGCGGCCAGCACCTGTTCCACCGAAACCAGCGACAGGTAGCTGAAGTGCTCGTGGTAGATGGTGTCGAACTGCACCTGCTCGATGAGGTTCAGCAGGTGGGGGAACTCGAAGGTCAGCACGCCCTGCGGCTTGAGCACGTGCCGGAAGCCGGCCACGAAGCCGTTGATGTCGGGCACATGGGCCAGGACGTTGTTGGCCGCCATGAGGTCGGCCTTGTCCCCGCGGGCCGCCAACGCCTGCGCCGTTTGCTCGTTGAAGAAGACGGTGTCGGTGCGAACGCCCCGGGCCCGGGCAGCCTCGGCCGTATTCGCGGTCGGCTCGATCCCGAGGACGGGGATGTCGAGGGCCACGAAGTGCTGCAGCAGGTAGCCGTCATTGCTGGCCACTTCGATGACCAGCGATTCAGGCCCGAGGCCGAAGCGGTCCGTCATGGCCAGCGCGTAGCGCCTCGCGTGCTCGACCCAGCCGGCCGAGTAGGAGGAGAAGTAGGCGTATTCGGCGTCGAAGATCGCCTCGGCCGGCACCACATCGTCGGCCTGGACCAGGAAGCACTGGCCACAGACGCGGGTGTGCAGGGGATAGACCTGCTCCGAGCCCGCCGCGAGTTGCTCGGCGGTCAGATAGCTGTTGGCGAGCGGTTGAAGGCCGAGGTCGACGAAGGTCTGGGTGAGCGGGGCGCGGCAGAAGCGGCAGGCAGGCGTGGTCATGCGCGACCTTCGTAGGCCGCCATCTGGGCTTCGCACAAGGCGAAGGCGGCCTCGCCCGCCGCCTGTCTGCGATACCAGTCCATGGTCAGCGCCACGGCCTCGGGGGCATCGTATCGGCTCTCGAAGCCCAGGGCTTCGCGGGCGAGGCTCGCGTCGATGGCCAGGCTCTGCGCCTCGATCGAATTTGGATCGGGCTCGTACAGCCAGGGACGGCCGCCCAGGGCCTCCACGCCCATCGTGGCCAGTTCGCCGACGCTCACCGGCGGACCACCCGGCCTGGGACCGAAGTTGAGCGCCCGGGGCGTCGCCGGATTGGTAGCCAGGGCTTCCAGATGACGGAAGTAGCCGGCCAGGCAATCCAGCACATGCTGCCACGGGCGGGTGGCCTCGGGATGGCGCAGCACCACGGCCTCGCCCGCCTGGACCGCCCGGACGATGTCGGCCACCAGGCGATCACGAGAGAAGTCGCCGCCGCCGATCACATTGCCGCCCCGGGCCGTCGCGAGGCGCACGCCTCGGCCCTCGAAATAGGTCTGTGCGAAGCTGCGGGCGACAATCTCCGTCGCCGCCTTCGAGGCCGAATAGGGATCCTTTCCGCCGAGGGGATCATCTTCCTGGAAGGCGCGGCCGGTCTCGCGGTTCGCGTAGACCTTGTCCGACGTCACCACCAGGACCGCCTGCAACTGCTCCTGCGCGCGGAGGGCCTGCAGCAGATGGGCCGTGCCCATCACATTGGCGCCGAACGCCGCCACCGGCTGCTCGATGGCGGTGCGGACGATGGCCTGGGCGGCCATGTGGAGCACAAGGTCGAATTGCCGGCCGCTGACCGCCGCTTCCACCGCCAGGGCGTTGCGGAGGTCTACAAACCTCGACTCCACCACCTCGGATATAGCGGCCAGTTCGAAGAGGCTCGGCGTCTGGTCCGGCGGCAACGCCACGCCGGTGACCTCTGCGCCCATGCGGGACAGCCAGATCGAAGCCCATGCGCCCTTGAAACCGGTGTGGCCGGTCAGCAGGACGCGCTTGCCTGCCCAGAAGTCGGGGTTCAGCGCCGCCATGGCGCCTCGCCCGAGGACCACAGCGCCTCCAGGTGGTTCTTGTCCCGCAAGGTGTCCATGGCCGCCCAGAAGCCGTCATGGCGGTAGGCCATCAGCTGGCCGTCGTGGGCGAGCCCCTCGAGCGGCTCGGCTTCCCAGGACGTCGCATCACCTGCGATGCGTTCGATCACTTCCGGCTGCAGTACGAAGAAGCCGCCGTTGATGAGGGCGTTGTCCCCGGGCGGCTTTTCGGTGAACCGTTCCACCCGGCCCTCCTGGATATGGAGGGCCCCATAGCGACCGGGGGGAGCAACGGCGGTGATGGTGGCGGCCTTGCCATGGTCGCGGTGGAACTTGGCCAGTGCGGCCGGATCCACATCGGACAGGCCGTCCCCGTAGGTAAAATGGAACGGCTCGCCGGGATTGAGGTATCGGCCCACGCGCCGCAGCCGACCGCCCGTCATGGTGTCTGCACCCGTCTCCACGAGCGTGACGCGCCAGGGCTCATGGTTGGTGGCGTGGTACTCGATGGCGCCCTTTTCCAGGTCCACCGTCAGGTCGGCGTTATGGAGCACATAATTGGCGAAGTACTCCTTGATCACATAGCCCTTGTAGCCGAGGCACACGACGAAGTCGTTGAAGCCGGCCGCGGAGTACAACTTCATGATGTGCCAGAGGATCGGCCGACCGCCGATCTCGATCATCGGCTTCGGCTTCAGATGGCTTTCTTCCGAGATCCGCGTGCCCAGGCCACCGGCCAGGATTACCGTCTTCATCGCTTCAAGGCGCCTTCTCACCCGTCCCTCGGGCGTGCGATGACCTCTTAGCCGTTCCCCCGGAGGCCGACCAGTGGCCCCGGGGAACGTGTCGGGTTGGGAAGGATGTATGGCGTTGAACGTACCTGCCAGCGATGCGCCCGAGGCCGTGCAGGGGCCGGCTGAGGATCAGGGCGGTCCTGCGGCGGATTTCCTCGTGATCGGCGTGCAGAAGGGCGGCACCACGGCCCTCTACGAGTATCTGCGACAGCATCCCGATCTCTATCTGCCCGACGTGAAGGAGGCGCATTACTTCGACGACGAGCGCCGTGATTGGGGCCGGGCCGACCATGCCGAGTATGATCGGCTGTTCGCGCCGGGCCGCGCGGCGGTTGCGCGGGGCGAGGTCACGCCGATCTACGTCTACTGGCCGAACAGTCTTGAACGCATCCGCGCCTACAACCCGGCGATGCGCCTTGTCCTGCTGCTGCGGGATCCGGTTCAACGCGCCTGGTCGCACTGGCGGATGGAGCGATCGCGCGGCGCCGAGACGGAGGAGTTCGGCTGGTGCATCAGGCAGGGCCGTGCTCGCCTGGAAGCCGCGGAGCCGCGCGGGTTTCACCGGGAGTTCTCGTATGTGGAGCGCGGCTTCTACGGCCGGCAGGTGGAGCGGCTGCTCGAACTGTTTCCCAGGGAGCAGCTGCTGATCCTGCGGAGCGATGAGCTCGACGCCGGGCCCACGGCCACTGTGGCCCGCATATGCACCTTCCTCGGCGCCCCCCCACCGCCGCCCTTTAGGGCCCGCCGCGTCCACGTGGGTCGGGAGATCGAAGGGGCTATGCTGTCGGAGGCGGACGCGGCCTACCTGCGCGACCTCTATCGGGACGACAACGAACGGCTGAAGGCCCTGACCGGGCTTAGCTTCCAGGCCACCTGCCGCTCCGAGTGACTGACACGTGATCCGGTCGGCGCTTTCGCCGCCAGGCTGATTCGGTTAAGCTTTGGTGTCAGCCTTGCTCTCCATGGCTGTGTTGCTTTGACCGGGCGGCGGATCGAGATATCCGCCGCCCGGTCTTCGTTTCAGCACATAGATGCTCGGGTGGCCGAAGGCGGATCGCGGAAGCGGCCTCACCGTCTCCGCCCAGGCAAAAAGAAAGGGGCCGCCCTAGGGCGGCCCCTCCTGAACCTCAGAAGCTTGCGCTTCTTAGATGATGTTCGAGCTGTCGATGTCAGCCAGCGTACGGCCAACCAGCACCACCGCGTTGTCGATGGTGCCGTCATTGCCGGCGTCCTGGAACACGACGACGTCCGAACCCACCTGAACGGCCACGTAGTCATAGCTGTTGCTGGTGGTGGCAGTTACAGCTGCCGTCAGAGCCGCATCGTAGGTCGCGGCCGAGAGTTCAGTGTAGTTGGTCGTGCTACCAGCGTCGCCGCCCAGGTCGAGCTTGTCGGCCGAGGTCCAGTCACGGATCTGGTCGAGCGAACCGGCCAGCGAAGACGAGTCGCCAGAGGCGAACACAAAGGTGTCAGCGCCAGCGCCGCCGAACATGATGTCGACGCCCGTGCCGCCGGTGATCACGTCCGCACCGTCGCCGGCGGTGATCGTGTCGTTGCCGCCACCAGCGACGATGGTGTCGTTGCCGGCGCCCGTGGTGATCGAGTCGTTGCCGTCGCCAGCAACGATCGAGTCGTTGCCCGAGCCCGACACGATGGTGTCGTTGCCGGAGGCGGTGGTCACGGTGTTGGTGCCGTCACCCGCATCGATCGAGTCGTTACCGCCACCACCGATGATGGCGTCGTTGCCGGCGCCGCCCAGGATGGTGTCGTTGCCGCTAGCGCCCGTCAGGCTGTCGTCGCCTTCACCACCGTCGATGAGGTCGTTGCCGCCCCCGCCGCTGATGGTGTCGTCGCCGGCTTCGCCGAACAGTCGGTCGCTGCCCGCGCCGCTGGTGATGACGTCGTCGCCCAGGTTCCCGTTCAGGAACTTGCTGCCGCCGCCCGTCGCCGTGATCGTGTCGTTGTCTTGGCCGCCGGTGATCGTGTCGTTGCCCGTGCCGGTGCTGGTGATCGAGTCGTCGCCTTGGTTGCCCTGCAGGACGTTGGCGCCCGTACCGGCCGCAGCGATGGTGTCGTTGCCGTCGCCGCCGAGGATGGTGTTCACACCAGCGCCGCCGTCGAGAACGTCGTCGCCGCCCTCGCCGAAGATCTGGTCGTTGCCGTCGCCGCCGCTGACCGTATCGTCGCCGGCGTTGCCGAACAGCAGATCGGCGCCCGTGCCGCCGGTGATCGAGTCATTGCCTTGGCCGCCATACAGCCACTGACCCACCGTCGCCGCGGTGGCGGTGATGGTGTCGTCGCCGGCGTTGCCGTGAGCGAAGTTGAAGGCCGTGTCGTTCGCGCCGGCGTTCAGGGGGTTGATGGTGTCATCGCCCTGACCGCCGTAGATCGAGTCCGAGCCCGCGCCACCGTCGATAGTGTCGTCGCCTTGGTTGCCATGCAGCAGGTCGTTGCCCGCGGCGCCCGAAAGCGTGTCATCTTCCTGGCCACCGAAGAGGGCATCCCCGAGGGCGGTCCCGACGAGCGAATTCGCGGCGCCGTCGCCCACCACCAGGGAAGAGCCGTCCGGGAAAATCCCGACCTGATCACCAGCCGAGGCGATCGGGAAGTTCAGCGTCTTGCCGCCGAACGTGATGTTGTAGGAAGCGGTCGCCGTGGCGGTGGCCGGAACGTAGGTCACATTGACCTGGTTGGCGCGCGCACCAGCGGTCGAGAAGACCACCAGATCGGTGGCGCTGAACGTCGCCGCCTGCTCCGGCGTCATCGTTTCCCAAATATAGTTAGCCATCAAGTCTCTCCAGTCTGTGTCACACGGACCCCCGGCACGCCTGACCCCCATCCCCGATGGAGCGTCCCGGCGGTCCATTACCCCAAGCGCCATAGCACGGCTGCGGCGTAGGTTAGACGAGCCCAAGCCGAGACGTATCGGAACCCTGCCAATTACGCAACACCAAAAAGACCCATTTCAGAGAGCCCAGATCGATGTTGCGCGGGCGCCGCTACTCCTCCCGGAAAGCGTCCCGCAAGGTGTCCGTTATGGGCGAGATGAGGTATCCCATTACCGTGCGCTCGCCCGTCACGATCATCGCCACGGCAGGCATGCCGGAGGTCAGTTCCACGCCGCGCTTCAGCTTCTTCAGCTCCGGCGGATCGATCCGCAACTCGACGCGATAGAACGACGTACCGGCCCGTTCGTCCACGACCCGGTCGGCAGAGATCAGCGACACCTTCGCCTGCAGATCATCGTTGAATCGCTGGTTCAGTCCGGTCAGCCGCACGCGTGCCGGCATGCCGACACGCACCTGATCCACATCTTCCGGCCTCAGCATGGCCCCGACCGTCAAAGGCGTGCCGGCCGGCACGATGTCCATGAGCACCTCGGCCGGGCCCACGACCCCGCCCACGGTGAACTGGGTCAGGTTGAACACATAGCCGTCGACCGGCGAGCGCACGATTGTCTGCTCAAGGCTCTGGCGGGCAGTTGCGAGCCGCGGCACCACGTCGGATAGCCTCGACTGGCTTTCGCGCAGCCCTTCCGCCGCCTCGCTGTGCCGCTGGTTGCGCAGCTGCGCCAGCTGCAACCGGGTTTCGCCCATCTGCTGCCGGATGCGGGCGATATCCGCCGTCAACTGGCCCTTGCGGCCCCCGAGTTCCGCCAGGCTCCGCTCGTAGCGCAGGATCAGGGTCTTGGGGGCGAAGCCCTGTTCGTTGAGCTTTCGGTACCCGGCGAGCTCTTCTTCGGTGAGTCGCCGCTGCTCATCGATCGAGGCGACCTGGGCCTGCAGCCCCTGGACCTGGGTTTCGAGCTGCTCGATCCGTTGGGCCAGCACCGCAGACTGGCTCTGGAACAGCTGCTGGCGCGTGCTGAACAGGAACTCCTGATCGCGGATCATCGCCGCTACGCGCGGGTCGCCCATGCGCGAGGTCAATTCCGCCGGGAACTGCACCGTCGGGCGACTCGTCGCTTCGGCGTTGAAGCGGGCGCCCTGAGCCATCAGCACGTCGTACTGATTCTGGAAGACGTCGACGGCGGCCCTGGCTTCCACGTCGTTGAACAGCAGGAGCGGCTGGCCAGCCCGGACAAACTGCCCTTCCTTCGCGCTGATCTGGCGGACGGTCCCCCCTTCACGCGACGCCCGAAGGGTCTTGCGGTTGCTTTCGACCCGAACCTCGGCAGGGGCGGTGATGCCGCTGCTGAGGGGCGTGACCGACGCCCACAGCCCGAGGCCAACGACGAACGCGCCGATCACACCGGCGCCGACGATCATCGGCCGCTTCAGACGCCGCTCGAGCGCCGGATCCATTCCCGCCGGGTCTTCCGACCCAAAGGTCGGCGCCACGTAGGTGGATTTGACCGGCCCGAGTTCCAGCTTCATCGACCCGCCTCCACCGCGCGCACGTCAGGCGCGGGCTTGACCAGTCGTGACATCACCTGGTCGCGCGGCCCGAACAGTTCGACGCGGCCATCGCGCAGGACGAGCATCTTGTCCGCCGAGCGGAAGATCGCCGGTTTATGCGAGATGATGACCACAGTGCAGCCCCCAGCCTTGAGAGCTTCGATGGCGCGCATCAGCGCGTCCTCCCCCTCGGCGTCGAGGCTGGCGTTCGGCTCGTCCAGCACCACGAAGGCCGGATTGCCGAGCATCGCCCGGGCCAGGCCGACGCGCTGACGCTGTCCCGCCGACAGCACCACCCCGCCCTCGCCGACCTCCGTGTCATAGCCCTTGGGGAGGCGCAGGATGAGATCGTGGACCCCGGCCAGGCGGGCCGCCTCCACAACTTCCTCGTCAGTCACGTCGCTGCGGAACCTCGCGATATTGTCACGCACGGTGCCCGCAAAGAGTTCGGTGTCCTGCGGCAGGTAGCCGACGTGGCGGCCAAAGTGGGCGCGCTCCCACGAGAACACGTCCGCGCCGTCCAGGCGCACCACACCCTGCAGGGGCTTCCAGATGCCCATAAGCAGCCGGGCGAGCGTCGACTTGCCGGCTCCCGAAGGGCCGATCACGCCCAGCACCTCGCCCGGCTCGATGGCCAGTTGGATCCCGCTCAGCACCAGCTTGTTCGCGCCGGGTGGCGCAAAGTTCACGCCTTCGACCGAGAGCTTGCCGGTCGGGCGGGGAAGCTGGGTGCCGGGGGGTGGGGGCTCGGCCTTTACCAGCAGGTTCTGCAGTCGCTCGTGTGCGCTGACCATGTTGTTCAGCGGCTCCCAGCCGCCGACGATCTTCTCGATCGGCTGCAGCGCGCGGCTCGCCAGGATCATGTTGGCGAACAGCATGCCCGTGTGGATCTTGCCCTTCAGGATCAGGTACGCGCCCAGCGCGATGATCAGGACCTGGATCCCCATCCGGACGAACTTGATGAGGTCGGTGTAGCCGTTTGAATATTCGGCCGCCGCAGCGCCACGCTCGATGGTTACGGCGCGATGCCGGGCCCAGGCGTTGCCCAGGGTCGGCAGCATGCCCATCGCACGGACCACCTCCCCGTTGCGCAGGGCCGCATCGGTGAAGCCGTAGCTCTTGATCGCGGCGTCGTTGGCCTCCTTCATCGCCGGCCCCATGGCCCGGGTCTGCATGATCGCGAGTCCAATGAGCGCGAGGGCGCCCATCAGGGTCACGACGCCCACGAGCGGGTCGATGATGAAGAGGGTGATCAGAAAGACCGGGATCCACGGCACGTCGAACACGGCCGCCGCCCCGATGCCGGTGAAGGTCTGGCGGAACTGGTCTAGGTCGCGCAGCGCCTGCGCCCTGGCGCCCGGCTCGCCTCGCACCGCGGCGTCGAACAGGCTCGCGAACACGCGGCCCGAGACGCGTTGATCCAGCGCCACGCCGTAGTTGATCAGAATGCGGGCGCGCAGGTCATCGACCACCCCCGAGATCGCGAAGGCGAACAGCGTCACCAGGGTGAGCATCCAGAGCGTGGCCTGGCTCTGGCTCAGCATCACGCGGCCGTACACCTGATAGGTGAACAGCGGCAGCGCCAGGTACATCAGGTTCGACACGAGGCTGAACAGGAAGGCGACCGTGGTCACCTTCTTGGCGTCGGCGAGCGCCCGCGTCAGCGCGGTGTCCGGCTGGTTCGTGAGGAACGTCAGGAATTTCATCGGGACGCCGAGCTGTTCCGTAGTGGCTTTGGGCCAGATAAACCAATCCGGCCTGTAAAGGGTGAACGCAGTTTCGGAATTACGACCCGCCCCCGCCTCACGCCCGAAAACTCCGGCGCCGCGGCTAGATGCGGAGCCGCCGGAATGTTGTCAATGCCATGCCTCCGCTACCCGGGGGAACGCTGGAGTTGGAATGCCTCGCGTCGCCATCATCGGAAGCTGTGTAACACGGGACCTGTGGCCGGTCCGTGGCGAGGGCGTGGAGAAGCTAGCCTACGTCTCCCGCACCAGCCTCGCCAGTCTGATCTCCGAGCGGGCTGAGGGCGTGCGAGCGGCGAAACGGCCGCCCGCGCCGCTCACGCGGCACCAGCACGACGCCCTGATCGCCGATCTCGGCAAGACCGCCATCGCCCGACTTGTGGCGTTTCGTCCCACCCACCTGATCTTCGACCTGATCGATGAACGTTTCGACCTTCTGTCGGTCGGACGCTCGATCATCACCCACAGCTGGGAACTGGAGGTCAGCGGCTATCTCTCCCAGAAGGCGTTCCGGGACGCCCGTCCGGTGCCGCGGCTGTCCTCGGCCTGCGAGCGGCTCTGGACCACTGCGGCCGAGGAACTGGCCACCATCATCCGCGCCACACCGCTGCGCGAGGCCAAGTTGATCCTGCACGTTTCACGTTGGGCGAGCGAGGTGCGGCATGCCGATGGCCAGCTGCGGCCGCTCACCGACGTTGCGATCCTGGAGGGCCGGCCAGCCGACATCGCCGAGCACAACGCCCTGCTCGCGACCTACGAAGACGTGCTCACCAGCGTCATGCCGCCGATGGCGCGCGTGGATGGGGGCGATCTGCGGGTGGCGGACGCCGGGCACCGATGGGGGCTGAGCCCCTTCCACTTTGTCCCGGAATACTACGCCGAGATAAGGCGCCAGCTCGAGGCGCTCGGCGTCCCTAGCGCCGAGCCTGCCGCGCCCAGTGTTCCAGTGGGGTGAGCCCCTCCCGAGCCAACTCCGGCCGCCCGGCAAGGTAAGCCGCGGTGCAAAACCCGGGACGCGCCTCGCTCACCGTCCAGGCTCCGCCCTGCAGATAGTCCACCAACGGATTGACCCCCTGCGGGATGGCTCCGCCGCGCTGGGCCACATAGTGCGGCAGGTCGAACCACGGACCGGGACTGCGGCCCTCGAAGGCGCCCGCCGCCAGGAAGTGGGTCAGGGGCTCAAGGCCGCCCTCGGCGACGTCCGGATTCTGCTCCAGATACCACGCGGGATCGAACAACGGATGCGGCGACCGTCCTGTCCGCCAGCCTTCGGCGAGGTAGTGGACCAGCAGGGGAACGCCCCGGATGGGTTGGCCCCACTGCCGCGCGTACCAGACGGGGTCGAACAGCGGATGCGGCGAGAGGGCCTGCATCCAGCCTTCGCGCAGATAGTGGCTGACCGGGTCCTCGCCAGGCGCCAGCGACGGCCCCTGGGCCAGGTAATGGGCAAGGTCGAAGGCCGGATGGGGGCTGCGGCCGAGCGCAGCGCCGCGGCGGACATAGTGCTCCAGGGTCGAGATGCCCGACCCACCCAGCTCCGCGGCGTTCTCCCGACGGTAATAGGCCTCGTCGAAGAGGGGGTGCGGCGCACGACCCTCCATCGCGCCCGCCAGCAGGTAGTGGACAAGCGGAGCCGTGCGGCCAGCCGCGACGTCGGGGTTGCGCGCGACGTACCAGGCCTGGTCGAAGCGGGCGAATGGCGCGACGCTGGGGTTGGGTCCGCGCCGGGCGTAGGCCGCCATGTGGCGGAAGCGGCGCAGCTTCCCGCCCGGTCCCTGCCACACGCCGCTGCGGGCGATGACCGCGGCCTGGCCGAAGCTGCCCATGCGGGCGAGGATACGGTCTAGGCCGCGGCTCAGGTCGGCATGGCGGCGCAATCGCCCAGGGGGCTTGGCGCCGGCCAGATAGGCCGAGAGCGCGGCGACGCCCAGCCGACCCAAGAGCTCGGCGCGGCCAGCCAGCGATTCATGAAGGGCCAGGCTCAGCTCGGCCCGGGTGACCGCTTCGCGGACCTGAGCGTCCTGGGCGACGCGGCGCAGCCCCTCGACCTTGTGGACCGCGGCCCGCGCCTTTTCGAACACCCGGGAGATGGGATCGGCTTCAACGCTCATGCAGCCTCGCGCTCCAGCCAGTCGCGGAAGCTGCCGGGCCCCGCAGCGTAGGGGTCGGGGTACGCTGCCTGGAGGTCGGGGCGGCTGCGGTAGAGAAGCCGGTGCGCCTTTTCGATGGGCGCGCCGTCGGCATAGGCGCCATAGGCCCACCAGCGACCGGGAATGGCCGGATCGGTCGCCTCGCCCACCTCTCGCTTATACCAGGCCCAGATCTCGTAGACTGGGAAGTTGGACCCGGCGTAGCGCTTGGTCATGGTATCGCCGAGCGGCCCCAGCTTGGTGAAGTGCCAGAAGCGCAGCGGGTGACCGTTCACCGTGATCGCCCCGTCCTTGCCCACGGCGATCTTGCGTTGGCTGAGGTTCCAGCTGGCCACGTTGTAGCCGGGATCGCGGACCACCTTCACCTTGTCGAACAGCGCTGGAACCTGGTCGCACCAGCGCTGGTCCACGAAGAGGCCCAGCGGGATATCGTCGTAGCAGTAGGAGAGCAGCCGGTCGTTCCACCACTTGGCGAAGCGGGCGCCTTCCCCGGTGGTGCGGATGGCGACGAAGCCCAGGTTGTAGATACCGGTCCGCAGGGCCGAGATGTCGTTATCCTGGATCGCCTGCGGATCTTCGTTGGGATCGACCAGGTGCGGCGTCAGCAGGATGTCGTCCGTGCGCAGCATCTCGATCAGCGGGTCGAGCGGCGCGAGCAGGGCCGTGTCGGGGTCAAGGTAGATCACCACGTCCGCGCCCGAGGCGCAGGCCTGGTGCAGGTAGGGCCCCTTCACCGCCGTGCAGACCTCCACCACGTCGTGCTTGAAGAGCCAGCTCTTGAAGTTCGGGATGCCGAGATCCTGCGCCCAGACCACCCGATCGAACGGCTCGTTCGCGGGATCGAAAGCCAGCCCAGGCGGGGGCTCGTCGGTGATCAGCGCCACAAGCTCCCAGTCGGGATGATAGCGCCGCAGCGTCTTGAACAGCACGCGGGCGCGGTTCAGGTACGAGAACGTGAAGCTGGAGTAGACTTGGACTTTCATGCCTCGGCTCTCGCAGGGAGCAGGTCGGCGGTCATGCCGCTCAGGGAAAGATCGTAGAGCATCGGCCGGCGCTGCGCGCGGGCCAGCTTAGCCGCCTCGCCCGATTCGAACTGCGACATGGCCGCGTTCTCGTCGGCCAGCACCACGCCCTGTCCGGACGAGCGCACCAGCGCGGCCACGTTGCCGCTGTCGGGGCCGGTGATCACCGCGCAGCCGGCGGCCAGCGCCTCGTAGGCGGCGAAGGAGAAGGTTTCGCGGCACAGCGGCCAGAAGAACGCGACGTCGATCTCCAGCTGCTCCAGAGCCCGCTGCATGGCGTTCGGCGCCTCGGCGCTGACGCTCACCTGGTGGAACTCGGCGGCCACGCCGGAATCCGACTGGGAGCCGACATGGAAGAAGTCATAGCGGGGGTCGGCCGCGAACTGGGCCACCAGCCGCCTGTAGAGCGGCCAACCCTTGTGCGGCGCGGGCAAACCGAGGAATGCGACGCGCAGCGGCCGGTCGGCGGGCGGGGCCGGCGCGGGACTGCGCGGCTCCAGGCGGGCATGCGGATGGACCACGTGGCCCGCGGCGGGATAGGCGGAACGCTCTTTCCAGAAGTCCAGGGTCACCTGTGCCGGAGAGACGACGGTGAGCGCAAGACGCGAGAACAGCTCGCGGTGCCCTCGCAGGTGGCGGGCGCGCCAGGGACCGAATGCGCAGATGCCGCAGGCCGCGCTTTCCGGCGGCGGGGCGGCGCAATCCTCCACCCCGTTGCGCAGCAGGTTGTACCCCGCGCAGAGGCTCGAGAAATCATGCAGCCAGAGGAAGCCGGCCCTGAGATCCAGCGCGTCCAGGATGGACAGGGTCTCGGCCGCCGAATGGCCGAGCAGGCTATGGATCGCGAAGCTGCGCTCGCCAACGTCGGGACCGGCGGCCCGGGCGAAGGCGGCGGCGACATCCGCCGGCCGGAAGGCGCCCAGGTCCTCGCCGTTGAGCAGCACGCCCAGGCGGCCCTCTTCGTCCTCCCGCATCACCGGCCAGTGCGCCGTGGGAAAGACGTGCAGATGATCCCGACCAAGGCCATTCACCCTGGCCTGCTCGATCTGCAGGCAGAGTTGCACGCCGCCCACATTCCGGCGGTAATCATCATGGCTGAATGTCAGGTGCAGCGCGCCGAGCCCCGGACGCGCCTTCGCCAGCCCTGCCGCCAGCCGGTCGATCCCTGCCGCGGGCTGGAGCACGGTGGCCTTGCGGGCGTCGGCGATCTGCTCGTCCATCGGCCGGCGACGGGCGATGATCTCGTAGCGGAATCCGAGATCCGGCCCGGGCGCCCGGCCCTCCTTCTGCCCATGGCGCAGGTAGTGGACGAACGGATTCAGTCCCGCCGCGGCCACCTCCGGGTTTTCGTGCAGATAGGCCCGCACGGAAAAGTGCGGATTTGGATCCCGCCCTTCACGCCAACCATGGGTGAGGAAGTGATGCAGCGGGTCCATCCCCGCCTCGCGCACGTCGGGGCTGAGGCCCAGGTAATAGCCGCGGTCGAACTCGCCGGCCACGAGCCGGCGGTCCGGATGGAAGTGGCCCGCCACGCGGCTGACCACGCGGCGGACGATCGGCGGAGCCCCTCGGATCATGGGTTGGCCGGGGCCTCGAAGAGATCCACCGTCAGGTTGCTGAACCGAAGATCGTAGAGGCGGCCGTCCCGGCGAGCCCGGCCGAGTTCGGTCACCGAGCCGTCCTCGAAGGCGGCGGCCAGGGCCGCCTCGTCGGCCAGGACCCAGCCGTGACCGCCGTCGCGGACGAACGCCTGGACATTGCCGCTGTCGGGACCGGTCACCACGGCGCACCCTGCCGCCACCGCTTCATAGGCCGTGAACGAGAAGGTCTCGCGGCACAGCGGCCAGATCAGCACCACGTCGGCCTGCACGGCCTCCAGCGCCTCCTGCATGGCCCGCGGCTGCTCCTCGGTGACCGCCACCGGGTGGAACTCCAGCGGCAGCCCAGGGATGGTGCGGCCGCCGAGGTGAAGGAAGGTGTAGCGCTCGTCCGCCTCATGCTTCAGCACCAGGTCGCGGAACAGTTCCCAGCCCTTGTGCGCCGAGGGAAGGCCGGCATAGGCCACCCGCAGCGGGCCCGCCGGCGCGGCCGGAGCCGGGCCGCGTTCAGCCAGCACCGCATGCGGCAGCACCACGGTCTTGGCCGCGGGGTGGACGCCGCTGGCGAGCCACAGGTCAAGCGTCGGCTGCGAGGGCGCGACGACGGTGAGGTCGAGCCGTTCGAACAGCCGTCGATGCGCGTCCAGGTGGCGGCGGCGATGGCTGTAGTATGAGCAGACCTGGCAGGCCGGGCTGCCGGGCGGCGGGGCGGCGCAGTCCTGCACATCGTTGCGCAGCAGGTGGTAGCCGGCGCACAGGCTGGCGAAGTCGTGCAGCCAGAACCAGCCCGACCTGAGGCCGACCGCCGCCAGAATCTCGACGGTCTCCTCCGGAGCATGGCCCAGCATGCTGTGGATGGCGAAGGTGCGGCGGCCTGCGGGGGCTCCGCCCGCTGCGGCCCGAAGCGCGGCCGCCACGGCCTTTGGCTTGAAGGCGCCGAGGCGCTCGCCGTTCCAGAGGACCCCGAGGAGCCCCGCCTCCTTCTTCTCGCGCACCACCGGCCAGGGATCCGCGGGGTAGAGGTGCAGGTGATCCATGCCGAGGGCGCTCACGCGGGCGTCCTCGCGCTGCAGGCACACCTGCACCCCGCCGAGGTTGGCGGAGTAGTCGTCATGACTGAAGGTGACGTGCAGGTCGGCCAAGCCCGACCGCGAGGCGGACAGGGCCTCGGTCAGCCGTTCGGGCGGGCTGGCCGTTCGGCGGGCGGCCTGCGCCGCCACCTCGGCCATGCGGGTCGCCACCGGCCGCAGGTCGGCCAGCAGCTGATAGCGGAAGCCGAGCGCGTTGCGCGCCATCCGCCCTTCGCCGCGGCCCGCGCGCAGATAGTGCACGAAGGGATTGATGCCGGCCTGGGCGATGTCCGGATAGATTTCCAGATAGTCGCGCACGGAGAAGCGCGGGCTGGGATCTCTGCCTTCCAGCCAGCCGGTGATCAGGAAATGCTCCAGGGGGTCCTGCCCGGCCTGGGCGACGTCCGGGTTGGTCTGCAGGTAGAAGGCAGCTTCGAACTCGGGTTCGACCAGCCGGCGCTCCTCCGCCAGGATTTCCGGCGAGCGCTCGACGCGCGCCACCCTCGGAGCCGAGGACTTCGCCGCCTCGGGAAGCGGGGGTTGCAAGGCCTCGAAGCTCCAGCCGCCCTGGCCCGCCGCGCTCAGCAGGTAGCGCTCGCCCTTGGCCGAGGGACGCACTTCGCGCCCCTCCCGTCGCCCATGCACCAGATAGTGGAAGAAGGGCTCCACCTTCGACCTGCGCACATCCGGATGATCTTCCAGATAGGCCGTGGTCGAGAACCAGGGCGCAGGGTCACGGCCCTCGCGCCAGCCGGCGTCGAGATAGTGCCTCAAGGGGTCTGTCCCGCGGGCCGTCACCTCGGGATAGGCGGCCCGGTAGAACGCCGCGTCGAGCGCGACGGAGACGACCCGGTGGACTTCGTCGGCGGCGGCCATGGCGGCCATGCGGCGCAGGTTCCTTCACTCCGGAGGGGGCCTGTCTGCAACAGAAGGTCGAGGGGATCAACGGTGGGATCGACCGCCGCCGCGGGCTTGCCGCGCATGGCGCAGCCCCCTACACGCAAAGGACCCGCCCGCGAGGGCCCTCGGAATCCCCGGGGCCGCGGCTGCATCCGGACCGAAGGATGACGACCAGAACCGCCTATCTTGTGCTGGGCATGCACCGGTCCGGCACCTCGGCCATGACCCAGCTCCTGTCCCTGGCGGGGGCGGAGCTGCCGCAGAACGTCATGCCCGGGGACGAGCACAACGCCCAGGGCTATTTCGAGCCCTGGAAGATCGCCCTGCTGAACGACGAGCGCCTGCTCGCCGGCGGCTCCGCCTGGGATGACGTCTTCGCCTTCCCGTACCGTCCGCTGCCGCGCAAGGACGAGAGGGCCTGGACGAACCGGGCGATGGAGCGGCTGGCCGAGGAATACGGCGACGCCCGCTTCCCGCTGCTGAAGGACCCGCGGGTCACCGTCCTGCTGCCGCTGTGGCGCACCGTCCTGGCCGACCTGGACATCGCCGCCCGGTGCGTGATCCCGGTGCGCCACCCGCTGGCCGTGGCCGGCTCCCTGCGCCGGCGGGACGGTTTCCCCGAGCAGAAGTCGGTTCTGGTCTGGAGCGCCTACATGCTGGCGGCGGAAGCCTATACCCGGGACCTTCCCCGGGCGTTCGTCGGCTACGACGCCGTGCTTGCCGACTGGCGCACCCAGGTGGAGCGGATCGAGGCCGCCCTCGGCGGGCCGCTGCCGGCCCTGGACGAGGCCGCCGCCGCCGAGATCGACAAGGCGATGACGCCGGACCTGCGCCACAACGCCGGCTCCGGGGACCTTCCGGCCCTGGGCTGGAC
>JAEYNH010000238.1 GCA_023412655.1 Pseudomonadota bacterium | reverse complement strand
GCTGACAGCTACGGCATTTCGCGCCCCGAATTCCTCAAGGCCTATTTCGGCCGCGAGCTGGACCCGAACTGGGCCGAGAGCGTCAAGGAAATGGGCGTGCGCTGGACCAAGTTCAGCGAGAACGAGGGCGCCCAGATCGCCCAGATCCGCGGCGACGTGGCGGCGGTGGCCACCGAGGCCGGCCTGCCGATCGACGACTACCGGCGCATCGTCCAGACGGTGCAGAAGGGCGAGCGCGAGGCCCGGCAGGCGAAGAAGGAAATGGTCGAGGCCAACCTGCGCCTCGTGATCTCCATCGCCAAGAAGTACACCAACCGCGGCCTGCAGTTCCTGGACCTGATCCAGGAAGGCAACATCGGCCTGATGAAGGCGGTGGACAAGTTCGAGTACCGCCGCGGCTACAAGTTCTCCACCTACGCCACCTGGTGGATCCGGCAGGCGATCACCCGCTCGATCGCCGACCAGGCCCGGACCATCCGCATCCCGGTGCACATGATCGAGACGATCAACAAGATCGTCCGCACCAGCCGCCAGATGCTGCACGAGATCGGCCGCGAGCCGACCCCGGAGGAGCTGGCCGAGAAGCTGGCCATGCCGCTGGAGAAGGTGCGCAAGGTGCTGAAGATCGCCAAGGAGCCGATCAGCCTCGAGACCCCGATCGGGGACGAGGAAGACAGCCACCTGGGCGACTTCATCGAGGACAAGAACGCCGTCCTGCCCATCGATGCGGCCATCCAGTCGAACCTGCGCGAGACCACCACCCGGGTGCTCGCTTCGCTGACGCCCCGCGAGGAGCGGGTCCTGCGGATGCGCTTCGGCATCGGCATGAACACCGACCACACCCTGGAAGAGGTCGGCCAGCAGTTCTCGGTCACCCGCGAACGGATCCGCCAGATCGAGGCCAAGGCGCTTCGCAAGCTGAAGCACCCCTCCCGCTCCCGGAAGCTGCGCAGCTTCCTCGACAGCTAGGGCGGCAGGCCCCCGCCGGGGCCAGCTCGCCGATGGCAGACGAAAGGGCCGAAGCGCTGTGCGCTCCGGCCCTTTTTGCTGCGGGCTTCCGGGGGTTAGAAGCGCACGCGAACACCGCCGAAGACGTACCGGCCCAGGTCATAGGCCGCATCGCCGCCGTCGCCCTGGATCAGGCCCAGCGGCGGCTCCTCGTCGAACAGGTTGTTGACCCCGGCGTACAGCTCGGTCTGGCCGCCCATGGTGTCCAGGCGCCAGTGCAGGATCACGTCGTGGTACCAGTTCGCCTCCACCGTGGCCGGCGAGATGGACTCGGCGCCGTCCCGCTGCGGATCGCGGTTGTAGCGGAGTGAGTGTCCGATGAAGCGCGACTTCCAGACCAGCTGCGCCGGGCCTTGCTGATAGCTGAGGGTCGCCAGGCCCTTCCACTCGGGGGTGCCCACCGTGCCCTCTTCGTAGTCCTGCTCGTCCGGCCGGTTCTGGAAGGCGAACAGCCGCAGCTTGTCGATGTGGGTCGCGCTCACCAGCAGGCCCAGCGTGCCGTTGAGCCGGCTCAGCCCCCCGAGCCCGGCGGTCCAGTCGGCGATGTCCTGCCGATAGTTGAACGCCATGTCCCAGCCGTTGGTCTCAAGTCTCGCCGCGTTCAGATAGGTCGACTCCACGAAGTCGATGTTGCCGGTGACAGCACTGCGCGTGAACAGGCTGCAGAAGGACTCGTCCGGCCCGCCTGTGGCGTCCACGCAGTTGTCGACGATGTCCTGGGGATCGATGAAGGTGATCGCGTTCTTGATCTTGATATTATAGTAGTCGAGCGTGATCGACAGGTTGGGCGTCCAGCGCGGCTGCAGCACCAGCCCCACCGTCCAGCTCTTGGCGCGCTCGGGATCGAGGTTGGCGTTGCCCGACGCGGTCCCCTCCACCGATTGGTTGTCGCTGGCCACGAAGCCGGGGGGCACGCCCAGGGCGGCGCAGTTGGCCGCCCGGTCCGGGTCGCGGCCGATGTCGGCGGCGTCGCAGGGGTCGGCGATGTCGAAGAAGCTCGAGGTGGCCGGCAGGAAGGCCTCGGTGATGTTCGGCGCCCGGACCGCCCGCGAATAGGTGCCCCGGAAGCGGATGTCCTGGAACGGCGCGTACTCCCCGCCGATCTTCCAGGCCGTGGCGTCTCCCACCGTGGAATAGTCGGCGTAGCGGACCGCCCCTTCCACGGCCAGTTCCTCGACGAAGCGCATGTCGCGCAGCAGCGGGGCGCGGGCCTCGATGAAGGCCTCCTTCACGAAAAAGCCGCCGCTGGCGTCAGGTTGGGGCGCGGTGTCGCTCAGTCCCGCCTTGATGAAGGGGTCGTTGATGTTCTCGCTGCGCTCGTCCCGGTACTCGAACCCGCCCGCGACCCCAATCGCCCCGCCCGGCAGGTTCAAGAACCGGCTGGTGTCGAAGTTGAAGGTGGCGGTGACCACCGACTGGTCGATGGTGTGCTTGCGGAAGGCTTCGTGGCTCACATAGTCCACCGCCTGCAGGCTGTTCTGCTGGCCGAACGGGTTGAACGGGACGCAAGCCCCGCCCGTCAGCCCCGCTGGCGCCTCGTAGCCCGGAGGCTGGGCCGAGGGCACGTCCACCCGGCAGCGGATCTGGCCCGTGGCCGGATCGCGCACCGAATCCAGCGCCGCCTCGAAGTTGCCCGGTATCACGCTGCCGGTGGACCGGAAGATATTGCTGGTCCGGCCGCGGTTGTAGACGAAGTCCCAGTTCACCTTGGCGAAGCTGGCGTCGAACTCGCCGTCGAAGCCGGCGACGATGCGCCAGGTTTCCCGGGTGATGTTGTTGGTCCGCGCGCCCACGTCGCCGTTGAACCGCGCGATCAGGGGGATGACGTCCGGCCCGGCCGCGTCCAGCCGCGCCTGGATGGCCGGGGTGATGAAGGCGTTGTCCGGCGCCAGGACGAAGTCGCCGAACGAGAACGACGGCTGGACATAGTCGGCCACCCGCGTCTGCACGAACTTGGCGTCGACGTTGAAATTGATGCTGGGGGTGAGCTTGTAGTTGAAGGTGCTGTTCAACCCCCGCCGCTTGGTAGGCGGCACCAGCAGGATCCAGTCCTCCAGTTGGAAGCAGGTGGCGCAGGGCCCGGCGAACGAGCCGAACGCCAGGCTGTTCGTCCCGGTCCGCGTGGGCTGGGTTACGGGCGTGCCGTCGGCGGTGAAGCCGGCCAGCGGCGTGATTGCCCCAGTCGTAGCGTTGAGGCCCAGCAGCACCCCGTTCTCGTCGATCAGTTCGCTGAGCACGTTCGGCACGAGCTGACGGTCCGGTTGGCCATCGAACGGGTCGGACAGGTTGATCGCGCCGTAGTTGTTGTTCGACGGGATGTCGTTGGCCCGGATGGCCTCCTGCTGGTCCCAGAAGGCGCTGAAGGTCACGTTGGCGCGGTCGGAATCGAAGTTGTGGCCGAGGGTCAGGAAGGCCGAGCTCTGGGCCCCGAAGCCGCCGCCCTCGGTGTGGCGGCCGTACTCCACCTGCGCCTCGATGCCCTCGAAGTCCTTCTTGGTGATGATGTTGATCACCCCCGTCACGGCGTCCGAGCCGTAGACGGCGGAGGCCCCGCCGGTCACCACCTCAACCCTGTCCACCAGCGCCGTGGGGATCGAGTTCAGGTCGACAGCAGAATCGCCGGCATCGCCGGCCACGTGGCGGCGTCCGTCCACCAGGGTCAGGGTGCGGCTTGTGCCCAGGTCCCGCAGGTTCGGGAAGTTCAGGCCGCCCTGGTCGCCGAAGCTGTTGCCGTTGGCGCGCACCGTGCCCGACGAGCTCAGCGCCGGCAGCTGGGCGATCACATCGCCCAGGTTCTGGGTCCCGGCGTTCTCGATCAGATCCCGGGTCGCCACCGACACCGGCGTCGGCTGCTCCAGGTTCGGCCTGGGGATGCGCGAACCGGTGACCACCAGTTCCTCCACCTGCGACCCGGCTTCCTGGGCCAGGACTGGGGACGCGATCGCCCCGGCCATCAGGCCTGACAGCAACGAACCGGCCATCAGGCGCGCCTTCATGGACGTCATGGGATCCCCTTTTGCGATGGCGGGGATCGCTCGGACAGCCCGCCAGCGCCCCGCGAATTATATAAGTGGATAAGCTTTCGAATGCGTCGATCGAGTCGTCAACGCCACGGTTTCGACCGCTAACCTTGACCATAATCGCCATTACAGCGCCATGGAGCCCCGCTTACATCGAACGAAGGCAATATCTTGTAAGCTCAATCTCACGCACACAATCCCTGGTAGGTGTGTTAAAGCCGCCACAACCGCCCAACACTTTTCCAGCGACAAGCTTGACTATTCCCGGAGAGCCGCTTCACGGCCAGCGGCCGCCCAAACGAAAGGGCCCGCCGCGATCGCTCGCGGCGGGCCTTCGTGTTCATGCCGCCGGCAGGAGCCGGGGCACGGGCCTTACAGCACGTAGCGGGCCAGGTCCTGGCT
>JAEYNH010000097.1 GCA_023412655.1 Pseudomonadota bacterium | reverse complement strand
CCTTCGGCCGCCGGGGTTCAGGGGCGGGCGGGCCGCTTGGATCCCCGCCTTCGCGGGGATGAGCGGGGGGGGCGGGGCTGTGTAGGGCGCAAAGCACTCGCAGAAGGCGCCGACGCCGATCCAGTCCGGGTCGGGACGATGACGGGTGGGGGCGGCGGCGAGGGGTTGGGCTGGCGCGGCGGTCTGGGCGGCGGGCGTTCACGTCCGTCTCGGCGCCGTGGTTGGGCTGGGGTCGGTGAGCCCTCCCATGAGTCACAAACGGACCCAGGAGCCACCCTGCGGAGCACGTGATGGCCGGCCTCAAGGACAAGCGGGGTTTCATCGACAAGGAGCGGCTCGATCTGTCCGAGCGGCAGGCGGTCGAGTACTGGATGAAGCGGTGGGGCGTGACCCGGGAACAGCTCACCGCCGCGCACCGGAAGGTGGGACGGCTGACCAAGGACATCGCCGCCGAGCTCGGCAAAAAGCGCTGATCGGGACCCGCCGCGAGGCTGGATTGCGGCGCGGGGGGTGACCTTCGGCCGCCGGGGTTCAGGGGCGGACGGGCCGCTTGGATCCCCGCCTTCGCGGGGATGAGCGGGGCGGGGCCTTACGGCCTCAGCTTCCGGTCACCCGCTGCAGGTCCTGGTCGGTGGGGAGCTGGCCGTCGGGGGTGGCCTGGTTCACCGCCTCGGGCAGCTCCTGGGCGAGCTGGGTCAGCAATTGCGGCCGGCTGAGGCCGGTGTGCTCCTCGAGCTCCAGGAGGGTGTCGTCGTCGAGGGCGTCGGCGAGCTGGTTCGGCTGGATCGGCTGGTTGGAGCCATGGCCGACCCAGGAATGGGCCTGGGTCTCCAGGCCGCGCTGCTGCATCGCCTTGACCAGGCTGCCGATGGCGCCGGCCGCGCCCACGCCGCCGAGCAGGCCGCCCAGGCCGCCCAGGATGTCGCCGCCGCCGGATTGCTGGCCCTGGCCCTGGCCCTGAGCCTGACTCTGGCCCTGGCCCGCCTCGAAGCTGCGGTCCTCGGCCGGACGTTGCCGGTCGCGCATCGCCTTCACCGCCAGGGCGGCCAGCACGCCCATGGCGAGGGTCGAGTTGACCTTGCGGTTGCGGGCCGCGCGTTGCGAGCCCTGCGGCGCGCCGCCGCTCAGCATCTGATCGAGAATTCCCATGGAAGTCGCCTCCGGTCTCTCCGGCTGGCAACCCGCGAGCGGTGGGCCAAAGTTCCCGCCGATGTTCCCGAGAGGCCGCCTCAGGAGGCGCGGGCCGGCCTGGCGGGCTGTTCCTGGTCTTGGTCCTGGCAGCGGGCCTTGGCCGCCCAGGCGGCCTCGCGCTCGCGGCGCCAGCGGGCGCGCAGGGCGGCGGGGCGTTCGGGGTAGCGCTCCTCGCAGAACTCGGCGGCGGCGACCCGGTCGGTGCGGAAGCTGCGGAAGGCCTGGCGCATCTCGCACCAGGTCACCAGCAGGCGGCTGGTCTCGTAGTAGCCGATGGCGAAGGGCCAGACCGTGCGGCGGGTCTGGCGCTCCTGCTCGTCGCAGTAGGTGAGGACGATCTTGCGGCCGGTGCGGATGCTGCGGCGGACCTGGGCCATGTCCAGGTTGTCGGGCAGGGCGCCCCGGCTGGGGACGGCGCCGGTGGCCGGCTCCAGCACCAGGGGGCGGAGCTGTTCGGGGATGACGGCGGCGATCTTGGCGATCAGGTCCTCGGCGGCCCGGCGCAGGGCGGGGTCGCCCCGGGCGGCCACCATCTGGGCCCCGAGCACGGCGGCCTCCACCTCGTCGGGGGTGAGCATCAGGGGCGGCAGGTCGAAGCCGTCCTCCAGGATGTAGCCGACGCCGGCCTCGCCGCGGATCGGCGCCCGCTGGCCGATCAGGTCGGCGATGTCGCGGTAGACCGTGCGCTTGGAGGTCTCGAGCTCGGCGGCGATGGCGTCGGCGGTGACCGGCCGGCGGCTGCGCCGGAGGATCTGGATGATCTGGAACAGGCGGTCTGCGCGGCGCATGGCTCCTCCCGCCAAGCTGCTGACAGAATGCTGGCAGCAAGGCGTCTCTATGCCTTCGGTGTCAAGCGAGATGGCCGCACGAGGGAGGGCTGCGATGATCACCCTGCATGGACACGGGCCCGCCGGGGGCCTGCCGGAATCCAGCCTGCCGGCGATGAAGTCGGAGGTGCTGCTGCGGATCGCCGGGGTCGGCTACCGCAAGGCCGAGCTGGGGCTGGCGGGCTCGCCGGTGCTGGAGGTGGCCCGGGCGGGCGAGGGCGCCCTGGCGATCGGGGGCGAGGCCCTGGTGCGGGCCTTCCTGGAGCGGGTGCACGGGGTCGATTTCGAGGAGGGGCTGACCCCGGCCGGGCGGGCCATGGCCTGGGTGATCGAGCGGATGGCCGAGGACCACCTGAGGCCGGCGGTGGAGGCCGCCGAGGTGGAGCGCGAGACCCTGGTGCTGGCGGTGCGCTCGCTGGCCGCCCTGGCGGACCTGCTGGGGGATGCGCCCTTCCTGTGCGGGCGCCAGCCCTGCGCGGCGGACGCGGCGGTGTTCCCGGTGCTGGCGCGGCTGATGTCGCCGGGCGGGCCGTCGATGCTGCGCCGCCGGGCCGAGCAGTTCGGGACCCTGGTGGCCTATGTGGACCGGCTGATGGCCCGCTTCTATCCGGACTTCCCCTGGCTGGCCGAGCCGGCGGCGGCGGCGTGAGCGGCGGTTAACCAATCGGTTGGGAACGCAGGCCTAGCCTCCTCAGCAAGAAACAGGCCAAGGGGCCTGCACGGGGGCTAGAGGATCTTGGCGCTCGCCGCGCGACTGGAGCTGAGGCAGGGGCAGGGGCTGGTGATCACGCCCCAGCTGCAGCAGGCGATCAAGCTGCTGCAGATGTCCAACCTCGAGCTCGAGGCCTTCGTGGAGGCCGAGCTGGAGCGCAATCCGCTGCTGCAGCGGGACGAGCGCGAGCAGGAGCCGGAGCCCCGGGACGCCGAGCCGCAGGCGAGCGCCGACACCGCCCTGGACCGGATGGACGAGGCCGCCGCCCGGGCCGACCTGGACACATCCCATGACGAGGTCTCCCCCGGCGAGCGGGCCACGGGCGATTCGCCGGAGCCCGCGGGCGAGGCCGGCGGGGCGGTGGACTGGTCCCGGGCCGGCAAGGGCGGCGGCTTCGACGGCGACCTGGACGGGCTGGAGGGCGTGCTGGCCCACGAGAAGACCCTGGCCGAACACCTGCGCGACCAACTGGCGGTCTCGGGCCTGGCCGCCGCCGAGGCGGCGGTCGCCGGGGTGCTGATCGATTCGGTGGACGAGGGCGGCTACCTGCGCATCGACCTGGACGAGATGGCCGAGCGGCTGGGCTGCGACCTGGCCCTGATCGAGCGGGTGCTGGGGGTGCTCCACGGCTTCGAGCCGGTGGGGGTCTGCGCCCGGGACGTGCGCGAGTGCCTGATGCTGCAGCTGAAGGACCGCAACCGCTACGACCCGGCCATGGCGGCCCTGCTGGACAACCTGCCGCTGCTGGCCCGCCGGGACCTCGCCGCCCTGCGTCGGGCCTGCGGGGTGGACGACGAGGACCTGAGGGAGATGATCGCCGAGCTGAAGGGCCTGACGCCCCGGCCCGGCGCGGCCTTCGGCGGGGAGCCGGCCCAGCCGGCGGCGCCGGACGTCTTCGTTCGCGAGGGGCCGGGCGGCCTGTGGCACGTGGAGCTGAACGGCGAGACCCTGCCCCGGCTGCTGGTCGACCAGCGCTACCACGCCCACGTCAGCGGCAAGGCCAGGTCCGACCAGGAGAAGACCTTCGTCGCCGACTGCCTGGCCCAGGCCAACTGGCTGATGAAGAGCCTGGACCAGCGGGCCCGGACGATCCTGAAGGTCTCGTCCGAGATCGTGCGCCAGCAGGACGCCTTCCTGGCCTATGGGGTGGAGCACCTGCGGCCGCTGAACCTGAAGACCGTCGCCGAGGCCATCGGCATGCACGAGAGCACGGTCAGCCGGGTGACCTCCAACAAGTACATGGCCACCCCCCGCGGGGTGTTCGAGATGAAGTTCTTCTTCACCTCGGCCATCGCCTCGGCGGACGGCGGCGAGGCCCATTCGGCCGAGAGCGTGCGCCACAAGATCCGCCAGCTGATCGAGGCCGAGGTGCGCGAGGCCGACGTCCACTCGGACGACCGGATCGTCGAGATCCTCAAGGAGGCCGGGGTCGACATCGCCCGCCGCACCGTGGCCAAGTACCGGGAGGCCATGCGCATCCCCTCGTCGGTGGAGCGCCGGCGCATGTTGAAGGAAGCGGTCTAGACACCTTCGGGCCGGTTCGGCGTTCCGGTCCTTGCGCCGACCGGGTGCGGGACCAGATGAGGGTGCATGACGCTGCTGGCCGACGATCCCGAGTCTCTGCCCGACGACCCCCCGGCTGAGCCGGACCACCGCCGGCCCCTGTCCCAGGTGCTGCAGGAGGTCGCCGAGCTGCCGGCCGACAGCATCACCATCGCCGAGCTGGTGCAGCGGTTCGGCGGTCGGGCCCTGGGCGCCCTGCTGCTGCTGTTCGCCTTGCTGTGCCTGCTGCCACTGCCGCCGGGGGCGACGACGGTCTTCGGCGCGCCCCTGCTGCTGCTCTCGGGCCAGCTGATGATCGGCCGGCACATGCCCTGGCTGCCCGGCCGCATCCGCCGGCGCTCGGTGCCCCTGGGCGAGGTGCGCGGGCGGCTGCCGCAGCTGGCCCGCTGGATGCGGCGGATCGAGCGCATCTCCCGCCCTCGGCTGACGTTCATGTTCAGCCCGCTCGGCGAGCGGATCCTCGGCGCCACCTGCGTGGTGCTGTCCCTGATCCTGATCCTGCCGATCTGGGGCGGCAACATCCTGCCGGCCATGGCGGTGGCCGTGCTGTCGCTGTCACTGATCCTGAAGGACGGCCTGCTGGCCATCCTCGGCTACATCCTGGTGGCGGTCAGCGGGGCGGTGCTGGTGCTGGCGACGCACATCATCATCCGCCTGCTGCAGCACGCCTGGGCCGTTGTGTCCGGCGCTTGACACCAACCGGGCCCAAGCGCGTTGCTAGTGTCATGCAAGTCCAAGTCACCGGTAAACACGTCGATGTCGGCGAGGCTCTGCGCGAACGGGTCTCCGACGAACTCAGCAACAGCATCGAAAAGTACTTCGACCGCGGCGGCGGCGCCGACGTGGTGGTCAGCCGCGAAGGCAACGCCTTCAAGGTCGACTGCGCCGTCACCCTGGCCTCGGGACAGCAGCTGACCACCCACGGGGTGGGCGGCGACGCCCACATGGCCTTCGACGTCGCGCTGCAGAAGATGGCCAAGCGGATCCGGCGCTACAAGAACCGGCTGAAGGACCACCACCAGCAGGCGGTGGCCAAGCAGGCCGAGAGCGCCGCCTATTTCATCCTGGCCGCGCCCGACGAGGACGAGGACGAGACCGAGGGCGACGGCCAGGCCTTCCCCGAGCCGATGATCATCGCCGAGACCGAGAAGCCGATCCGCCTGATGACTGTTTCAATGGCGGTGATGGAGCTCGATCTGACCGAGGCTCAAGCAATTGTGTTCCGAAACGCTGCTCATGGCGGTCTCTCGGTGGTATATCGCCGCGCCGATGGGAACATCGGCTGGATCGACCCTGCGCGAACCAGCAACGGCGACGAGGTCGATGGGGATGGAACCGCTCCGCCCCACTAGCGCTATCGCGACCTACGCCCGGAAGGAGCCGGGCCGGCGGTCCAGTTGAGTACTCGAAGAGCATGAACATCGGCGACCTTCTCGATCGCTCCGCGATCTCCCTGCGCGTCAGCGCTTCCAGCAAGCGCCAGGTCCTGGCGGTGATCGCCGAGATCGCCGCCCGCAAGCTGGGCCTGGACGCCGGCGAAATCCTCGACGCGCTGACCGAGCGCGAAGCCGCCGGCTCCACGGGCGTGGGCTATGGCGTGGCCGCGCCGCACGCCCGCCTAGACGGTCTGGACGGCATCCGCGGCGTCTTCGTGCGCCTGGAACAGCCGGTGGACTTCGATTCGGTGGACGACACCCCGGTGGACCTGGTTTTCGCCCTGTTCGCGCCGAAGGATGCGGTGAGCGACCACCTGCGGGCCCTGGCCCGGGTGTCGCGCCTGATGCGCCAGGCCGAGCTGCGCGAGCAGCTGCGGCAGGCCCGCACCACCGACGCCATCTACGCCCTGCTGGTGCAGGACCTGGCGCGCTCGGCCGCCTAGCGGCGCGCGCCGGCCCGCCCGCACGGGGAGGTGACCCAAACGAAAAGGCCGGCGGGGGACCGCCGGCCTTTGTCGTATGCGGGTGTCGGAGGCGGTTAGTGGACCGAGACCGGCGCCAGTTCGTGGGCCAGGGCGGCGGCCACCGCCGACTCGCGGTCGGTGAGCACGGCCAGCCGTTCGCCGTCGGCCCGGTGGACCGCGTACAGCGTCTGCTCCGGATCCAGCTCGAAGCCCTGGACCTGGGCGGAAGGCACGCTGGCCAAGATTTCAGCCGCCTTCACTGGGCGTACATAGACCAGATGCGGGGCGCCCAGGGCCGCAAAGGCTTCAGTCGAAAGTACAGGCGTCATCATGACCACCTCCGTGAAACTCAACGCTTCGAACGGTCGCCGGTTCAGCCAGCCGTTCGTTTGACATCCACCGGGGCTTTTCAGCCACGGCGGCACTCAGATCTCGAACAAAGCTCAACCGGCCGTCCGGATCGGGACGTTCTGGACCCGATTTTCCGGTTCCGGCCGCGCCAGGTCGATGTGGAGCAGGCCGTGCTCCAGGGTCGCCCCTTCCACCACCATCCCGTCGGCCAGCACGAAGGTGCGCAGGAAGCCCCGGGCGGCGATGCCGCGGTGGAGGTAGGAGTCCTCGGACCTCGACCCCGCCGCGTCGCGCTTGCCGGCGACCACCAGCTGGCGGTCCTCGACGGTCACCTGCAACTGGTCGGGCGAGAAGCCCGCCACCGCCAGGGTGATCCGCAGGTCGCCGCCGCCCCGGTCCTCGACGTTGTACGGCGGATAGCTTTCCGCCGCCGCCTTGGCCGCGCGTTCGATGAGGGAGCGAGTGTGCTCGAAGCCCAGCAGATAGGGGCTGTCGAAGATCAGAGACCGGTTCATACGTCCAAGAGCCCTCGAAGAAAGCGACTCCCCGGCCCTGCCGCCCGAGATCGGCGCAGAAGGGCGGGCGTGAAATATTTGGGGTTACGGGCCCCCCGTTTCAACGGCGCCGCCGCCCTGTTGACGAACGCCGTATCGCGAAGTTTCCGTACCGACCATGCGAACGTTGCTGAACTTCTTCAAGGCCCGCTCAGGGGCCAGAAACCGCAACCCGGTGCTGGTGGCCATGTCATCCGCCGAACAGGAGCCGACGGCGGGCCTGATCCGGGTGGAGATCGACCTGAAGGCCGGCGCCGCCGAGCCGGGGCCCGCCGAACTGACCGTGGCGGTGGCGGGGTATCCCGCGCCGCCCTACCGGCGGACCGTGGAGCTGGGCGAGCTCCAGCGCACCTGGGTCGCCCTGCACGGCCACCTGCTGCCGAACGGCGTCGCCACGGTGAGCGTGGCCCTCAGCCGGGACGGCCGCGTCCTGGGGGAGCAGCGGCTCACGGTGCAGGTGCGCAACGAGGGCCGGCTGGCCGCGGCGGTGGCCGACAACCTGAGGGCCTCGGGGACGCCCCTGGTGGTCGACGTGCTGGACGCCTCCGCCTACGACTATGACGACGCCGGCCTGACCGCCTGGTTCGACCGCCCGCCGGAGGCCATCGAGGCGCACCTGGCGGAGCTGGCGGCGAGCGGCCGGGCCGGCGCCGAGGAGATCGCGGCCCTCCGGCAGTTCGTGGACAGCGGCTACCTGGTGCTGGAGGACCTGATCCCGCCCGCGGAGGTGGCGCGACTGAACGCCGCACTCGACCAGGCCGTGGCGCGGCGGATCGAAGGTTACGAGTGGGGCTCGAGCCAGCGGATCCACAACCTGCACCTGGAATTCCCGGCGGTTCGCGACCTGTGGCTCAACCCCAAGGTCCTGCGGATGCTGGAGCTGATCTTCGACGACAAGGTCGCCCCCTGCCAGTCGCTCAGCTACGTCTTCGGCTCGCAGCAGGACCATCACCAGGACACCATCCACCTGACCCCGTTCCCGGCGGGCATGATGTGCGGGGTCTGGACCGCGCTGGAGGACGTGCAGGACGGCTCGGGGGAGCTGGCGGTCTATCCGGGCAGCCATCGCCTGCCCCGGGTCTATATGAGCTCGGTGGGCGCGCCGAAGGTGGTGAACGACGACTGGACCGTCTTCGGCGAGACGGTGGTGGCCCGCTGGCGCGACATGCTGGCCGAGAAGGCGCTGGCCCCGGAGATCTACCGCCCCAAGGCCGGCACGGTGCTGATCTGGCACGAGAACCTGATGCACGCCGGCTCGGTGCGGCTGAACCCCGAGACGTCCCGGCGCTCGATCGTCTGCCACTACTACGCCCGGGGGGCGGTGGCCTACGCCGACTCCAGCGGCATGCCGGCCGTCCTGGGGGACAGCTGAAGCGATGTTGTCTCTCTTCAAGCGCCGCCCTGCAGCGAAGACTCCCGGCTTCCCGGCGTGGGCCGCGCCGCTGTTCGACTCGGAACTGGCGCCCCATACCGTTCGGCCCGACCAGTCCGTCTCAGTCTGGGCTATCAAAGCTGACACCTCGACGGCTACGATCACGGAGCAGTTCAAGGCCAACGCCGAAGAGTACCACCAGCGCTACGCGCACAGCGACCACTTCCAGCGCCTGTTCGAAGGCGGTTTGGCCGCATCGCAGATCAAGGTGGCGGCCAAGCCGCTGATCCTGGACCTCGGCAGCGGATCGGGTGTCAATTCGGTCGTACCTTGCCAACGCCTGTTCCCGGGCGCGCGCGTGGTGGCGACGGACCTCTCGGGCGAGCTGTTGCGCATTCTGGCCGACTACACAGCCCACACAGGGACCTTCGGGGACGTCGTTTGCGTGGTGATGGACGCGATGAGCAGCCACGTGCGGCCGGGCGTTTTCGACCTCGTGACGGGAGCCTCGATCCTGCATCACCTGGAGCGCCCCGAGGCCGGAATCGCCGCGGCGGGCCGCGCGCTGAAGCCCGGCGGCCACGCGATCTTCTTCGAGCCCTTCTACGGCTGGTCGGTGGTGCGCGCCGCCTACGAACGCGTCCTCGCCGAAGCCGAGGTGCGCAAGCCGGGTCTCGACCCCGATATCGCCTGGGTCCTAAAGGCGATGTCGGCAGACATCGCTGCGCGAACCAGTCCGGATCCGACCTCCCCGGTTTTGGCGGCCTTGGACGACAAGTGGCTGTTCTCGCGCGATCAGATCCAGTGGATGGCGCGGAACGCCGGGTTCGAGACGATCCACATCATCCCGCACAACGATCACCCGACGCTCTATCGGGACACCACGAGCGTCCAGCTTCGGCTGGCGTCCGGCCGCAGTGATCTGGAATTGCCCGACTGGGCGTTGGCTGTGCTTGACACCTTCGACGACGCCCTCAGCACGGCCGCCAAGCGCGACCTCCTGCTGGAAGGCACGGTGGTGCTGACGAAGAGGTAAGCCCGCTATTCCATGGTGAGCTTGATCGGGTCCGGGGCGGGCTGAGCACGCCGCCGACCGGTCAGAACTTGATGTAGCCCAGCTTGCAGGCGCCGCGGCCGTCGTTGGTGACGCCATAGGCCTCCACCGCGCCCACCGGGATGGTGGCGATGGCGCGCCAGCCGGTGTTGGGGTCGGTGATGTCGGGGCGGGCGGCCGGCACGTCGGGGCGCGGCAGGCCGGTCTCGCCGGCGCCCACCACGCGGTAGCCCTCGTCCACCAGGACCACGCGGCCGACGCCGGCATGGGTGGTGTTGTCGGCGCCCCAGCCGACGATGGAGACGCCGTCGGCGTAGCGGGTCTCCGCGGTCTCGGTGTTGCCCACGCAGTCGCCGGTTTCCGGGAACAGCTCGCGCAGCCCCTTGCCCATGTAGTCCGCGGCCCAGGCGGGACCCGGCGGCCGGGCCTGGACGACCGCATCGGCGGTCGGCTGGTCGACAGGACGTTCCTTGGGCTTGTCGCAGCCCGAAAGGACGAGAGCCAGGCCGGCGAGGCCCAGGATCGAGGTCGAGAGGGCGGCGCGTTTCAGCATGGCGATTCTCTAACCGCCGATCGGAAGGCGCGTAAAGGCCGAACCCGAAAAGGCGAAGGGCCCCCCGCGGGGCCCGCCGGGGGGGAAGGTTGGGCG
>JAEYNH010000096.1 GCA_023412655.1 Pseudomonadota bacterium | reverse complement strand
GCACCCCCCCTTAAAAAACCACCCCCCCGCCCCGGCCCCCGCGCCCACGGTTCATCACCTCCAACACTCAAAGTCTGTCTTGGGGGCGAGGCCTCCCCGCTGGGGTTCATCCGGGAACGCGCGCCATTTTGCTTGCGCGAGCGTCTGAAGAGGCGCTTGCTTCGGGAAGGCAGATCCTGCCGGCCGCAAGCCCGACACGACCTGCCAGCGCTGCGAACCCCAGGTCCGCGCTTGCGCGGACACGCGGTGCAAATGCTGTACCTGCGGTCAGGACGACGATGACAGGCGCGCGCACCGGACTTTCGTCCCCCCGCCCGCCGCGCCAAGCGGCCTCGGCGCCGTGCAGCTCGTCGGCGGTGGAGATCGTCCTGCGTCCAGCACCCCGGGCGCCCCACAGGCCCCTCATCATACCTCACCGTGCCGCCGTCGACCTCGGTGGCCCCCACCGGCGGGGCGTCGCCCCGTCCCCCTTGGCCGCAGGCCGGCGGCCGTACGACAACCGAGGTGCACCATGAAGTGGCAGCACATGCTCTTTGCCCTGGGCGCGATCACGCTCCTGGGGCCCACGCGGGCCGACGCCTGCACCGCGCTGATATACAACGACGCCAACAACCGCACCTATGCGGGCCGCACGGTCGAGCTGGGCGGTGAGATGCCCTACCAGCTCAGCTTCGTGCCGCCGGGCAAACGATACACCTCCAGCCCCGACCCGCGCCGGCCGCTCGAATACACCACGCGCTACGGCATGCTGGTGGTGACCCTGCCGTTCCGGGCTCCCACGCCCGGCGCGCCGCTGGGCCCGGCCGACGAGAAGGTGCTGGAGGGCATGAACGACCAGGGCCTGACCTTCAGCCTGCTCGCCTACGCCTCGGCCAACGGGCCCCGCGACACGGTCGCCGGGACCCGCGCCGTGCTCTCGGCATTGGACCTGGGCAGCTGGGCGCTCGGGCAATTCACGACCGTGGCCGAACTCAAGGCCGCGCTGCAGCGGCAGCCAGTGATCCTGGCTCCGCTGGCCCGGCTTGGGGGCGGCCAGCCGCCGGTCCATTTCATCGCCCATGACCGCAGCGGCGCCTCGATCGTGATCGAGTATCAGGACGGCAAACAGAACATCTACGACAACCTGGTGGGGGTGATGACCAACGGCCCCAGCTTCCCCTGGCACCTCACCAACCTCGGGAACTATTCGTTCCTGAGCAACGTCGACAAGTCGGAGACGACCTTCGGCAAGTTCGTGGCTCGGGCGCCCGATGCGGGCATCGCGACCACCGGCCTGCCGGCCTCGAATACGGCGGTGGGCCGCTTCGTGCGCGCCGCGTACTATTCCAAGTTCGCCCAGAAGGTGAGCGACCCGGACGAGGCGGTGCTGACTCTGGCGCACGTCATGAACAACTTTGACCGGCCCAAGGACATAACCATCGACCTGAGTGGCGGTGGCGGCGCCGAGGGCAGCGGATCGTCCTCCGGGCCTTCCACCGAGTACACCTCGTTCACGGCGCTCGAGGATCTGGATCGCAAGCGGTTCTACGTCCGCGACTATGGCGCGCTCAACTACACCGGCTTCGACCTCGCGCGCCTAGGCGCGGCCGGGCAGGCGCGCACGGTCGCACTGACGGAGGTGGAAGGCTGGGGCCTGGATGGCACCGACGCTCTGCTGCGGTCCAGGGCGCCCTGACGGATGTAGGAACGCGGCCGTCAGTCGATCCTGCCCCCTGCGGCGGCGTCAGCCGACGGCCTGCGTCGACAACGCGATCGGCCCGGGGGCGAGCCCGCGCTCACCGCCGCAGGTGACGGATGAGGGCCTTCCCGCGTGTCCCGCCCTGAGCTGTCCCCTGCCCGGGCGCGACGAACGCGAAGGCCCTCACCCGAACTAGTCCAGCACCCGGTAGGCGGGGAGGGTCAGGAACTCTTCCAGCGTCTCGGCCAGGCACATGTCCAGGAAGATCCGCTGGGCTTCGGCGAAGCGACCGCCGGTGAAGGCTTCGGCCGGCAGGGTGTTGCGCAGGCCGGCCATCTCCTGGTCGATGAGTTCGCGCAGCAGCTCCGGCGTAACGGTGCGGCCATCGGCCAGCTTCGCCTCGTGGCGCAGCCACTGCCAGATCTGCGTGCGGCTGATCTCGGCGGTCGCGGCGTCTTCCATGAGGTTGTAGAGCGGCACCGCGCCCCGGCCGCGCAGCCAGGCTTCGATGTACTGGACGCCGACGCGGATGTTTTCGCGCAGACCGCCTTCGGTGCGCTCGCCTTCATGGACGCGCAGCATGTCCTCGCGCGTGACGGTGATGTCCTCGCGCAGCTTGTCCAGTTGGTTCGGCCCCGGCATCAGCCGGTCGAACACCTCCATGGCCACCGGCACAAGATCCGGGTGCGCCACCCAGGTGCCGTCATGGCCGTTGGTCGCCTCGCGTTCCTTATCCGCCCGGACCTTGGCGAAGGCCGCCTCATTGGCCGCGGGGTCGCCCTTCACGGGGATCTGGGCCGCCATGCCGCCCATGGCGAAGGCGCCGCGGCGGTGGCAGGTCTGGATCAGCTTGAAGGAATAGGCCTGCAGGAACGCTTGGCCCATGGTCATCACCGCGCGGTCCGGCGTCAGGGCGTCGGGCTGGGCCTTCAGGCGCTTGATGTACGAGAAGATGTAGTCCCACCGCCCGCAGTTCAGGCCGGCCATGTGGTCGCGCAGCTCGTAGATGATCTCGTCCATCTCGAAGGCGGCGGGCAGCGTCTCGATGAGCACCGTGGCCTTGATCGTGCCGTTGGGGACGCCCAGCGCTTCCTGGGCGTAGACGAAGACCTCGTTCCACAGGCGGGCCTCGAGATGGCTCTCCATCTTCGGCAGGTAGAAATAGGGGCCCGAGCCCGCGGCCAGTGACGTCTTGGCGTTGTGGAAGAAATAAAGGCCGAAGTCGAACAGGGCTCCGCTCATCTCCTCCTGGTCCACCGTGGCGTGGGCCTCGGGGAGGTGCCAGCCCCTCGGGCGGACGATGAGGGTCGCGACCTTGTCCTTCAGGGCATAGTTCTTGCCGGTGTTGGGGTCGGTGAAGCCGATCTGGTTGGCCCAGCGGTCCTTCAGGTTGATCTGGCCATCGATCATGTTGCGCCAGGTCGGGGACGAGGCGTCCTCGAAGTCGGCCATGAACACACGGGCGCCCGAGTTCAGGGCGTTGATGATCATCTTGCGATCGACGGGGCCCGTGATCTCGACCCGGCGGTCCAGCAGATCGGCGGGGATCGGCGCGACCTTCCAGTCGCCGTCACGGATGGCCTGGGTCTCGGGGAGGAAGTCCGGCTTGGCGCCCGCGTCGAAGCGGGTCTGGCGCTCTTCGCGCAGGGCAAGCAGTTCCAGGCGGCGGTCGTTGAAGCGGCGATGCAGCTCGGCCAGGAAGGCCAACGCCTCGGGCGTCAGCACCTCCGCATCGCGCCCCTCGGTCGGTTGGGTCAGCGTCACGGAAGGACGCGTGTCGAGGTCGAGGGACATGGAACGCTCCGAAAATCGGCGGATCGAGGGCCCGAAAGAAGCGGCTCCCCGCCCGGGCCCTCGGAGAGGGGCGGGGAGCCTAGGCGACAGATCTTAGCCTGCCTCAGCCGGGCAGGACGAGGTGCTCCGTGGCGATGGCGTATTTGGCGGTGGCCAAGCTGCGCGTCTCGTCAGCCTTACGGCGCCACACCGCCCGGGCCTCATCGCGGCTTTCGTACGGGCCCAGCACCTCAGGGGCCCCGTGCTTCAGGGACTTGAAGGCCGTGCAGCTGTACTCGCCGCCGACGACCCAGAACCGTTCCTTGGTCATCATGGTCACTCCAGGCCGCCGGACCTCGCGGCCCGGCGCCTCTCCTTGGCTATCAGGCGAACTGGTTCATCGTGTTGTGGACGCCGCCGGCCTTCAGGGCCGCTTCGCCCGCGAAGTATTCCTTGTGGTCGTCGCCGATGTCCGACCCGGACATGTTCTGGTGCTTCACGCAGGGCAGGCCCTTGCGGATCTCCTGCCGCTGGACGCCCAGGACGTAGCCCAGCATGCCAGCCTCGCCGAAGTACTCCTTGGCCAGGTTGTCGGTGGACAGCGCGGCCGTGTGGTAGGTCGGCAGGGTGATCAGGTGGTGGAAGATCCCGGCCCGCCGGGCGCCGTCCGCCTGGAAGCTGCGGATCTTCTGGTCCGCCTCGATGCCCAGGGGCGTCTCGTCGTACTCGGCGCTCATCAGCTTGGACTTGTCGTAGGCCGACACGTCCTTGCCCGCCTGGATCCACTCCTCGAACACCTGCTCGCGGAACTTCAGCGTCCAGTTGAAGGACGGGCTGTTGTTGTAGGTCAGCTTGGCGTTTGGCACGACTTCACGGATGCGGTCGACCATGGCGCCGATCTGCTCCACGTGCGGCTTCTCGGTCTCGATCCACAGCAGGTCCGCGCCGTTCTGCAGCGACGTGATGCAGTCCAGGACCACCCGGTCGACGCCGGTGCCTTCGCGGAACTGGAACAGGTTGGACGGCAGGCGCTTCGGACGCAGCAGCTTGCCGTTGCGGGTGATGACCACGTCACCGTTGCCGACTTGGCTGGCGTCGATCTCCTCGCAGTCGAGGAAGCTGTTGTACTGGTCGCCCAGGTCGCCCGGCTCCTTGGAGAAGGCGATCTGCTTGGTCAGGCCCGCGCCCAGGCTGTCGGTGCGTGCGACGATGATGCCGTTGTCGACGCCGAGCTCGAGGAACGCGTAGCGGACCGCCCGCAGCTTCTGGATGAAGTCCTCATGCGGAACCGTGACCTTGCCGTCCTGGTGGCCGCACTGCTTCTCGTCCGAGACCTGGTTCTCGATCTGGATGGCGCAGGCGCCGGCCTCGATCATCTTCTTGGCCAGCAGGTACGTCGCCTCGGCGTTGCCGAAGCCGGCGTCGATGTCGGCGATGATCGGGACCACGTGGGTCTCGAAGTTGTCGATCTTGTCCTGGATCTGCTGCTCCTTGGCGGAGTCGCCGGCCTTGCGGGCCGCGTCCAGGTCACGGAACAGGCCGCCCAGCTCGCGGGCGTCAGCCTGCTTCAGGAAGGTGTAGATCTCTTCGATCAGCGCCGGGACGGTGGTCTTCTCGTGCATCGACTGGTCCGGCAGCGGGCCGAACTCCGAACGCAGGGCGGCGACCATCCAGCCCGAGAGATAGATGTAGCGGCGCTTGGTGGTGCCGAAGTGCCGCTTCACGGCGATCATCTTCTGCTGTGCGACGAAGCCGTGCCAGCAGCCCAAGCTTTGGGTGTACTGGGTGGGATCGGCGTCATAGGCCGCCATGTCGGCGCGCATGATGCCGGCGGTGTACTTGGCGATCTCCAGGCCGGTCTTGAACCGGTTCTGCAGGCGCATGCGGGCCACGGCTTCCGGGTCGATCCCGTCCCACGTACCGCCCTTGCTCTTGATGAGCTGGCCCATCTCGATGATGTGGTCCTGATACGCCATGTGTCTCTTCCGCGTGTAAATCCAGTGGCTCTTTGACAAGCCGTCCCTCGTCCTAACGCTTGGATTTACTGGCGGTCGAGGGGCTCCGGAGAGGCAAAAGGCTGTGTTGTCACAGCCGCACCTTGTCAAAATTGTAAAAATGTGACAACACGACAGGATGGCTCTAGGACCTACCGACCGGAAGCTGTTCCTCGGCGCGCGGCTAAAGCGGCTGCGTCGCGACCTGGGGCTTACCCAGACGCGGATGGCAGAGGATCTCGGCGTCTCCCCCAGCTACCTGAACCTGCTCGAGCGCAACCAGCGCCCGGTCACGGCCCAAGTGCTCCTGCGCCTGGCCGAGGCCTATGATCTCGACCTGAAGACCCTTTCGTCGGACCCGGAGAGCACCAACGCGACGGGGCTTTCGGAGGTGTTCTCGGACCAGCTGTTCCGCGACCTGGGGATCGCGCGCCATGAACTGCTTGAGGTCGCCGACAGCGCCCCCGCTGTATCCGAGGCCATCGTCCGCCTCTACCGCGCCTATCTGGACCAGCGCCGCATCGGCGAACTGGGCTATGCCGCCCGCCCGGAAGAGGGCGCGTTCGAGAGCTCGGTGGTGACGCCCTCCGACTGGGTCCGCGACTACATCCAGGCCCAGAAGAACCACTTCGGCGAGCTGGAGGACGCCGCCGAGCGACTGGTCGCCGAGCTGAAGCCTGAGCCGCAGGACTTCGCCGCCGCCGCCCGCGACCGCCTGCTCTCCAAGTTCAACGTCCAGGTGCGCGTCGTCCCGGTAGACGTCCTGCCCGAGAGCGTCCGCAGGTTCGACTATCACCGCAAGCGGCTGTTCCTGTCCGAGGTGCTGACCGGCGCCGGCCGGGCCTTCGCCCTGGCCTACCAGCTGGCCGTCCTCGAGAACGGCGAGCTGCTGAACGCCCTGGCCGACCGGGCAGGGCCCCCGGACCGTCCGACCCGCGCGCTGGTCAAGGTGAGCCTCGCCAACTACCTCGCCGCCGCCCAGCTCATGCCCTACCAGGCCTTCTACGAGGCGGCCGAGCGCACCGGCTACGACATCGAACTGATCCGCGCCCGCTTCGGCGTCAGCTACGAGCAGGCCTGCCACCGGCTGACCACCCTGGCCCGGCCAGGCGCCCGGGGCGTGCCCTTCTTCATGGTGCGGGTGGACAGCGCGGGGAACATCTCCAAGCGCTTCGCCGGCGGGACGTTTCCGTTCTCGCGCTTCGGCGGCGCCTGCCCGCGCTGGAACATTCATTCCAGCTTCCGCACGCCGGGCCGCATCGTCACCCAGGTCATCGAGACCCCCGACGGCCAGCGCTACTTCACCCTCTCGCGCACCGTCTCGCGCATCGCCGCGCCCTACGCGGGCGAGGATTCCGAACTCGCGGTCGGCATGGGCTGCGAGCTGAAATATGCCGAACGCCTGGTCTATTCTCGGGGGCTTGATCTCAAGGAGCCGGTGGCCACCGCGATCGGCCCCGCCTGCCGGATCTGCGAACGTCCCGCCTGTCCGCAGCGGGCGGCCGAGCCTATCAGCCGCACTCTGACCGTGGACGACTTCACCAAGTCGATCTCGCCTTACCCCTTTGCCTCGGCCTGACGTGGCGTGACCCCTTTGCGCCCGAGCGGTTTCCGGGGCAAAAAGGCGTTTCAGGGGAGTAACATCGTTCATGGCCCAACGCGGCGCGGCGGCGCGATCAACGGACCGGTTCGAACGCAAGCGTGAAGCGATCCTGGACGCGGCGACCCGCATCCTGAACCGCAAGGGCGTTAAGGGTCTGACATTGTCGGACGCGGCGGCGGCCGTGGACCTCTCCACCACCAGCGTCACCTACTACTTCAAGCGCAAGGACGACCTGGCGGCGGCCTGCATCGGCCGCGGGGTCGAGGCCCTGCTGGAAATGGCCGAGGCGGCCTTGGCCGAGCCCACGCCGTCCACCCGGTTGCACGCCCTCCTCACGCTGTATTTCGAGCGGATGCGTCAGACCGCCGTCGAAGACGCGCCGCCTTTGCCGGTGATCTCCGACATGCGCGCCCTCAACGAGCCTCGCCGGGAAGAGGCCGCCCAGGCCTACGGGCGGCTGTTCCGCAAGGTGCGCCAGATCTTCGACTCTCCGGAGCTGGTGGGCATGACCCGCGGCCGGCGCACGGCGCGCACGCGCATGCTGCTGGAGCAGATCTTCTGGCTGCCCAACTGGCTGCCCAAGTACGATCCCGAAGACTATCCCCGGGTGCGTGATCGGATGCACGACATCCTGATCAACGGCGTCGCCACCGAGGAGGACGCCTGGACGCCCCGCCCGATCCCCATGGACGCCCTGGCGGCGCGCGAGGGGCCAGAGTTGGCCCGGGAAACCTTCCTGCTGGCGGCCACCAAGCTCATCAACAGGCGCGGCTATCGCGGCGCCTCGGTGGACAAGATCTCGGCCGAACTCAACGTCACCAAGGGCAGCTTCTACCACCACAACGACGCCAAGGACGATCTGGTGGTCGCCTGCTTCGAGCGCACCTTCGAGGTCATGCGGCGGGGTCAGAGGCTCGCCATGGACCTGCCCGGCAACGAGTGGGACCGCCTCTGCTCTTGCGCCGCCGCTCTCTGCGAGTTCCAGCTCTCGGACCACGGGCCGATGCTGCGCACCTCGGCGCTCACCGCCCTGCCCGAGGAGATGCGCCGGGTGATGGTGGAGCACGCCAACCGCATCTCCGACCGGTTCGCCTCAATGATCTCGGACGGGATCGTCGAGGGCTCGATCCGGCCGGTGGACCCGGTGATCGCAGCCCAGATGCTGAATGCGACGCTGAACGCCTGCGCCGACCTGGGCGCCCTGGTGCCGGACGTCCGGCCGAAGGCGGCGCCCGCGGTCTTCGCCAAGCCGATGATGATGGGGGTCTTCAAGCTTTAGCCTGTGGGGGCCGCCAGGCGCCTCCCCCGGCGAAGGTCAGGCCCGGGTCTTCCGCCGGCGCTTGGCCGTCTGCGCTTCCGGCTTGGGCAGCTCGATCTCGCCGAACAGGTTCTGGGGCACGGCCTCGGGCGCTCCGGCCGCGGCGCGGCTGAGCAGGAACAGCGCCGTCTCGGCGCGCCAGTTTTCGACGGGCCGTCGCGGGTCGATCTGCCGGGCCGGGCGGCCGTCGGCCAGGGCCACGCAGGCGTCGATGCGCAGATCGAGGTCGTCGCACAGCGCCGTGAAGTCGGCGAGGGTGCAAAGGTGGATGTTTGGCGTCGACCACCACGGCTCGGGCAGGGCGCCGGTCTCGGGCATCCGGCCGCGGGAGAGCAGGGCCCAGCGGACCTTCCAGTGGCCGAAGTTCGGCACCGAAACCACCGCCTGGTCGGCGATCCGCAGCAGCTCGGAGAGCACATGGCGCGGCTCGCGCATCTGCTGCAGGGTTTTTGACAGCACCGCGTAGTCGAACGCCCGGGTCGGGAAGTGGTCGAGGTCCCGATCGCCATCGCCCTGGACCACGGCCAAGCCCCGCGCCAGGCAGGCGGCGACGCCTTCGGGGCTGATCTCCAGGCCCTGGCCGTCCACGCGCTTCTCCCGGGTCAGCAGTTCCAGGAGTTCGCCCTCGCCGCAGCCGACGTCGAGCACCCGCGCGCCCGGGCGCACCAGTCGCAGGATCTCGCGGAAGTCCTCGCGCATGCCGTTCACTGGAGCCCTCGGGCCGAGGCCTGGGCGGCCAGGAAGCCGCGCAGGGTCGCGTCCAGCTGCGGCTCGTCCAGGAAGAAGGCGTCGTGGCCCTTGTCGCTCTCGATTTCCACGAAGCTGGCCCGGCAGCCGGCGGCGTTGAGGGCCCGGACGATGTCCCGGCTCTCGGCCGTGGGATAGAGCCAGTCCGAAGAGAACGACAGGACGCAGAAGCGTACCCCGCGGGCCTTGCGGAACGCCTCGGCCAGAGAGCCGCCGTGGCGGGCGGCGAGGTCGAAATAGTCCAGGGCCCGGGTGATGTAGAGGTAGCTGTTGGCGTCGAAGCGATCGACGAAGCTGGCGCCCTGGTGGCGTAGATAGCTTTCCACCTGGAAGTCGGCGTCGAACCCCCAGGACAGGCCGTCGCGCTGCAGTTCGCGGCCGAACTTCCGCTGTAGCGCCGGCTCGGACAGATAGGTGATGTGCGCGGCCATTCGGGCCACCGCCAAGCCCTTTTCAGGCCGCACGCCCGCCTTCAGGTAGGCCCCGCCCACCCAGTTCGGATCGGCCATGATCGCCTGCCGGCCCACCTCGTGGAAGGCGATGTTCTGGGCCGAATGGCGGGGCGCGGCGGCGATGCAGACGGCGCTGAAGATCTTCTCGGGATAGTCGGCCGCCCAGGTGAGCACCTGCATGCCGCCCATCGAGCCGCCGATCACGGCGAACAGGGTCTCGATCCCCATGGCCTCGATCAGCATCGCCTGGGCCCGGACCATGTCGCCGATGGTGATCACCGGAAAGGCCAGGCCATAGGGCTCGCCCGTCGCGGGATTGGTGCTTGCCGGACCGGTGGTGCCCATGCAGCCGCCGACCACGTTGGTGCAGATGATGAAATGGCGCTCGGGATCGAGGGGGAGGCCGGGCCCGACGAAGCGGCTCCACCAGCCCGGCTTGCCGGTCACGGGGTGGGTCGAGGCCAGGTGCTGGTCGCCGGTCAGGGCGTGGCAGACGAGGACCGCGTTGGACCGGGTCTCGTTCAGCTTCCCATAGGTCTTGTAGGCGATCTCCAGCGGCGCGATCTCGCCGCCCGAGTCCAGGCGCAGCGGCTGGCTGGCCGGAAACCGCCAGGTTCCGCCGCCCGTCTCGAAGCCTTCCGCGATCTGGGCCTGCGCCGTCATGTGGGCGTTGGACCGTCCACGCCTTTCTGTGTCAATGGGTTGCAGCGCCCCGCCGCTCGGCTATGACGACGCTTCGGGCAGAAGGCGTCTCATGCAGCGGCTGATCCTCTTCCGGCACGGCAGGGCCGAGCCGGACTCCGTGACCGGCGATGATTTCGACCGCAGGCTTGCGCCGCGCGGGGTGCTGGAGTCCGCCGCCATGGGCGCGAGCCTGGCCGACCTCGGCTTCATGCCCGACGCCGTGCTGGTCTCCACCTCTGCCCGCACGCGGGATACCTGGGAGGCCCTGCAGCCGAGCTTTCCGGACGCCGAGGTGCGCTTCGAGCCCGATCTGTACCACGCCGACTCCGGCGCCTTGCGCTACGCGGCCAAGCGGGCCGGCAAGACCGCCAACACGGTGATGATCGTGGCGCACAATCCGGGCCTGCAGGAATTGGCCGTCCAGTTGCTGCTCGAAGGCTCCGCACCCAGCGAGCTGATCAGCCAGGCCCAGCGGAAGTTTCCTCCGGGCGCCACGGCGGTCTTCCTGTTCGACGTCAACGGCCGCCCGAGCTTCGATGGCCTGTTCTATCCCGACCCGCCGCAATGAGGATCGACCCGTGACGCGGATCTACAAGATCCTGCCCCGCCAGGACTGGGCCGCCGCCCAGGCCGAGGGGCGCTTCGCCGGCTCGCCGGTCGATCTGGCGGACGGCTTCATCCACTTCTCCACGGCGGCCCAGGCGCAGGAGACCGCCCGGCGCCACTTTGCGGGTCAGCCTGATCTGGTTGTCCTGGCGGTCGAGGCCGACGACCTGGGGCCGGACCTGAAGTTCGAGCCGTCGCGCGGCGGGGACCTCTTCCCGCACCTCTACGGGGCGCTCGACACCGGACTGGTGCGGGCCGTCACCGAAGCGCCTCTGGACGCCTCGGGGGTCCCGCAAGTGGGGCGCCTGGCGTGAGCGGTCTCCACGGCCTCGCCACCCGGGCGCTGCGCAGCCTCGACCCGGAGGACGCCCACACCCTGGCGATCCGCGGCCTGAAGGCGGGTCTCGGGCCCAGGGCAGGCGCGGACGACCCGATCCTGGCCACCACGGTGGCGGGTCTGTCGCTGCCCAATCCGGTGGGTCTGGCGCCCGGCTTCGACAAGAACGCCGAGGTGTTCGGCCCCATGCTGAAGGCCGGCTTCGGCTTCGTGGAATGCGGCACGGTCACGCCGAAGCCCCAGGCCGGCAATCCCCGCCCGCGCCTGTTCCGACTGTCCGAGGATCAGGCGGTCATCAACCGCATGGGCTTCAACAATGAAGGGCTGGAGGCGTTCGCCGGGCGGCTGGCGCGCCGCGGCCGGGGCGTCGTGGGCGCCAACATCGGCGCGAACAAGGATGCCGAGGACCGGATCGCCGACTACGTCACCGGCCTGACCCGCCTTTGGGGCCTCGCCGACTACTTCACGATCAACATCTCCTCGCCCAACACACCCGGACTGCGCGCCCTGCAGACGCAGGCCGCGCTGCAGGAGCTCCTGGGCCGCCTGGCGGAGGCGCGCGATGCGCTGCCCGCCGCGGGGCGTGTCCCCATGTTCCTCAAGGTCGCGCCGGACCTTGAGGACGGCGAGGTCGAAGCGATCACCGAGACCGTCGTCGCGCACGGCCTGGCCGGGATCATCGTTTCCAACACGACGCTTCGCCGGGACGGGCTGACCTCGCCCCTGCGGGACGAGGCGGGCGGGCTGTCGGGTGCGCCGCTGATGAGCCTCTCCACCCAGATGCTGGCCCGGTTCGCCGAGGCTTCCTCCGGGAGGCTGACGTTGATCGGCGCGGGGGGGGTCGCCTCCGGCGCCGACGCCTATGCCAAGCTGCGCGCCGGGGCCCAGGCGGTGCAGCTTTATTCGGCGCTGGTCTTCGAAGGCCCTGGTCTTGTGACGCGGATCAAGCGCGAGCTGGCCGAGCGCCTGCGGGCGGACGGATTCCGTTCACCTGCGGAGGCGGTGGGCGCAAGATAGGCCGCGCGCCTCTTGCTGATGTGGTGTTTTCGGGAGGCTGCGTTTGCCCTGGCGACGCTGACGGATTAACTCGAAGCATCATGGCGGACGCCTCTGCGCCCAAGGAACCTCCCGAGCGGGACAGGCGCCGCATCTTTTGGCCCGGCGGCCTTTCGGCGCGCCTGCTGGTGCTCACGGTGCTGTTCGCCCTGTTCGGCGGCCTGATCGCCATTCCGCCGACCCTCGCAGCCTATGAGCGCCAGTGGCTGCTGGACCGGGTCCGCGCCGCCGAACTCGCCTCGCTGGCCCCGGAGGTCGCCCCGGACCGCGTGGTGAGCGAGCAGCTCAAGACGCAGCTCCTGGAAGGCGCGGGCGTCGAGATCGTGGCCATATCAGTGGACGGGGTGCGCTCGCTGGTGTTCGCCGGAGCCCGGCCGGTTGAGGCGCCCTATGTGGTGGACCTGCGCCCCCGCGCCGCCGGACTTGGCCTGTTCGCGCCGTTCCGCACCATCTTCGGTCCCGAAGGCCGGCGGGTGCGGGTGGTGGCCGAGCCGCGCTTCCGCCAAGCCGAGTTCATCGAGTTCGTCGCCGTCGACACCGAGCTCAAGCGCGCCCTGGCCAGTTATCTGTGGCGGCTTCTGGCCATCGTCGCCTTCGTCTCGACCCTCGCCGGCGTCCTGGTCTTCGTGGCCCTGAACCTGTTCCTGGTGCGGCCCATGCAACGGATCACCTACGCCATGGAGCGGTTCCGGGCCGATCCGGAAGATCCCGACGCCCGCGTCCAGCTCTCGGGCAGGAGGGACGAGATCGGCCGCGCCGAAGCCGAGCTCGACCGGATGCAGGCCGACCTGCGGGCGGCGTTGAACTCCCGGGCGCGCCTGGCCGCGCTTGGCGAGGCTGTCGCCAAGATCAACCACGACCTCAAGAACATGCTCACCTCGGCTCAGATCGCCTCGGAACGCCTCGCGGCGCTGCAGGACCCGAAGGTGAGCCAGGCTCTTCCGCGTCTGGAGCGGGCGCTGGACCGCGCCGTGAAACTGGCCTCCGACGTGCTGACCTACGGCAAGACCCAGGAGGCGGCCCCGGAGCCGAAGCCCGTGCGCCTCGCCGAGGCGGTGGATGAGGCCGCCCTGGAGGCCCGGCTGGCGGACCGGGACGTGAAGCTGGTCAGCCACCTCGACCGCGCCGACCAGGTGATGGCCGACCCCGACCAGCTGCACCGGATCCTCGTGAACCTGTTCCGCAACGCTCGTCAGGCCATCGAGCACCAGCAGGGCCGCACGCGTCCCGGCCAGATCGAGGTGGCGCTGGAAGCTGCGCCGAACGCGGCGGTGATCCGGGTCTCTGACAACGGCCCGGGCATCCCTGAGCGTGTGCAGGAGCGACTGTTCCAGCCGTTCGCCGGCTCCGGGCGCCCGGACGGGGCGGGCCTGGGCCTTGCTATCGCCAGGGAGCTCGCCGTTGGCCACGGCGGGGAGCTGACCCTGGCCTCCACGGGGCCGGAAGGCGCCACCTTCGAGATCCGCCTGCCGGGCGCTCCGACCAAGGCGACGTCGCGTCGCCGGGCGAAGAAGCCGGCTTAGCTCAACGGCAGGGCGACGCCCTCGCGGCGGGGGTCGGCCCCGCCACGCAGGCCCTGAGGCGTCACCTCCACCCCATGCAGGCCCGAACCCTCGGCGCCGGCGCCCGTCTGCAGTTTCACGCCTCGGGCGGCGAGCTCTTCGACGACGGCGGGCGGGAACTTGTCCACCTCGGCGGCATAGTAGGTCCCCGAGGCGATCAGGTTTGGCAGGTTGATGGCTTCCTGCACGGGCATCTTCCAGTCCAGCATGCCGATCAGGGTCTTGAGATTGTAGGCGAGGATCGCCGGGCCGCCGGGCGAGCCAGCCGCCGCCACGAAGTTGCGGTCGCGATCCAGCACGATGGCGGGCGCCATGGACGAACGGGGCCGCTTGCCCGGGGCCACCGCATTGGCCACCGGGGCTCCGGCGGTGTCCACCGGCGAGAACGAGAAGTCGGTGAGCTGGTTGTTCAGGAAGAAGCCGTGGACCATCCGGCCCGAGCCGAAGATGCTTTCGACGGTCGTGGTCATGGACACGGCGTTGCCATCCCTGTCGACCACCACGAAGTGGGTGGTGCCAGCCGGCTCGCGGGTGGCGTCAGGTCCCCGCGCCTGGGCGCCCGGCGGGGTCCCCGCGGGCGGCGCCTGCGGGCTCGCTGCCGGCCCGATGAGCTTCACGCGCGCGTCGAGGTAGGCGGGATCCAGCAGGCCGTCGACGGGCACGTCCACGAAGGCCGGATCGCCGATATAGCGGTCGCGGTCTGCGTACATCAGGCGGCTGGCCTGGCTGAACAGGTACCAACCCTCAGCGTCGTTCGGATGCGCCGCCACGTCGGTGCGCTCGAGCAGTCCCAGCCCCTGCAGCACCGCTGGCCCGCCGGAAGGCGCGCCCGGCGTGCAGACGATGTAGACCCGGAAGGGCCGGCACAGGGCCTCGGCCTTCCGCGGGCGGTAGCGCTTCATGTCCTCAAGGGTCAGCGTGCCCGGCCGCTCGCCCTCGCGCACCTTGGCGACGATGGCCTCGGCGATCTCGCCTTCCAGCAGGGCCCTGGGCCCCTCCGCGGCGATCTTGCGCACGGTGGCGGCATAGGCCGGGTTGCGGACGACGTCGCCCGCCTGGATCTTCGTCCCATCGGGCTTGGTGAAGTAGGCGATCGAATCGGGGGTGGCCGCCTGGGGGCTGCGACTGGCGGCGGACCTGGCCATGCGCCCAGGCGCCGGAAAGCCCTGGTCGGCCAGGCGCTCGGCGTCGAGGAACAGCCGGTTCCAGGGCAGCTTGCCGTGATCGGCCTGGGCCATGGCCAGCATGGCCACCGCCCCCGGCACGCCCGTGGAGCGGCCGGACAGTATGGCGGCTGAGCGGCTAAGCGGCTTGCCCTGCTCGTCCAGGAACATGTCGGGCTTCGCGCCGGCCGGGGCGGTTTCCCGCCCGTCATAGGCAGTCACCGTCCGTGTCGCGGCGTCGTAGTAGGTCATGAAGGCGCCGCCGCCGAGGCCCGAGCTCTGCGGCTCCACCAGCCCCAGCACCGCTTGGACCGCCACCGCAGCGTCCACTGCCGAGCCACCCTCGCGCAGCACCCTCAGACCCGCCTCCACCGCCATCGGGTTGGCGGCCGCGACCATCGCCTGGCGAGCTGGACGCGGCGCCGGGGCGGTGGCGGCTGGGCCCGGTTCGGTCCTGGGGCCCGGCGCCTGGCAGGCGGTGAGCAGGGCGGCTCCCAGTGCAATGGGAGCTAGGGAAAGCAGGCGCGTCTTGCGGATCACGGGATCAGGTCACTCCGGGCAGGCAGAGCGCGACCATAGTGCGGCGCGCGTGGACAACAAGCGCCCCGACGTGCGACGTCGGGTCATGGCCGATCCGCGTCCAGCCCCTGGGCTCCGCAACCTGATCACCGATGTGCCGGGCCTCAAAGTCGGGCAGGCGCAGGACGCGGCGGCGCGGACCGGTGTCACGGTGATCCTGCCGGATGCGCGGGCGGTGTGCGCGGTGGACGTGCGCGGCGGCGCACCCGGCGCGCGGGAGACGGACGCCCTGGCGCCTGAGAACCTGGTGGAGGCGGTGGACGCGGTCGTGCTCTCCGGCGGCTCCGTCTACGGCCTGGCGGCGGCCGACGGTGTCGTCGCCTGGCTGGGCGCGCAGGGGCGCGGCTACGGCCTGATGCCCGGCGTGCCGCCTTCGCCGGTGGTCCCGGCCGCCATCCTGTTCGACATGGCCAACGGCGGCGACAAGGCCTGGGGCGAGGAGCCGCCCTACCGGGCGTTAGGCCGCGCCGCCGTCGTCGCGGCCGCCGAGGACCTGTCGCTCGGGACCGCCGGCGCAGGCTATGGCGCCATGGCCGGCCAGCTGAAGGGCGGGACGGGTTCGGCCTCGATGGTCAGCAGCGACGGCTACGCCGTGGGCGCCATCGTCGCGGTCAACAGCTGGGGCTCTGTGGTGGCGCCCGGCGGCCGGACGTTCTGGGCGGCGCCCTATGAGGTGGGCGGCGAGTTCGGCGGGCTCGGATCGTCGGGCCTGGCGGGTCCGCCCGAAGCTTGGGGACTGGCCAAACGTCCAGACGTCACCCGCAATACCACCATTGCCTGCGTCGCCACCGATGCGGCCCTGACTCCCGCTCAGGCCAAGCGGCTGGCCGTCATGGCTCAGGACGGGCTGGCGCGGGCGATCCGCCCGGCCCATGCGCCCTTCGACGGCGATATTGTCTTCGCGCTTTCCACTGGCCGACGCCCTTTAGAGGCGCCTACGGACTTCACCCTCGCGCGCCTGGGGGCGCTCGCCGCCGACACCCTCGCCCGCGCCATCGCCCGCGGCGTCCACGCCGCGACGCCGTGGCCGGGCTCGGACGTCCGGTGCTGGCGGGACCTCAAGGACTGAACTGGGCGAAAGGCCTATTTCACGGCCCGCAGTTTGACCTGCAGCTCGCGAACCACGCCCCAGGACTCCGCCGCCTTCGCGCGGAGCGCCTCCTGACTCATTTCCCCCGAGGTCACCTTCGCTGTCCAGCGGGGGTCATAGACCTGGACCATGGTCTCCACCTCGAAGTCCACGTCCAGGGCGAACGCCAGCATGGTGTAGTTGGCCTTCGCCGCCATCCACTCGCGATTCTGCCGCTTGGACATCATGGTGAAGGTCAGCGGCATGAAGGCGCGCACGTGGGTGGGGTCGGCCCAGAAGGTGTCGTGCCCGACGTGAGGGACGTGGATCTCCAACAGCCCACCCGGCGCCGTCACCCGGTAGAGCTCTTGCATCACACGGCGGAAGCTCGCGAAATCCGCACCCACGTGCTCCAGCACATGCTTCATCAGGATGTGATCGAAGCCATTGTCGGGCAGGTCCCAGGGCGTGCTCTCGATGTCGAGCAACTGGTCCGGCTGGCACTCCGGAAAATTGTCGACGTTCAGCCAGCCATCACGCTTGTCGAAGCCGCACCCGAGGTTGAGTTTCAACGGTGACCCCTAGTTTCCAGCAGATGCGTGGTGGTTGGATGCGGGGCTTCGCAGGCTGGAGTCTCGACCCGCGCCGGCCGAAGCGTCTCGCAAAACGGCGGAAGCGGACCACGATTCGCGACCGGCAGCGCCTCGCTTTTCGCCTTGAGCGAATTGCCTGGACAAGGCTGAAAAGAGGGGCTTGCGCTTTCGTCGGCCTCTGACTAGGTTCCGCGCCCTCGCCGTAAGGCAATGCGCGCCCGTAGCTCAGCTGGATAGAGCATCAGACTACGAATCTGAGGGTCGGACGTTCGAATCGTTCCGGGCGCGCCATTTCTTCCCTTACCCTTGAAAACATTGCGGTTTCATCGTCTGGGGGACCGTCTTCGGACGATTGCTACACGATCCGTCTACACAATCCTGAGCCCCGCGCAGGGCTAAGTGTCAGTGAACGCTCAGGAAAACGGTCGGCGGGCTGCTACACAAACCGTCTACACATTGTTCGAACGCATCTCGTTCGCAGGGCCGGTCGCATCTACTACCGGCGGCGAGTCCCAGATGCGCTGAGGGAGATCGTCGGGAAGACGGAAGTCTGGCGGTCGTTGGGGACGGACAGCCCGACCGTCGCCCTAAGACGGTCCCATCAGGTAGCTGCGGAGATTGAACGGAGGTTCGAGGACGCGCGTGCGCGGCTTGGGCTGGGTGTTGATCATGCCCTTCTTGCGGAGGCGAGCCCAGCGACTACGCCGCTCTCTGGCAACGCGGTTGAGGCTCGGCTCACGCCCAGCGAGCCTGCTTCGAGCACAACGCTGAAGGAACTCTACGACGCCTACATGGCTGATCCGACGCGTGATTGGTCGCCTCGAACGCGGCTCGCCTACGACACCACGCGCAAGTTGGTTCTTGCGGTGTTCGGTGAGCACACACTGGTGAGGTCCATCACTCGTGCTCAGTGTCGCGAGCTAATCGAGACGCTTCGGTGGATGCCTCGACATGCGTCGAAACTCTACCCCGGCCTCGACGTGGCTGAGATCACGGCACGGGCGAAGGAGGAGGGACGCACTGATCTGATCAGTCCCAGCAATCTGAACACCTACCTCAACAAGCTGGGCGGGTTGTTCAACTGGGCCGTCAAGGAGGAGATGATGGACCGCAACCCCGCGGAGGGGCTGCGCGTGCCTGATGCTGCCCTCCGTCGGGACAAGCGGCGTCCCTTCTCGACGGTTCGGCGCGATAGCCGTCGCCCGCGACGTTCAGGATCAGGTCCGCCCGACCATCGCCGTTCAGGTCTTGCACGATGATGTCGGTCACCGCGTCGGCCTCGGCGGTCGGGTTCGGACGATCCGGCAGGACCGCGCCCTCCGAGAAACGGCCCGTGCCATCATTGACGAGGATGCGGCTCTTCACGCCGTCCTGGAAGCCACCGAGCACGAGGTCAAGGTCGCCATCCTGATCGGTATCCGCGAAGGCGCTGGCCGTGTAGCCGTTGGCGGTCGTGGAGATGCCGGGCAGGCGCGAGGCATCCGCGCTGAACTGGCCTGCGCCGTTGTTGAGCAGGACCATTGGGCCGGCTGTGGCGCCACTGATCCACGGCGCCGTCAGATTGCCGAGGAAGACGTCGATGTCACCGTCGCGGTCGATGTCTCCGTAGGTGATGGAGTGTGTGTAGGAGTTCTCAGGTGGCACGTTCACCGAGGCTTCTCGCAGGCCGCTGCCGGTGCTCAGAAGCAGCGTTTCGGGCGCACCGGGAAAGTTGCCTCGGTCCATGCCGGAGTTGGCCAGAAAGACGTCCTTGCGCCCGTCGCCGTTGAAGTCAGCTAGGGCGAAGCCTCCGGGGCCGTCCGCTGAGACGGTCCCGCCGAAGACTTCCTGGGTGCCGTCCCGAAAGCCGCTGCCGGTAGAGAGTAGAACGCGCAGCGGAACGCTTTGCGGCATGTCGCCCACGTACGTGTAGGCGAGGAGCACGTCATCGCGGCCATCTCCGTTGAGGTCGAGGACGATGGTTTCCGCAGGCGAATATGAAAACGACCCGTAGCTCGGCAAGCGGACGCCGACCTGATGCCCTGACAAACAGCACCCCTCCCCAGGTTGCTATCAAAACTAGAGCATACGCGACTTGCCGCATGAGGACAGCACCGATCCAAAAGGTGCTGCTTGCCGCCCCGGTCTTGGGTGTCCTCCTCCTCTCACGATGCGCTGGTCCGCCTGCTGGTTGAAGAGCGGAAGCGGGCGGGTCTGACCCAGCGTGATCTGGCGCAGCGGATCGGCAAGCCTCCGAACTTTGTCGCGCGGATCGAGACCGGCCAGCGGAACGTCAGTGTGGTTGAGTTTGTGGTTCTCGCGCGTGCGCTCGATGCGGACCCGCTCGTAATATTCGAACGCCTGGCGTCCGAGATCGAGGACACCTCGCTAGCTTAGCGTGCTCTCGCTGCCGAGTTCAGCCGTCGGCGCCTACCAAGCGGCCTTGCGCGAAGTCTTTTGACGAAGCTAGGCTCACCTTCCGCGTGTGCGGCGGCGAAGTTCGGGGGGCGTGATTGTCGGCAGCAGAGCACCGGGCTGCGCCAAGTGCCGCGTCGCTCATCGAAGCGATGCGCGACATTGGTTACACGCTTGAAACTGCCCTCGCAGACGTGATCGACAACGCGATCACAGCAGGTGCACACAACATCGAGATCATCCACGACGTAGCCGGCGATCGGCCTTTCCTGGCGGTCGTTGATGACGGCGACAGCATGGATGAAGCCTCGCTGCTGGCAGCGATGCGGCCCGGCTCGCTTAGCCCCACAGCCACTAGAGCCAGCACTGACCTCGGACGGTTTGGCCTGGGAATGAAGACAGCTTCATTCTCGCAAGCTCGTGCACTCACGGTCATCTGCAAACAGGAAGGCAGGGTAACGGCGGCCAGGTGGGACCTGGACCATGTAGTCGAGCGGGACGATTGGCTCTTGCTCCTGCCACCGTCGTTCGACCCACAAGGCTACGACGCCTTTGAAAGGATCGGAGCTTCAGGGACGGCGGTGATCTGGGAAAAGCTAGACCGGCTCGCCGACGCCACCAGCGGCTCGTCACAGTCGGATCACATGCTGGATCGCCTCGACTCGGCTAGGCGTCACTTGGAGCTCGTTTTTCATCGATTCCT
>JAEYNH010000089.1 GCA_023412655.1 Pseudomonadota bacterium | reverse complement strand
CACCGGCGCGGCGCGGGCCCTTGAAGGCCGGGCGTTCGCCGCCGCCCGCCTTGGCGCCCTCGCGGACGGGGCCGCCTTCGTGACGGTGGCCCGGCTTGGCCTGGCTGTGGTTGCGGTTCGGCTTCTTCTGATGGCCCTGGCGGTGCGGCTGGGCCGACCGTTCCGTACGCTCCGGCTTGCCGCCGACGTCCGGCATGGCCGCGGTGGCCGCGCCCAGGTGACGATCGTTGCGGCGGTCGAAGTTCGGGATCCGCTGGCGGGTCACCTTCTCGATGTCCTTCAGCAGGTTCCGCTCGTCATCGGCGCAGAACGCCACCGCCGAGCCGTCGGCCCCGGCCCGGGCCGTCCGGCCGATCCGGTGGACATAGGCTTCCGGCACGTTCGGCAGCTCGTACTGGACCACGTGGGTGACCGCGTCGATGTCGATGCCGCGGGCGGCGATGTCGGTGGCCACGAGGGCGCGGACCTCGCCCTTCTTGAACGAGGCCAGGGCGCGCTCGCGCTGGCCCTGGCTCTTGTCGCCGTGGATCGCGGCGGCCTCGACGCCGACCTGCTCCAGCGAGCGCGCCACCCGGTCGGCGCCGCGCTTGGTGCGGGTGAAGACGATCACGCGCTTGAAGGCCGCGTCGTCGAACAGCTCGGCCAGCAGGGCGCGCTTGCGCTGCTGCTCCACGAACACCACGCGCTGGTTGATGCGCTCGACGGTGGTGGCCGCCGGCGTCACCGAGACCTTCAGCGGGTTCGGGTTGAGGATCTCGCCGGTCAGCTTCTCGATCTCGGCCGGCATGGTGGCCGAGAAGAACAGGTTCTGGCGCTGCTTCGGCAGGAACTTCACGATGCGGCGGATCGGGACGATGAAGCCCATGTCCAGCATCTGGTCGGCTTCATCGAGCACGAAGGTCTCGACGCCGTCCAGGCTGATCGACTTCTCCTGCAGATGGTCGATGAGGCGGCCCGGGGTGGCCACCAGCACGTCGATGCCGCCGGCCAGGGCGCGCATCTGCGGGCCATGCTTCACGCCGCCGAACACCACCGCCACCGAGACGCCCATCTGCTTTCCATAGGCCTTGAAGCTCTCACCGATCTGGGTGGCGAGCTCACGGGTGGGCGACAGGACCAGCACCCGGGCGCTGCGGCGCGGGGCGGGCTTCCGGTCCTCGCTGAGACGATGGAGGATGGGCAGGGCGAAGGCGGCGGTCTTGCCGGTGCCGGTCTGGGCGATGCCCAGCAGATCGCGGCCGGCCATGACGCCGGGGATGGCCTGGGCCTGGATCGGGGTGGGGCTGACGTAGCCTTCGTCGGCCAGCGCCTTGAGCAGCGGCTTGGCCAGGCCAAGGTCGGTGAACTGAGTCAAACGGGTATCTTTCACGTATGCGCCGAGCGCGCCCACTCGGACCTTCCGAGGGCGCGGACATCGCGGGTCTATGGGGAAGCGCCCCGCGTGATGGGCGAATCTTATGGGATCGGTGGGCTCGACAGGCTGAGCTTCCTTCTGGAAGCCCCACGCGGCTGGAGCGCCGATAGCGCCGTCTCTAGGGCGCAGCCTGCACATCAGGGTTCAGGCCTGGGAAGTCAAGCCACGACGGCCAAATAGCCGCGAACGTTGCTTTTCCGCCGCAGGGCTGGAATGGCTTCTGATCGGGCGGTGAGCGGGGGCGACCATGCGGTGGATCGTGGCGGCGGTTGCGTTGGCCTGGAGCGTGGGACCGCCCCTTCAGGCGGGCGCCGGCCCCGCGCCCCACGGTCAGGCGATACGTACCATCGAGACGGCGCTGCCGCGGCTGGAGCAGGGCACGCCTCCGGCCCCGCTGCTGGACCGCATGACCGAGCTCAAGGTCCCGGCGGTCAGCATCGCCTTCATCGAGGCCGGCGAGGTCAAGTGGGCCCGCGCCTATGGCCTGGCGGCGCCCGGCGTCCCGGCCACGCCCGACACGTTGTTCCAGGCCGCCTCGCTCAGCAAGGCGGTGGCGGCCGCCGGGGCCCTGCGGCTGGTGGACCGCGGGCGGCTCAGCCTGGACGGCGACGTGAACGCCCGGCTGAAAGCGTGGAAGATCCCGCCGGACGAAGCCGGCGCGCCCCCGGCGATCACGCTGCGCAACCTTTTGAGCCACACCGCCGGACTGACGGTCAGCGGCTACGGCGGCTATCCGGCCGGGGCGCCGAGGCCGACGCTGCTCCAGATGCTAGACGGCCAGCCGCCAGCCAACACCCCGCCCGTGCGCATCTTCGAGCCGCCCGGCGCCTATGCCTATTCCGGCGGCGGCTACACCGTGGCCCAGCTGCTGACCACCGAGGCGGGCGGGCGCCCTTATCCCGACCTGCTGCGAGATTTGGTGCTGCGTCCGGCCGGAATGCGCCGCTCGACCTTCGCCCAGCCCTTGCCGGACGCCCCCGCGAGCCAGGCAGCCATCGGCCACGACGCCAAGGGCGCCGCGATGCCGGGAGGCTGGAACGTCTATCCCGAGTACGCCGCCGCCGGCCTCTGGACCACGCCCGCCGACTATGGCCGGTTCCTCATCGCCGTGCAGGCCTCTCAGGATGGGCGGCGCGGGGGCTTGCTGCGGCCGGCCACGGCCCGGGCCATGCTGACCCCGGTGGACGGCGGCTATGGGCTCGGGGTGGCGCTGGGCAACTGGGGCGGCCGTCCATACATGGATCACGGCGGCAGCAATGTGGGTTTCCGCGCCCAGGCCATGGCTTTCCTCGACGGGAACCGGCAAGGGGTCGTGATCATGACCAATGGCGATTCCGGCGGACTGCTCGCCGCCGAGATCCTGCGTGCGGTGGCGGACGCCTACGGCTGGGGGACGCGCGATCCCGGCAGCCGGGGCAGCCTGCGCCGGGCGCCGCCGAAACCGGGAACTGCGAAGTGAAGCCCATGCTGCTGGTGGCCGCGGCCGCCATGATCGATGTGGACGGCCGGGTGCTGATCTGCCAGCGCCCGGAAGGCAAGCAACTGGCTGGCCTGTGGGAATTCCCGGGCGGCAAGGTCGAGCCGGGCGAGACGCCCGAGGCCTGCCTGATCCGCGAACTCGACGAAGAGTTGGGCGTGAAGGTGAGCAAGGCCTGCCTGGCGCCGTTCGTCTTCGCCAGCCACGAGTACGAAGCCTTCCACCTGCTGATGCCGCTCTACCTGATCCGCCGCTGGGAGGGTCAGCCCGCCGCCCGGGAGCACAAGGCGCTCAAATGGGTGAAGCCGGCGAAGCTGGACGACTATCCGATGCCCCCGGCCGATGCGCCCCTGGTGGCCTGGCTGCGGGACCTGATCTGAGGGACCCCGCGCCGTGAGACAGGCTTCGAGGACGCTCTCCATCGCCACCCCCGGCCAGGGGCTGCACGAGATCACCCGCGAGGTGGCGGCCTTCGTGGCGGGCGAGACCATGACCACCGGCCTGCTCACCGTCTTCTGCCGCCACACCTCGGCCAGCCTGCTGATCCAGGAGAACGCCGACCCCGACGTGCGCCGCGACCTCGAGGACTGGGTCGCCCGCCTCGCGCCGGAGAGCCCGTCGTACCGGCACCAGGACGAAGGCCCCGATGACATGCCGGCCCATCTGCGCACCGCCCTGACCACGGTGCAGCTGTCGATCCCGGTGGTGGGCGGCCGCCTGGCCCTGGGGACGTGGCAGGGAATCTACCTGTTCGAGCACCGCACCCGCCCGCACCGACGGGAGATCGTCCTGCACCTGCTGGGCGACTAGCCCACCGCCGCCCGGCGGATCCGGGCCGGCTGGGTCGCCTCCACCACGCACCGGCCCGTCTCGGTCATGGCGTGCACGCCCAGGCAGAAGATGTCCTCGTAGGGCGTCCCGGCGCTGGCCAGGCACTGGTGGAAGTTCATCTTGGCCCAGCGCAGGCAGTCGCCCGAGCGCGGCTCGGCCAGCAGGCTGCGCCCCTGGCCTTCCTGGCCCAGCACGGTCAGGGCGGCCAGCGCCACGCCGCGGGTGACCACGGGGCTGGGCCCGCCGCGCCGACCGCCTTCGGCCACGGCGGCGGTCAGGCGGCCGCGGTCTTCGGGACTGGCCCTGTGCCCGCCGGTGGAGATGCGCTTCACCTGCGCCAGGCGCGCGGGGCCATTGGTCAGCCGCACCGTGGACCACTTCTGCTTCTGGACCGCGTAGGCGGCCTTCTTCACCCGCGCCCCGGCGCCGGCCAGGGCCTCGCCCCGGCGATGCAGGGC
>JAEYNH010000179.1 GCA_023412655.1 Pseudomonadota bacterium | reverse complement strand
CTCCCGCACCAGGCGCAGCCCTTGGGGAGCGCCTCCAGCCTAGTAGGCCAGGGCCACCCCGTCCTTGCGCATCTCGGTGGCGGCGGCGTAGCGGCCGGGCCAGCGCTCGATGGCCTGGTAGCCGCCGTAGCCGCCGGGATCTGGCTTCAGGGTCCAGCCGATCGCCGCCAGGGCGTTGCGGGCCGCTTCCGGCACGCCCGTTTCGAGGTTCAGGACGCCGGTCCCCTTCTGCGGCTCGCCGGTGGGCTCGGACGAGCCGCCGTGGTGCCAGCGGGGGCTGTCGCCGGCCTCCTGCAGGCCAAGCCCGAAGTCCACCATGTTCGAGACGATCTGCACCTGACCCTGGGGCTGCATGTCCCCGCCCATCACCCCGAACGACAGCCAGGGCTCGCCGTCCCGGGTGGCGAAGCCCGGGATGATGGTCTGGAAGGGCCGCTTGCCCGGCGCATAGACGTTGGGATGGCCGTCCTGGATCGAGAACAGCTCGCCCCGGTCCTGGAGCATGAAGCCCAGTCCGTCGGGGGCCAGACCCGAGCCCATGCCGCGATAGTTGGACTGGATGATCGACACCATCATCCCGTCGGCGTCGGCGGTGGTGAAATAGGTGGTGTCGCCCCGGCTCGGCGCCTGGCCGGGATAGACCGGGGTGAGGATGCGGTCGGGCCGGATCAGCTTGGCGCGCTCGGCGGCGTATTCCTTGGAGATCAGCCAGTCGATGGGCGACTTGTAGAAGTCCTGGTCGGCGTAGAAGCGCGCCCGGTCCTCATAGGCCAGGCGCTTGGCCTCCACCGCGTGATGGATCGCCGCCGCCGACTGGAAGCCGAAGTCCTGGAAGTCGAAGGTCTCCATGATGTTGAGCATCTGGAGCGTGGCCAGGCCCTGGGTGTTCTCCGCCAGGGCGTGCACGTCGACGCCGCGATAGCGGGTCGAATAGGCGGGCGCCCAGACCGCCCGGTGCGCCGCCAGGTCGGCGCGGGTCATCCAGCCGCCGATCCGCTTGAAATAGCGCTCGATGGTCTCGGCGATCTCGCCTTCGTAGAAGGCCCGGCCGCCGCCCTGGGCGATCAGCCGGTAGGTGCGCGCCAGGGCCGGGTTCTTGAACACCTCGCCTTCCACCGGCGTGCGGCCGCCCGTCGCCCAGACCTTCAGGAAGTTGTCCACCTCCTCGATCTTCGAGTCCGGGTTTGTGAAGCGGCGCTGGCTGGCGGCCAGGTAGAAGGCCACGTTCTGGGTGATCGGGTGGCCGTCCTCGGCATAGTGGATGGCGTCCTCGAACAGCTCGGCCCACTTCAGCTTGCCATAGCGCTCGTGCAGGGCCCGCCAGCCGTCCACCGCCCCGGGCACGCTGACCGTCACCGCGCCCCAGGACGGCAGCAGGCCGTTGGCGTCGGCGCGGCTGCGCACCGTCTCCAGCGACAGGCCCCGCGGCGAGCGGCCCGAGCTGTTCAGACCCATGACCTTCTTGGCCTTCGGATCCCACAACAGCACGTAGCAGTCGCCGCCGATGCCGCAGGCGATGGGCTCCATCAGCCCCAGGCAGGCGTTCGCCGCCACCGCGGCGTCGGCCGCCGAGCCGCCCTTCTTCAGGATCGAGATGGCCGCCTGGGTGGCCAGCGGATGAGCGGTGGCCGCCGCCCCGCGCGTGCCCCAGGCCGCCGAACGGGAGGCGAAGTTGGCGCCTGCCACGCGGTCGCCCGAGCGCACGTCCGGGCGCTTCCGGTTCGGATTGTCGCCCGCAGAGATCTGCGATTGGGCCAGCGCCGGCGCGGCGGCCGCCCCGACGGTCATGGCGGGCAGGGTGGCGAGGAAGGTGCGACGACGCATGCGCAGTTTGGCTCCCGACTTTGGTGCAAAAGTCTTAGCGGCCGCCGCGCGTGCAGCCTAGCCAGCCCGCCTGCGGCTGTTAAACAAGCGCCACCTTGCCGCTTTTTCGGAGACCTTGATGCGACTTACCGCCCTGACGCTCGCCTCGACCCTGGCCCTGAGCGCGGCCCTGACCGTCACCGCCGAAGCCCGACCGATCCGCTTCGCTGCGCAGGCGCCTCAGGATGGCGGCCTGGTGTTGCCGCTGGCGTCCGAGGCCGACCTGGGCGTCCGGGGCGCGGCCCTGGACCCGGCGGTGCGCGCGGCCGTCGCCCGCGCCCTGGCTTCGGCCAAGTTCGACTACAAGGCCGGCGCGAGCCTCAGCCTGCGCGGCCTCGGCGGCTATGACGAGATCCTGGTGCTGGGCGCCCAGCCTGCGGAAGGCGCGGCCCTCACCGCCGTCGACCTGCAGAACCTCGGCGGCCAGGCCGCCCGCGCCACGGCCAAGGCCGACAAGCCCACCGCCTTCGTGGCCACCGGCCTTGGCGACGCGACCCAGGCTGCGGTCGGCGCGGCCCTGGGCGCCTACCGGTTCTCGCCGAGCTACAAGTCGAAGGGCGCCGATGGCGAGCCGCAGCCGCTGGTGGTGATCACCCCCGACGCCGCCGCCGCCGAGGCAAGCTACGCCCGTCAGGGTCAGGCCCTGGCCGACGCCGTGGCCTTCACCCGCGACCTGATCACCGAGCCCTCCAACGTCGTCTATCCGCAGGTGTTCGTGGAACGCACCCAGGCCGCCTTCAAGGGCGTGCCGGGCGTGACCATCGAGTCGTTCGACGAGGCGCAGATGCGCAAGATGGGCATGACCGCCATCCTCAGCGTCGGCATGGGCTCGCCCCGGCCGCCGCGGCTGCTGGTGGTCCACTACAAGGGCGCGGGCGCGACCGGCGCCCCGATCGTCCTGACCGGCAAGGGCATCACCTTCGATTCCGGCGGCACGTCCATCAAGCCCGGCTCGGGCATGTGGCGGATGAAGGGCGACATGGCCGGCGCCGCCGCGGTGGTGGGCACGGTCCTGTCCCTGGCCAAGTCCGGCGCCCCGGTGAACGTCGTCGCCGTGGCGGCGCTCGCCGAAAACATGCCCGACGGCGGGGCGGCGCGCCCGGGTGACGTGATCCGCGCCTACAACGGCAAGAGCATCGAGCGGCTGAACACCGACGCCGAGGGCCGCATCGTCCTGTCCGACGCCACGGCCTATGCCGACTCCCGCTTCAAGCCGGCGGCCATCGTCAACATCGCCACCCTGACCGGCGCGGTGGGCACGGCGCTTGGCGACGACTACGCGGGCCTGTTCAGCCGCCACGACGGCCTGGCCGAGCAGGTGCAGGCGGCGTCGCAGGCCAGCGGCGAGCCCGTGTGGCGCCTGCCGCTGCATTCCAGCTACGCCAAGGACCTGGAGAGCCCGGTGGCCGACATCCGCGACATCGCCGAAGGCGGCGGCGCGGCGGGCGCCGGCATCGGCGCCCACTTCATCGGCTACTTCGCCGATCCGGCCACCCCGTGGGCGCACCTCGATATCGCGGCGGTGTCCTACCTCGGGCGTGACCAGCCCACCGCGCCCAGCGGCGCTCAGGGCTTTGGCGTGCGGCTGCTCGACAGCCTCGTGCGCAACTTCGACGCCGCCAAGGCCGCCCAGAAGTAGCCGCTAGACCGCCGGCTTCAGGGACAGGGCGTCCAAGGCCGCGCCGACGGGGATGAACAGGTTCAGCCC
>JAEYNH010000024.1 GCA_023412655.1 Pseudomonadota bacterium | reverse complement strand
GGGGGCTCCGGGCGGCGGCCCCGGGCCGCCCGGGGGCGGCGGGGGCGCTCCGAGCCGCCGCAGGCCGGAGCCCGCCGGGGGGCGCCGGCGCTGGTCTGGTTGGTCCTGGGGAGCGTCGTCGTGGGGGGCGCCGCCGCGACCATGCTGGCCCCCTGGCGCGGAGACTGGCAGGCCAGTGCGATCCGGCCGCTGACCCGCGACCCGGGCGTGGAAACCGACCCGGCCCTTTCGCCGGACGGCAGCCTGCTGGCCTTTGCAGCGGGCGCGGGCTTCGGCGCGCCACGGGACATTCTGCTGCGCGGGCTTGCGGTCGGTGATCCCCCGTTGCGTCTCACGCAGACGCCCGCGGCTGATGAGAGCGCCCCGGCCTGGTCGCCGGACGGCACGCGCCTGGCTTTCACCCGGGAGCAGGATGGCCACCCTTGCGCGGTGGTGGTGACGAGCGTGCCCCGCGGCGTCGAGCGTGTGGTCGGCCGTTGCGAACGGGAGGGCCGCACCTCGCTGGCCTGGCTCGATGGGAGGACGCTGGCCTTCGCCGACCGCGGCCCCGAGGGCGTTCGCCGACTGTACGCGCTGGACCTGGACAGCGGCGCTCGTCGCGCCTTGACGCGCCCGCCGGCCGCCGCAGTTGGCGATGCGGTTCCGGTGATCTCGCCGGATGGCCGCTGGCTGGCCTTCCGCCGTACGGCCGCGCTGGGCAGCGACGATCTGTGGCTGCTGGAACTCGCCACCGGTGACGAGCGAGCACTGACAACCGGCGGACAGAAGGCGGGTGGCTTCGCCTGGAGCGCGGATTCCACGACACTATTCTTCACCGGTAATCGCGGCGGCGATTTCGGCCTCTGGGCGGCGCCGACGCGGGGCGGGGAGCCGCGCCGCGTCAGTCTGGGCGTAATGCCGATGGCCGGCCTCACCGCCGACCGCAGCAACCGCCTCGCGGTGGAAACGGTGCGCACGCGGGGCGATCTGGTGACAGTGGATCCGGCGGGCGCGGTCGCGAGCCTGGGCGCCGCGGAGGGGGCGGTCTGGGATCCGGACGCCGGGCCCGGCGGCGCGCTGGTCTACGGCGCGGACGCCAGTGGGGCGAACGAGATCTGGGTCCGCGCCCCGGGCGCCCCACCCGCGCGGCTGACCGCGATTGGGGCAAGCTTCGTCCACTCCCCGCGCTGGTCGCCGGACGGGGGTCGGATCGCCTTCCTTGCGGTGGTGGCGGGCGCCACCGACATCTGGTCCATGTCGGCCGACGGCTCGGGCCAGCGGCGGCTGACCCGCGATGGCCGGCGCAAGGCCGGCCTGGCGTGGTCGGACGATGGCGTCCTCTACTATGGCGAGCGCGGCGAGACGGGCTGGCGCCTCATGGCGCTGACGCCGGGCGGCGAGCCGCGGGCCGTTCCCGGAGGCGCGGGCGTGGCGATCCTCCGGCGGGCGCCGGACGGGCGCCTGTTCGCGCGCAGGGCGGACGATCCGGCGATCCTGCTGTTCGACCCGGCCTCGGGACGATTGTCGGCACCGCCCGGCAACCCGCGCGCAGCCCAGCTCGAGGCGTGGGCGGCAGGCGCCGACGGCATCTACGCCCTTCGTCGTAGCGAGGGGCAGGACGCTCTGTGGCGGATGGACTGGGCGGGCCATACGCGGCGGGTCGGAGCCTGGGCCATCGCGCACCGCCCCACCTTCACAGTGCGCAACGACGGCGTGGTGGTCGCCGCCCGCCTCGTGGACGACAGCATCGATCTCGCCTTGCTGGAGCTGTCCCGCTAGGCGTCCTTGGGCTTGCCGGCGCCGAGCATGGCGGCGATCTCGGGCCGGATGTCGGCGGCGCCCTTCTCTGCGATATGCTGGGCGATGCGCGCGCCCATGGCGGCGATGGTCTGGCCGGTGAACTCGGCCTTGTTCTGCCCCACCCAGGTCATCGACGCCTCGCGGTTGTCGTTCAGCTGCTGGAAGTGCGGGAAGACGTAGCGCGCGATGAGTTCGTATGAGCGCTTCTTGGCCTCCCACGGCGCCCAGTTGTGGTCCATCAGCAGGAAGGCGCCGAAGCCGCCGCTCTCCTCCTTGAGCTGCTGGATACGTCGGACCGCGTCCTCGGGCGTGCCGATCACCGCCAGGCCGGTCTCGACCATGGCCTTCACGGGGTCGGGCCCCTCGGGCACGATGGGCAGGTTGGCGATCTCCTTGAAGTAGTAGACCCACTTCTCCAGGCCGAAGGCGGCCTCGGCCATGGCCTGCTCCCGGGTAGCGGCGATGTGCATGGGCCCCACCAGGCGCCAGCCGCTGCGGTCCATGGCCTTGCCGTGCTCTGCCGCCTGTTCGCAGGCGATGTTCCAGTTGGAGGACAGGGCGTTGAAGCCGGCCTGGCTGGTGGCGCCGAGGGACAGGAGGCTCAGCCCGTGCCGGCCCGCCGCCCGGGCTCCCGTGGGCGAGACCTGGTTGGCCACGGCGATCTCCACCGACGGACGGGAGTAGGGCGTCATCTGCAGGCGGGCCTGCCACAACTCGAACCAGTCGGACTTGTGGCTCACCTCCTCGCCCCGCAGCAGGCGGACGAGAACCGAGAGCGCTTCGTCCATGCGGTCCCGCTGCTTGGCCGGCGGTATCCCCATCATGAAGGCGTCGGACACCAGGGCGCCCGGTCCAACACCGAACATGACCCGCCCACGGGTCATGTGGTCGAGCTGGTTGATGCGGTCGGCCAGCATCAGCGGATGGTGGTAGGGCAGGGACGAAACGCCGGTGCCGAGCCTGATGTGCCGGGTCCGTTCGGCGGCGGCGGCGATGAACAGCTCGGGGCTGGCGATCAGCTCGTAACCGGCGGAGTGGTGCTCTCCGACCCAGGCCTCGTCATAGCCCAGGGCGTCCATGTGTTCGACCAGCTCCAGGTCGCGCTGCAGGGCCAGGGTCGGGTTCTCGTCCACCGGATGGAACGGGGCGATGAAGGCGCCGAAGCGCAGGCGCGGGCCGAACATGAGCTTCCTCCGACAGCGCGTTCCCCGCGCCTTGTGGCGAAGCATAACGACGGTCGGCGACGCTCCGCCAGCGTGTCGCCACGTCAGGCGGCGTCAGGCCTCCCGGGCCATCTGGCGGGCTGCGGCGGCCTTCTTCCCCGCGTCGTCGTCCCGGGCCGCCTCGAGGAACTTCAGCACGGCGAGTTCGAAGGCGCGCTCCTCGCCGGAGGCCTTCACCTCCAGTCCGCCGGCTTCATAGGCCTGGAGGATGGCAGGATGGATGTAGGCGCTGCGCGCTACGGCGGCGGTGTTGCCGAGGATGCCGGCCACGGCCTTCACGCAGGTCACCACGTTGCGCTTGGTCTCCGCCGCATTCGCGCATTCCGGGGTCAGCATCAGGGCGCGGGCCGCCATCACCGTGCCGGCCCATGTGCGAAAGTCCTTGGCCGAGAAGTCCTCGCCCAGCGCATCGCGCAGATAGGCGTTCACGTCCGTGGATTCGACGGCGCAGCGCTGGCCCTCCTCGTCCATGTACTGGAACAGCCGCTGGCCGGGCAGGTCCTGGCACGCCTTGATGATCCGGGCCAGCCGCCGGTCTTCGATGCCGGTCTGGTGCACCTTGCCGCTCTTGCCGCGGAACTGGAATTGGGCTCCGCCTCGACCGACCTTGACGTGCCGGTCGCGCAGGGTGGTGAGGCCGAAGCTCTTGTTGGTCTTGGCGTATTCCTCGTTGCCGACACGGATCAGCGTCCGTTCCATCACCGCGATGACGGCGGCCAGAACCTTCTCGCGCGGCAGGCCCGAGCGCTTCAGATCGTCCTCCACCCGGCGTCGCAGCCGGGGCAGGGCGCGCCCGAAGGCGATGACGCGGTCGTATTTGTGGCTGTCACGGACCTCGCGCCAGCGCTCGTGATAGCGATACTGCTTGCGGCCCTTCTGGTCGCGGCCCACCGCCTGGATATGGCCGTTGGCGCGCGGGCAGATCCAGACCTCGGTCCAGGCCGGGGGGATGGCCAGCTTACGGATCCGGTCCAGGGTCTTCTCATCCGAGATGGGGGAGCCGTCGGCCTTGAAGTAGTTGAAGCCGTGCGCCCGGGCGGGCTTGCGCGTGATGCCCGGATCGGCGTCGCTGACATAGCGAAGGCCGGCCTCCTCAAGCTCTTCCGCCGCAAGATCGTCGGGCATGTCCCTGGCCATGGGCCCTCCACTGGTGCGGCGGCAACGTGGTATGCGCGGGCCGGTTCCTCTGTCGGAAAGCCAACTCAGCCTTGAATTACCGCCACGCCTTCCACGCCGGGAACTTCGCGGACCTCGTGAAGCACGCCGCCTTGCTGCGCCTGCTGGCGGCGCTGGGGCCGGCCCCGCTGACGGTGATCGACACCCACGCCGGCCGGGGGCTGTACGATCTGGCCGGGCCCGAGGCGCGGAAGTCGGGAGAGGCGGAGGCCGGGATCGTGCGGCTGATGGCGCACCGCGACGCCCCGGCGGCCTTCGGCCCGCTGACCCGGGCCGTGGCCTCGCTCAACGCGGGCGGCGCCGTGCGGCGCTATCCGGGCTCGCCCTGGCTGATCGCCGAGCATCTGTCGCCTTCCGGCCGGTATCTCGCCTGCGAGCTGCGCAAGGAGGAGCACGACGCCCTGCGCAGCGCCCTGAAGGGTCGGCGCAACGTCGAGACGGTCTGCGCTGACGGCTATCGGGCGGCCGTGGAGCGTTGTCCGCCGAAGGGCCGGGTCCTGCTGCTGATCGACCCGCCGTTCGAGAAGGCGGATGACTACGGCCGCATCGTCGAGGCGCTGGAGGGCGCCAGAACGCGCAATCCGCAGGTTCAGGCGCTGGTCTGGCTGCCCCTCAAGGACCTGGAGACCTTCGACGCCTTCCTGCGTGACCTGGAAGACGCCGTGGAGGCGCCCACGCTCGTCGCCGAGGCGCGGGTTCGGCCGCTCACCGATCCGATGAAGATGAACGGCTGCGCCTTGGTGCTGGTGAACGGCCCGAACCTTTCGGCCGATCTTGCCGACATCTGCGGCTGGGTCGCCCAAGAGTTGGGCGAGGCGGGCGCGGCCCGGGTCTATCCGCTGGCGTCATCGTAAGTTCGCAACCGCCGCCGGCCCCGAGTGATAGGCTGCCCTGCACCGAAGCCTGGAGGTGCGGCATGTCCTTCCTTCCCGAGTTTTCCCCGATCCCGCGCATGTCGCCGGCGCCGCTCAGCGCCGAGCTGATGATGGGCGCGGCCTCACCGCTCTGGGGCTATTTCAGCGGCTTCGCCGCCGCCGGCGTGGCGTGGTGGTGGATGACCCGCCTGACCCCTCAGAATCTCGAAGCGTTGATGGCGCGGGCCGCGGCCGGGCCAGACACGCTGCCCGCGGTGGGCGGCGAGGCGGCTCCGATCTCGCCGCTGGTCGAGTTGGCGAAAGAGGCGGCGCCGGAGCCGGTTTCTCCGCCCCCCGGGCCTGTCGCCCCGACCGAGCCCCTGGCGGCCAGGGTCCGCAGGACCGCCCCGCCCGGTCCGGCCGCCGAAGCCTGACTTGGCGGAGGCGCCCGGCGCGCCTTAAGAACGGCGCGTGCTGAAGCGCGCGTTCGATATCGCGGCCGCCCTGGGCGGACTGATCGTCCTCTCGCCGGTTCTGCTGGGACTGGCCTTGGCCGTGCGCCTGGACAGTCCCGGACCGGCGCTCCACTGGTCCCGGCGGGTGGGCCGGCACAACCGCATCTTCCGGATGCCCAAGTTCCGCACCATGCGGACGGACACACCCGACGTCGCCACCCATCTGCTCACCGAGCCCGAGCGCTGGATCACGCCGCTGGGCCGCTTCCTCCGGCGCTCGAGCCTCGATGAACTGCCCCAGCTCTGGAGCGTCCTGATCGGCGAGATGAGCCTGGTGGGGCCGCGGCCGGCGCTGTTCAACCAGGATGACCTGGTGGCCCTGCGCACCGAGGCGGGCGTCGAGCGCCTGCGCCCGGGCGTGACCGGCTGGGCGCAGGTCAATGGCCGTGACGAGCTGCCGATCCCGGATAAGGTCAGGCTGGACCGCGAGTACATGGAGCGCATGTCACTGGCGTTCGATCTGCGCATCCTCGTCGAAACTGCGAGATCGGCGTTCTGGGGGCGTGACGTAAGTCATTAGCATTTCGAGGGAACTCCACCTTACCGCCCGGGCGTTGTGGCGGTCGGAGGATTCCCGTGACCAACGAAGCCTTCCAGAATCCGCAGCCCCGCCGCAGGCGCCAGCCGACCCGCGCGCCTGCCCAGCGGCGTCCGATCCAGCGCGCCGAGGCCTGGGCCAAGGAGCGTTGGGAGAAGCTCAGCGAGGCCAAGCTGCCGACGCCGAAGCTGAAGCGCCCCAGCAACACGGCGCTCAAGTGGACGGCAGGCATTCTCGCCATCCTCGCCATCGCTATGGCCATCCTGATCGCGATCTGGGACTGGAACTGGTTCCGCGGCCCACTCGCCCGCATCGCCTCGGCGCGCATGCATCGCGAGGTGAGCATCAACGGCGACCTCGACGTCCACCTGTGGTCCTGGCAGCCGCGGGCGACGGTCTCGGGCGTGCGCATCGCCGACGCGGCGTGGAACGGAGGGCGCAATCCCCAGGGCCAGCCCATGGGCAGTTTCGACAAGATCACCGTCCAGATCCGGTTGATCCCGCTGCTGTGGGGCGACGTGGACCTTCGGCTCCTGCAGTTCGACCGGCCGAACCTGCGCCTGTTCGCCGACGCCCAAGGGCGCAAGAACTGGGACTTCTCAGATGGCCGCAAGAGCGACGAGCCCATGCGCCTGCCGCCCATCCGCAGCTTCATCATCAATGAGGGGCGGCTCAATTTCGCGGATGTGAAGCGCGAGCTGCGCTTCAACGCCACCATCAACGCCACCGAACAACTCGGCCAGGCCAACCGGGGCTTCGAACTGATCGGGCAGGGCACGATCAACCGCCAGCCGTTCCGCATGGAAGTGACCGGCGGGCCGCTGCTGAACATCGACCGCAACAAGCCCTATCCGTTCAACGCCGAGATTCGCGCGGGCAGGACCTATGTGACGGCGGTGGGCAATGTGCCGAAGCCGTTCGATCTCGGCCAGTTCACCATGGCGACCACCGCCCGGGGCCCCGACCTGTCGGACCTCTATCCGCTCACCGGCGTCGCCTTGCCGAACACCCCGCCCTACAGCCTCCGCGGGCGGCTTTCCCGGGACGAGCAGGTCTGGCGGGTGGACAATCTCGGCGGCCGCGTCGGCGACAGCGACCTCTCCGGCGACATCAAGGTGGAGACCGGCAAGGAACGGCCGATGCTGACCGCCGACTTGCGCTCCAACAGCCTCGACTTCGACGACCTCGGCGCCCTGTTCGGCGGCGCGCCCGCGGTGGGTTCCGGCGAAACGGCCTCGGCCGAGCAGGTCGCGGTGGCGCGCAACCTGGGGGCCCAGCAGCGGCTGTTCCCCGACTCGACCCTCGACATGACGCGCATCCGGGCCATCGACGCCGACGTGCGCTACCGGGCCAATACCATTCGCGATGCCCCGGTGGACCTGCGCTCGGGCGCCGTGCGGGTGAAGCTGGACGACGGCCTGCTCCGCGCCGATCCGCTGCGCCTGGACCTGCCGCGCGGCCGCGTGGAGGGCTTCGTGGCGCTGAACGCCCGCAAGGCGATGCCCGTCACCAAGCTGGATCTGCGCCTGAGCAACGCCCGGATCGAGGAGCTCGTCCCCGTGACCCTCAGCGGCGGCCATCCCCTGACTGGCGCGCTCGCGGCCCGGGCCCAGCTCACCGGAGAGGGGAACAGCGTCCACAAGGCCTTCGCCAATGCCGACGGCGAGGTGATGGTGGTCGCCCCCGGCGGCGAGATCCGCGAAGCCTTCGCCGAGCTCATGGGCGTGAACGTGGTGAAGGGGCTGGGCCTGCTGCTCAAGAAGGACATGGATACGGTGCCGCTGCGCTGCGGCGTCGCCCATTTCCGCACCAATGACGGCGTGATGACCGCCAACAACATCGTGCTCGACACCGGGCCGGTGCTGATCACCGGCGCGGGCAGCGTCGACCTCGGCGACGAGCGGATGGCCTTCAAGGTGCGCGGCCACAACAAGAAGTTCCGCCTGGTCCGGGTGCTGCTGCCCGTGAAGGCCGAGGGGCCGATCCGTGCGCCCAAGCTCGGCGTCGAGCCGGGCGGGGCCATAGGGCAGGGCGCGGTGGCGGTGGGCCTTGGCGCGCTGATCTCGCCGATCGCCGCCCTGCTGCCCTTCGTCGACCCGGGCCTGGCCAAGGACGCCAACTGCGGCGCTCTCCTGGCCGAGGCGGCCCGTCAGGGCGCCCCCGTTCGCACCGCGGCCCGTTGACGCCGACCCTGAGGCCCCGGCAATGTCCGGCGGTCCAAATCAGGAGGCGTTCAGGGCATGGGTCTAGCTGGCAACAGGCGCGTTGGTCTCGTGGCGGCGCTCGGGTTCGGAGTCGCGACGGCCGTCTGCGGCGCGGCGCTGGCCCAGCCGAGCCCTGCCGCCAAGGCGGCCCAGGAGCGGCACGCAAACTTCCAGAAGCTCGGCGCGGCCTTCAAGGCGCTGAACGACGAGCTGCGGAAGTCCAAGCCCGATTTGGCCAAGGTTCAGGCCCAGACCAAGACCATGGCCGCGCTGTCCGCCGCCCTGCCGACCTGGTTTCCGCGCGGCAGCGGCATGGAGGCCCGACCCCAGAGCGAGGCGAAGGCCAACATCTGGACCGACGCCGCCGGCTTCAGCGCCAAGGCCTCCGCCGCTCAGGCCGAGGTGGCTAAGCTGAACCAGGCGGCGATGGCGGGCGATATGGATGCGGTGAAGGCCCAGGTGCGGCCCACCGGCGGCTCCTGCAAGGCGTGTCACGATGTCTATAGGCAGGCGAAGAGCTGACGGTGGCTCCTCAAGTCCGGGCCCGGCTGTGGGACGCGCCGGTCCGCATCGTCCACTGGTCCCTGGTTATCCTGCTGGCCTTCTCGTGGTGGTCGTCTGAGGACCACCTGAACTGGCACCGCTGGAGCGGCTACGCCATCCTGGGCCTGGTCGCGTTCCGCGTGCTCTGGGGGTTCTGGGGGGGCGGCGCGGCCCGCTTCTCCAGCTTCGTGCGAGGCCCCAGGGCGGTGGCCGCCTACGCCCGGACGCTGCCGGAACGGACGGCGTCCAATGTGCCCGGCCACAATCCGCTCGGCGGCTGGAGCGTGATCGCCATGCTGATGGTCCTGGCAGCCCAGGTGACGACGGGGCTGTTCGCCGTGGACGTGGATGCGTTCGAAGGCGGACCGCTGTCGCATCTGGTCAGCTTCGAACTCGGCCGCACGCTGGCCGATCTCCACGAGTTCAGCTTCCGGCTCCTGCAGGTGCTGGTCGTCCTGCACGTGGCGGCGGTGCTGTTCTACCTCGTCTACAAGCGGACGAACCTGATCGGGGCGATGGTCACCGGGCGGCGCGCCTTCCCGCAGGATCCGGACCTTGCCGGGGCGCCGATGTGGCGGCTGCTGGCCTGTGTCGCCGTCGCAGCCGCCCTGGCCTTCGCCGTTTCGAAGGGGTTCTGGACCTAGCCGCGCGTGGCGGCGTCGCGCAGGCAGCCGAGCCAGGCTTCCTCGCGGGCCTTCTCGGCCTGACGCAGCTTCTCCTCGGCTTCACGCACGGCGGCGTCGTGCTTGCGCCATTCGCCCACGGCTTCCTCGCGCGCGGCGCGGGCGGCCTCCATGGTCGGATAGCGGGCGAGGACGGCGCGGGTGGAGTAGCTCACCGGCGGGCCCACGGTCTCACGGTCCGGATAGAAGCCGGTGATGGAATCCCCCGTCTCGCTTTCCACATGGAACACGTCCGCCCAACCGGCATGGTGCCGCATCAGGGCCCAGGGACGTTCGATCCGTTCACTCACCGAGTTCTCCTCTTGGACTTTGGATTCTAGGCGGCCTTAGCCTTAGCGTGCCCGCCCCAACCCTCCAACGCCGGAGCGCGATTTCGGCTTCCTTTCCCCGGGGTCGCCGTGGGAAAGCCAGGCCTTGGTCCAGTCGTTTGAAGCGGGCGTGTTTTGTCGAAGATCGTGATCGGCCGCCAGTTCTGCGGTCCGCCGAATTCCGGCAACGGGGGCTATGTCTGCGGGTTGATCGCAGAAGGCCTGGAGGGGCCGGTCACCGCCGTGCTCCGCGCGCCGGTGCCGTTGGACGTGGAGCTTTCGGTCGAGCCGCAGGACGGCGTCAACGTGCTTCTGGGCGAGGCCGGGGCGATCGGCAGCGCCGGGCCGGCCAAGGTGGCGCTGCCTGACCCGCCACCGGCCCCCAGCCTGGAGGCCGCCCGCGCCGCGGGGGCTCGCCATGTGGGGCTGAGCCAGCGCATCCATCCGATCTGCTTCACCTGCGGCGTGGCCCGGGAAGACGGCGATGGTCTGCGGGTTCTGCCGGGACAACTGGAGGGCGCCGAGCCGGGCGTTGTCGCCTGCGTCTGGCGCGCGCACGAGAACTTCGCCCGCCCGGACGGGACCATCGCGCCGGAGGTGGTCTGGGCCGCCATCGACTGTCCCGGCTATTTCGCCTGGTTCGAGAAGGAGGGTCGCCACGGGGCCCTGCTTGGCACCATGACCGGGGAGGTGTTGCGCGCGCCGCGGGCCGGCGAGGAGTGCATCCTTCTGGCCTGGCCGTTGGCCAAGGAAGGCCGCAAGGAGTTCGCCGGCGTCGCCCTCTACTCCGCCGACGGTGAGCTGATGGCCCGGGCGCACCAGGTCTGGATCGTCATCGGCCCGCTGCCCGGCGGCGCCTGATCGCGCCGGCTTGCGCCGCCAAGGCGCAGCCGCCAACCTCCGCCCCAGGGGAGTTCACATGCGGGCAGCTTCGGTATCGGACTTTCGCGAAATGGCGCGCCGTCGCCTGCCGCGGATCTTCTTCGAATACATCGACGGCGGCAGCTATGCCGAGGTGACGCTCAAGCGGAACGTCGCCGACCTCGAGGAGATCGCCCTGCGCCAGCGGGTCATGGTGGACATGACCCGCCTGTCGATGGAGGTCGAGACCCTCGGGCAGAAGCTGTCGATGCCGGTGGGGCTGGCGCCGGTTGGCATGGCCGGCATGTACGGCCGCCGCGGCGAAACGCAGGCGGCGCGCGCAGCGGCGGCGGCCGGGGTGCCGTTCTGCCTCTCCACGGTCGGAGTCTGCTCGGTGGAGGAGGTGGCGGCTACCGGTGCGCCGCCGTGGTTCCAGCTCTACATGCTCAAGGACCGCGGCTACATGCGCGAGCTGCTCGGCAGGGCGAAGGACCTCGGCTCTCCGGTCCTGGTGTTCACCGTCGACCTGCCCACGCCGGGCGCCCGCTATCGGGACGTCCGCTCCGGCTTCACCGGCGCGGGCAAGCTGGAGTCCGCGCTTACCCAGGCCTGGGACGGCATCACCCATCCGGCCTGGACCTGGGACGTGTTCATCCATGGGCGCCCACACACGCTGGGCTCGGTGGCGGGCGCGGTGCAGCAGAGCCGGCGGGTGACCGACTTCCTGGCCTGGATCGCCCGGAACTTCGACCGCTCGGTGACCTGGAAGGACCTCGACTGGGTGCGGGAAATCTGGGACGGCCCCATCGTCGTGAAGGGGGTGCTGGACCCCGCCGACGCGAAGCTCGCGGCTCGGGCAGGGGCCCAGGGGATCGTGGTGTCCAACCACGGCGGGCGCCAGCTCGACGGGGTGCGCTCATCGATCTCGGCCCTGCCGGCGGTCGTGGACGCCGTCGGCGGCGACCTCGAGGTCTATATGGACGGCGGCGTCCGCTCAGGCCTCGACGTGCTCAAGACGTTGTCGCTCGGAGCCAAGGCCTGCTTCCTGGGCCGGGCCTGGGCCTACGCGCTCGGCGCGGGCGGCGAGGCCCAGGTGCGCAGGATGCTGGACATCATCCGCTCGGAGCTTGCGGTGGCCATGATCCTCACCGGCTGCAACGACGTCCGCAAGGCCGGCCGCGATCTGCTCGACCTTGACTGACCGGCGCGCCTGAACCTCGCTTTTCGCATTTGCGAAGACCGTGTGCGATGCGGCAACCTCGGCCGCGCCCAGGTGTTCTCTGCTCAGGACGGGAGACCGAAATGCAAGAGGCGCGTGCGTTTGCCTATTCGCTCAGCCAGGCTGAAACCGGCTGGCTGTGGAGCGTGTACGACGAGGACGGCGAGACGGTGGCCCGCGGCGCCGACGCCAGTCGCGCCGCCGCCCAGGCGGCCATCGACGCCATGCTGAAGCGCGCCGCCGACCTGCTGTGCCTGCCGAAGCTCCGCGCCTGACCGACAAACTTCGGCGTCTCGGGCTCCTCTCCGGCCGCGGCCTGGGCTAGAACAGCTCCATGCCGGTTCGACAGACGAAGGCCCTCATCGCCGCTCTCTGGCGGTTCCTGAGGCGCTTCGAATCCCGCGCCCTGCTGATCTTCATGGCGGCGATGGCGGCGCTCTGGGCGTTTTTCTCCATCGCCGAGGAAGTGGGCGAGGGCGATACGCACGAGGTCGACGAGCGGCTGATCCTGCTGTTCCGCAATCCCAACGACCTGAACGATCCCATCGGCTCGGGCTCATTCGAGGAGGCGGTGCGGGATGTCACCGCCCTCGGCGGTTTCACCATCGTGACGCTGACGACGGTGGTCGGCTTCCTGGCCTTCCTGTTTCACCGACGGTGGAAGCACGCCTTCGTCCTGCTGGGCACGGTGCTCCTGGCCTTCGCCTCCAGCGAAGGGATGAAGGCGCTGTACGGTCGCCCGCGTCCGGACCTCGTGCCCCACGGCTCCAACGTCTATTCGGCGAGCTTCCCGAGCGGCCACTCCACCCTTTCGACGGCGACCTTCCTGACACTGGCGGTGCTGATCGCCAGCCTGGAGGAAAGCCGCCGGGCCAAGGTCATGGTCTACGCGCTCGCGGTCCTGATCCTGGTGACGGTGGGGCTCAGCCGCATCTATCTCGGCGTCCATTGGCCTAGCGATGTGGTGGCGGGCTGGTGCCTGGGCTCGGCCTGGGCCTTCCTGGCCTGGGTGGTGCTGCGCTGGATCGGCGGCCGCACTCGGGGCTAGGCAAAGCCGGAGAGGTCGGGGGAGCGTCCGTTCCAGCCCGACACCTTCTCGAACGCAGCGCCCAGGGCCACCACCGATGCCTCGTCACAGGGCCGGCCGAGGATCTGCAGCCCGACCGGAAGGCCCTGCGCGGTGAGCCCGCAGGGCACGGTGATCCCCGGCAGGTCGAGGTAGTTGGCCGCGCGCGTCAGGCGGCTGAGGGGCGAGATCGTCTCGTCGACCTCATCCAGCGGCGGCGCGGGCAGCGGACAGGTGGGCGACAGAAGCCCGTCGTACGGCGCTATCCAGGCCTGGAAGGCGGCCTGATCTTCCGAGCGCCGGACGTGGGCCTGGTCGAGCTCAAGGTCGGTGATCTCGCGTCCGGCCTCGAAACGGCGGACGATCCACGGGTCCATCACCTCGGCCAGGCGGCCGATCCGCGACGCCCAGACCCGCCAGCCCTCGCCGGCCATGAGCAGGCCATTGGCGATGAAGGATTGCTCCAGCACCGGCGGTGGGGACACCACCTCCAGCGTCACCCCAGTGGTCGCCAGCCGGGACACCGCCTCCTCGTAGAGCAGGGCGACCTCGGGATCGAGATCACCGAGGGCCTGCGCCGGCAGCACGGCCAGCCGACGCCCGGCGACCTTCGCCGACAGCGCCGCTTCGGCATCGAACGGCTCGCGCACCGCCGCGGCGCCGTCCGGGCCGGAGATCGTCGCCAGCATCCGGGCGGCGGTGGCCACGTCCCGGCACAGGACGCCGACGGTGTCCAGGGCGGGGCTGAGCGGATGGACGCCGCGCAGGCTGACGAGGCCGCGGCCGGGCTTGAGTCCCACCACCCCGCACACGGCGGCCGGAATGCGCACCGAGCCGCCGGTGTCGGTCCCGAGGGCGCCGTCGCAGAGGCCGGCGGCCACCGCCACCGCCGAGCCGGAGGACGACCCGCCCGGCGCGCGGTGGACCCTGGGGTCCCACGGGTTCCAGGGTGCGCCCACCGCCCGGTTGGTGCCCCAGCCGCCGTACGCCAATTCCACCGTGTGGGTCTTGCCGACGATACTCCAGCCGGCCTGCAGCAGGCGATCCACGACCCGGGCGTTGCGCATGGGCGACGGATCGAGCGGGACCCGCGCGCCGCCCCCGGTGGGCACGCCGGCCACGTCGATCAGGTCCTTCACCGCCAGCACCGGACCATCGCCATCCTCGCCCAGCAGGGGCGGATCGAAGACCTCCACGAACGCCCGGAGCCGGGCGTCATAGCGGCGGATGCGTTCAAGCGCCTCTTGCGGGGTCATGCGGGGCGTTATCGCTGACGTTGCGGGAGGAAACCAGATGACGTCGGTCGGCGGCCGGCATTAAACCTTGTTCGGCCATGACGCAGTCGCTCCCCGATCAGCTCCGCGCGGCCGTCCGGTTCCTGGGGCGGGTGCTCGGGGATGTGATCCGCGAGCAGGACGGCCTGGCCGTGTTCAACCAGATCGAGGATATCCGGAAGGCGTCGGTCGGCTTCCACCGGGATGGCACGCCGGAAGCGGCGAAGCTGGTGGCCGAACGGCTCTCGTCCCTCAGCCTCGACGATACGGTGCGTTTCGCCCATTCGTTCGCCTGCTTCCTGCAGATCACCAACATCGCCGAAGACCAGATCCAGCGCCGGCGCATCCGCGCGGGTGATGCGCGCCAGGACACCCTGGCCGGGGCCCTACGGACCCTGGCGGCCGAAGGCGTCGAGCGCAGCGCCGTGGCCGAGCTGCTGGCGGGCGCCCTGATTGCGCCCGTGATCACCGCCCACCCAAGCGAGGTGCGCCGCAAGAGCGTGCTCGACCGCCAAAGCGCCATCGCCGAACGCCTGGAGGCCTTTGATCGGGCCCGCACCGAAGCCGAGCGCGCGGCCATCGAGCGCGAACTCGTGCGCGAGGTGTCGATCTTTTGGCGGACCCGGCTGTTGCGGCACGTGAAGATCGCCGTCAGCGACGAGATCGAAAACGCCGTCTCCTACTTCGAGCGCAGCTTCCTGGAGGCGCTGCCGCGGCTCTACGCCCACTGGCGCGAGGTGCTGGCCGTCCCCGAGCCGTCTCCGAGTTTCCTTCGGATCGGCAGCTGGGTGGGCGGCGATCGCGACGGCAATCCGTTCGTCACCGCCGCGGTGATGCGCCAGGCGCTGGCGCGGCAGTCGCGGGCGGCGCTGCGCATGTACCTCGAGCGCATTCATGCCCTGGGCGCGGAGCTGTCGATCTCGGCGCGCCTCGCGGAGGTGACGCCTGAGCTGCAAGCCCTGGCCGACGCCGCGCAGGACCCATCGCCCCAGAGGGTGGACGAGCCCTATCGTCGGGCCCTGACCGGCATCTACGCCCGCGTGGCGGCCACCTATCCGCAGCTGACCGGCGAAGCCCCGCCCAGGCCGTCCAGCACGCCTGGCGCGCCTTACGACAGCCCCGCCGGCCTGAAGGCCGATCTGCAGACGGTGCTGGATTCCCTGGTGGCGTTCCACGGTCCGGCCTTCGCCGAAGGCCCGCTGCCGGACCTGATCCGGGCGGTGGACGTGTTCGGCTTCCACCTCGCGACCCTCGACATGCGGCAGAATTCGGCGGTCCACGCCCGGGTGGTGGCCGAGCTGATGAAGCGGGCGGGGGTGGCCGACGACTACGAGGCCCTGGACGAGCCCCAACGCTGCGAACTGCTGCTCGGCGAACTCTCGCATGGCCGCCTCCTGGCCTCGCCGTTCGAAACCTATGCCGATGAGACCCAGCGCGAGCTGCAGACTCTGGCCGCCGCTGCCGAGATCAAGCGTCGATACGGCCCGGACGCGATCCGCGCATACATCGTCTCGAACACCACCTCTGTCTCGGACCTTCTCGAGGTCTATGTGCTGCTGAAGGAGGTAGGCCTCTTCGTCCCCGGCCCATCGGCCGGCACGGACATCTTCGCCGAGCCCCTGTTCGAGACCATCGAGGACCTGCGGGCGGCGCCGGAGACCATGGCCCGCTACCTCGGCTTGCCGCTCGTGCGCGGCCTGCTCGCCACCCATGGCCTGCAGGAGGTGATGATTGGCTATTCCGACAGCAACAAGGACGGCAGCTATCTCACCTCGACCTGGGAGCTCTACAAGACCTCCTTGGCCTTGAGTTCGGTTGTCCATGAAGCAGGGCTAAGGCTGCAGCTGTTTCATGGCCGCGGCGGGGCGGTGGGCCGGGGCGGGGGCTCCAGCTTTGACGCCTTGATCGCACAGCCGCATGGGACCGTGGATGGGCGCATCCGCATCACCGAGCAGGGTGAGGTGGTGGCGAACAAGTACGCCGACCCCGAACTGGCGCGCCAGAGCCTGGAGACGCTTACGGCCGGGGTGGTCCTGGCCTCGCTGCGCGGGCGAGCCTTTGAGGACCTTGCCGCCCCGCATGCCGGGGCCATGGACGCCCTCGCGGTCGCGGCCATGACCGCCTACCGCAACCTCGTCTACGAGACGCCCGGTTTTGCGGACTATTTCTTCGCCGCCACACCCATCGCCGAGATCGCTGACCTCAACATCGGCAGCCGGCCCACATCGCGCCAGGCGACCCGGACGATCCAGGGCTTGCGGGCCATTCCGTGGGTGTTCTCCTGGTCCCAGTCGCGAGCCATGCTGCCGGGTTGGTACGGCTTCGGCTCGGCCGTGGCGGACGCGGGCGTCTCCATGACGCAGCTGAAGGAACTGCATGAGGCCTGGCCCTTCTTCGCGACAACCCTGGCCAACATGGAGATGGTGCTGGCGAAGGGCGACATGGCTATCGCCGGCCGCTACGCCGGCCTTGTGCAGGATAGGGCGCTCGCCGAGGCGGTCTTCGGCCACATCCGCGCAGAATGGGAGCGCACGAGTGAGGCGCTGCTGGAGATCACCGGGCAGGCTTCCCTCTTGGAACGCAGCCCCGAGCTGGCGGCGGTGATCCGGTCGCGGCTGCCCTACATCGATCCGCTCAACCACCTGCAGATCGAGCTGATCCGCCGCCGACGTGCCGGCGATGACCAGGAAGCGGTCCGTCAGGGCATTCACCTGACCATCAACGGCGTGGCTGCGGGGCTGAGGAACACCGGCTGAATAAGGCCAGCTAGGCGGAACCGCTCGCCAGCTCGCCCCGCATCGTGGACGCTGAGCGTTCCGCCCGGCGCGCCTCGTAGTTGGCGATGGCGGCGAGGGTCTGCGGCTGGAGCAGGATGGCCACACCCGATCGCAGTTCGATCAGTCGCTCGCGCCGCAACTGCTGGAGCGTGCGGTTGACGTGGACGATGGAAAGGCCAAGGGCCTCGGCGAGGATTTCCTGGGTGAGAGGCAGGGGGAAGCGTTGGCTGTCGCCAAGCCCAGCCACCTGCAGGCGCCGCTGGAGTTCCAGGAGGAAGTGGGCCACCCGCTCATACGCGGTCTGCTGTCCCAGCCGAACCATGTGGTCCAGCAGCAGGCGCTCACCCTCCATGCCCGCTGCGGCGAAGGCTCGGGCGAAGCCGGGGGCGCGGCCTTCGATCACTTCATCCAGAAGCGGGTCGGCGTCGATGGTCTCCATGGCCGTCAGGGCCACCACAGACCAAGGGGCCGGCGCGCCGGCCCGCTGGTCCAGACCGAAGCTGTCGCCCGGCAGGATGAGACTGAAGATCTGACGGCGGCCATCGGCGAGAAGCCGCTGGCGCGCAGCCCATCCGGCTACGACGAAGCGCAGGCGTCGGCGCGCCTGACCTTCGGCGATGATCTCGTCAGTCGGGCGGTGACGCTCGCGCCGCTCGGCGAGCGAACGCAAGAACGCCTCTTCGCCCTCGGAAAGGGTGGTCAGTGAACGCAGCCTGCGCAAGACCGGGTCAATCGGCCATCCGGTCAGGCGCGGAGCAAAGCGACCCGTCATCCGCATATCCCCCATGCGAGAAAAGGACGCCGGCTGGATTCAACCGGCGGTCGCGGCGGCGTACCCTGGCGGACACACGCGTCGGCGACTGGTTAGCGCGCGAGAGAAGCGGCAGTTCCTATGTGGGAAATCAGACATATGGCGGCGACGTTGCGGCGTCACCACACTCGCATTCGCCCCGAAGACATCGTTCCTAGGAAATGAATTGCAATTTCAGAGTCTAAGAGGGGCTGTCATTTCCTGGGGCGGGAACGTCCGCGCGCCAGCTCCGTTCGTTGCGGCCTATCGGGACGCACGAGGAAGTCACGGAAATATGCGAGCGGCACGAAATCGGGGCTACGGATTCAGGATCGCTCCTACTGCCGGAGGTTGGTCCTGGGCGGCCTATGACGCTGCCGGCCGGCCGGTGGAGCAGGGGGCTGCGCCAAGCCGAGCCGCAGCAGCAGCCTGCGTTATCCGGGTCATCGCTCGCGGTTGCGAGCTCGCCGAAGCTGGCCCTCGCCGCGTGCTTGGCTAGCTTCAGCGGCGAGGGTTTGGCAGGCTCGCGCCTTCAGAGGAGGCGCCAATGGACCTGAAACTCAAAGGCAAGGCTGCTGTGGTGACCGGCGGCTCGCGCGGCATCGGCCGGGCGATTGCCGAAGCCCTGGCCGATGAAGGGGCAGATGTCGCCGTCTGCGCCCGCAACGCGGATCAGGTCGCGGAGGCGGTGGAGGCGCTGGAGCGCCGCGGCGTGCGCGCCTACGGCGAAGCCGTGGATATCGCCGACAAGTCGGCGCTGCAGGGTTTCATCAGTGGAGCTGCCCAGGCCTTGGGCGGGGTGGACATCCTGATCTCCAACGCCAGCGCCCTGATCCAGGGTGTGGCCGAGGAAGACTGGCGGGCCATGGTCGATATCGACTTGATGGGCGCGGTCCGCAGCTTCGAGGCGGCCCGACCGTATTTGGAGAAGGCCGCCGCCGCCAAGGGCGACGCCGCCTTCATCCTGATCTCCTCGGTCTCGGCGGCCGAGGCCACCGGCCCCTCATCGTACGGCGCCATCAAGGCTGCGCTGATCCATTACGCCAAGGGCGTGGCTCGGGAGGGTGCGCCCAAGGGTCTGCGCTGCAACGTGGTTTCGCCGGGGACGGTCCTGTTCGAGGGCGGCGTCTGGGCGCGGGTGCGCGACGGCATGCCGGGCTACTTCGAGCAGATGATCAAGCGCAATCCCACGGGGCGCATGGCCACCGCGGACGAGATCGCGGCGGCCGCCGTATTCCTGGCCAGTCCGCGCTCAGGCTTCACCACTGGCACCAACATGGTGGTGGATGGGGCGATATCTTCCCGGGTGAATTTCTAGGCGCTGACGTTGTCGAACAGGCCGGCCTGGTAGTCGCGGATCGCTTGCACGATCTCCTCGCGCGTATTCATGACAAAGGGACCATGGGCCACCACCGGCTCGCCAATGGGCCGGGCGTGGCCGAAGACCACCTGCGCCGGCCCGTGGGCCGAGATCTCGACGGTGTCGCCCTCGAGGCCCAACTCGGCCAGGCGCCATTCTGAAACCACGGCGCCGTTCACCCGAACATCGCCCTTCACGACATAGAGGAAGACGCTTCGGCCTTCGAGAGAGCCGAAACCCACGCGCCCGCCGGTGTCCAGATCGATAACGGTCATGAAGACGCCCGTGAGCGAGGCGATGGGGCCGGTGGCTCCGCCCCACGAGCCTGCGATAAGCCGCACCTGCGCCTGATCGCCGGCCGCGAGGACCGGGATGGCGTCAGCTTGCACGCCCACGTACCTGGGCGGGCTCATCTTGAGGTTTGAGGGGAGGTTCACCCAGAGCTGCAGGATTTCCAGCGGACCGCCCGTGCGGAGGAAGTCCTCGGGTGAGACTTCGGCGTGGATGAGCCCCGAGCCCGCGGTCATCCATTGGACGCCGCCCGCTCGGATGATGCTCTCGTGACCAGCGGAATCCCGGTGGGCAAGCTCGCCTTCCAGAATGAAGGTCACGGTCTCGAAGCCGCGATGCGGGTGGGGCCCGAACGGCAGGCCGCGGTTGTTCGGCGAATAGACCTGCGGGCCGTGGTGGTTGAGGAACAGGAACGGGTCAACCTGCTCCACGCCCGGGCCCGGCAGGGGGCGCCGGGTGACGAGGTCTCCGATGTCGTCCCGATGAGCCGGATGCTGGGCGATAACGATCTTGGCGGGCACGGCGCGGTCCTCCTCGAAGTCCATATAACCTTTCGTCAGGGCTTGCGGAGCCTGTCGTCACGCGCTTTCAGAACGGTGATGGACAAGCTCTTCTTCGACCTCCGCGGCACCCACAATCCGCACCGTTGGTACGTGCCGCTTTCCGAGGATGTGTGCGTCGGTCCGCCCGGAAGGATGTTCATGTTCGGGGGGGTCGGGCTTGCGTCGGCGGTCGCGGCGCTGGAGCGGACCACCGGCCGGCCCCTGGTGTGGGCCACGGCGCAGTACCTGTCCTATGCCCAGCCTCCCAGCGTGGTGGACCTGGACGTGCGCACCCCGGTGACCGGCAAGTACAACACCCAAGCCCGGGTGGTCGGCCACGTGGGCGACCGGGAGATCTTCACGGTCAATGCGGCCCTGGGCGAGCGACCGAGCGAGCTGTCGCAGCAATGGCTCGAGGCGCCGCACGCGCCGCGTCCCGAGGACTGCGATGTCGCCGAGCACTGGCGAGGTTCGGGGCCGGGGTTGCACAGCCGAATCGAAGTCCGCATGGCCAAGGGTCGCTACGGCAACGATCGCATCGGCAACCCCGAGCCGGATGGACGCTCGCTGCTGTGGATCCGCCCGCGTGAACCGATCGCCATCGACGCCCCGATGCTGGCGGTCATGGCCGACTTCGTGCCGTCCGGGGTGGGCAACGCTCTCGGCGCCAATGCAGGCGGCAACAGCCTGGACAACACCATCCGGATCCGCCGGGTGGTGCCCACGGATTGGGTGCTCTGCGACATCCGCATCCATGGGGTGAACGGCGGCTTCGCCCACGGCGCCATGCATCTGTTCAGCCAGGACGGTGAGCTGATGGCCACGGCGAGCCAGTCACTCATCGTGCGGATCCGCGAGTCCAAGACCCAAATGTGAGGCTCAGAACGGCTGGGCCGTCACCCCAGGCCGCTCGTTGTCCCAAATCATCGACATGATGCGCCAGCCACGCTCGCGGTCATGGTAGAGCTGGATAGAGTTGATGCCGCGGCGCTCGGGCGTGACATCGTCGGGGGACGTGCGCGCCTCATACAGGCTCCACACGTGCGCCATGTTGCCCAGCACGTCGATGCGACGGGCGATTTCCACCTCGTAGAACGGGTTGGCGGCGAAGAAGGGCGCGACGTCCGCCTCGTACTCGGCCGGCGACATGATGCGAATCCACGGGCCGCCGGCCTGATCGATGCCGGTGCGCATCTGCCGGGCCTCGGGGTGGAACACATTTTGCTGGCGCGACCAGTCCCGTGGACCCGCCGGACCCGAGATCATGTCGTACATTTCGTCGATCACTGCGCCGATGGCCGCCCTCTGGTCCATGCATCCTCCCTGTCGGTCAGAGCATGGCGCCCTGCGTCGAAGCGCCCGCGCAAGTGACAAAGGTGTAACGCTTTCCCATGCTCGGGGCGGGTGTAAGAACAGCTCAACCGTGTGCGCGGCCGGGCCCGCGCCTGAGAGAGACATTCACGATGAAGATCCGTCCGTCCTGGCTCGCGGCCGCCTCCGCCGCTGCGCTGATCTCGGCCTGCGCCACAGCGCCCACGCCGCCGCCCGCCGCCGAAGC
>JAEYNH010000010.1 GCA_023412655.1 Pseudomonadota bacterium | reverse complement strand
AGCCGAGACCGAGCGCGCCGAGCGCGAGCGCCTGCGCAGCGCGGACGCCGAGGCTGCCGCCGCCGCCATGGCCGCCCTGGCCACCGGCCTGTCGCGGCTCGCCGCCGGCGACCTGACCCATCGCATCACCGAGACCCTCGGCCCGGGCGCGGAGTCCCTGAAGACCGACTTCAACGCCGCCATGGATCAGCTGCAGCAGACCATGCAGGTCGTCACCGGCGCCACCCAGGGCCTGCGCTCGGGGGCCGGCGAGATCAGCCAGGCGGCCGACGACCTGGCCCGGCGCACCGAGCACCAGGCGGCCTCGCTCGAGGAGACCGCCGCCGCCCTGGACGAGATCACCGCCACGGTCCGCAAGACCGCCGAGGGCGCCCACCAGGCCCGGGAGGTGGTCTCCACCGCCAAGGCCGGCGCCGAACGCTCCGGCCAGGTGGTGCGCGAGGCCGTCGCGGCCATGGGCGAGATCGAGGCCTCGGCCGAGCAGATCAGCCGGATCATCGGGGTGATCGACGACATCGCCTTCCAGACCAACCTCCTGGCCCTGAACGCCGGGGTCGAGGCCGCCCGAGCGGGCGACGCCGGCAAGGGCTTCGCCGTGGTCGCCTCCGAGGTCCGGGCCCTGGCCCAGCGGTCGGCCGACGCGGCCAAGGAGATCAAGGTGCTGATCTCCGAGTCCACTCATCAGGTCGGCCAGGGCGTGACCCTGGTGGGCCAGACCGGCGAGGCCCTGACCCGCATCGTCGCCCAGGTGGCCGAGATCAACGCCGTGGTGGCCGAGATCGCCGCCTCCGCCCAGGAGCAGGCCGCCGGCCTGAACGAGGTCAACACGGCGGTGAACCAGATGGACCAGGTCACCCAGCAGAACGCGGCCATGGTGGAGCAGTCTACCGCCGCCAGCCACAGCCTCGCCCAGGAAGCCGAGGAGCTGGCCCGTCTGGTCGGCCGCTTCCAGGTCGGCGCGAGCCCGGCGCCGAAGGCCAGGAGCCAGCCTGCGCCCGCCGCCGCCGAGGTCAAGGCGCCGGCCGCCCCTGCGCCCCTGCGCCAGCCCGTGTCCCGGCCCCCTGGCGCCGAGACCTGGCGCCAGGCTGCGCCACTCAAGACGCTCTCCACCCACGCCTCGGGCGGGGGCGCGCTGCTGAAGCCCCAGCCGGCCAGCGACTTCGACAACTGGGAGGAGTTCTAGCGGTGGACGGCCCCGACGCCCCTCTCGCCCTGCCGGCGGTGCTCGACCTCAACGCCGCCGCGCCCCTCGCCCGGGCGCTCATGGACCGACGCGGCCGCCCGCTGGTCCTCGACGGCTCGGCCGTGCGCCGCCTCGGCGGCCCCTGCCTGCAGGTGCTGCTGTCCGCCCGGGTCACGTGGGAGGCCGACGGCCTCAGCCTGACCCTGGCCGATCCCTCGCCCGACCTCGAGGCCGCCCTCGCCCTGATGGGCGCGCCCGCCTTCCCGAGCCCGGAGTCCGCCCCATGAGCCCGACGGAAAGCCGTTCCGAGCCCTGCGTCGTCCTCACCGTCGACGACAGCCGGACGATGCGCGACATGCTGCGCCTGGCCCTCACCGACGCCGGCTTCAAGGTGCTGGAGGCCGAGGACGGCCAGCATGGCCTGGAGGTGCTCCGCGAGAGCGCTCCCGACGTCATCGTCACCGACATCAATATGCCCCGGCTCGACGGCTACGGCTTCATCGAGGGCGTCCGGGCCGATCCGCAACGCCGCACCATCCCGATCCTGGTGCTTTCCACCGAAAGCTCGCCGGAGAAGAAGCTGCGCGCCCGGGAGGCCGGGGCCAGCGGCTGGATCGTCAAACCGTTCAGCCCCGAGAAGCTGGTGGCCGCCATCCGCCGCGTGGCGGCCTGAGCCGTCCCATGGACCCGATGCAGGAAATCCGGGCGACGTTCTTCCAGGAATGTGAGGAACAGCTCGCCGAACTGGAGAGCGGCCTGCTGGCCATGCAGGACGGCGAGGGCTCCGACGACACCGTCAACGCCGTCTTCCGGGCCGTGCACTCGATCAAGGGCGGCGCTGGCGCCTTCGCCCTCGACGGTCTCGTGCGCTTCGCCCACGTGTTCGAAACCACCCTGGACGAGCTGCGCGCCGGCCGTCTCGCCGCCGGCCCCGAGATCGTCGCCGCCCTGCTGCGCGCCGCCGACATCCTGGCCGACCTGGTCCGCGCCGCCCGGGAGGGCGGGGCGCTGGATCCCGGCTATGGCGACGCCGTGGCCGCCGAGCTGGCCGCCTTCGCCGGCGCCGATCCGCAGGCGGCCGATGCGGACGACGACGGCATGGGTGACTTCGACTTCCAGCCCATCGCCTTCGCGCCCGTGCCTGCGCCCGGACCTGCGCCCGAACCTGCGCCGGACTTCGACGTGGCGACCGGGTTCCAGCCCGCGGCCGCGCCCGCCGGCTGGACGATCCGCTTCCGGCCCCACGCGGCGCTCTATCAGAAGGCCAACGACAGCGTCCTGCTGCTGCGTGAGCTTTCCCGCCTGGGCGAGGCGCGGATCGAGCTGGACGCCGCCGGCCTGCCGAACCTTCCCGACCTCGACCCCGAGGGCGCCTACCTCGCCTGGACTATCCGCCTGACCGGCTCCGTGGCGCGGGACGATATCACCGAGATCTTCGAGTTCGTGGAAAGCGACTGCGACCTGTCCATCGAGGCGGACGAGGACGGGGACGGACATGGCGGCGGCGGGGAGCCCGCGCCTTCCGGCGCCGACGAACTCGACATCGCCGCCCTGCTCAGCCGCGTCCAGGCCGCCGTCGAGGCGCCGGAGCCTGATCCCGCGCCCGCTCGCCCGGCGCCGCCCCCGGCTGGCGCGATCCGCCCTGAGGCCGAGAAGCCCCCGGCCAAGCCCGCTGGCGCGCCGGCCCCCACCATCCGGGTCGATCTCGACCGGGTGGACCGGCTCATCGACCTGGTGGGCGAGCTGGTGATCAACCAGGCCATGCTGGCCCAGCGCGTGGCCGAGGCCAGCCTGTCCCGCGACACCAAGGTGTCCGTCGCCCTGGACGAGCTCGAACAGCTCACCCGGGAGATCCAGGACAGCGTCATGGCCATCCGGGCCCAGCCGGTGAAGTCAGTGTTCCAGCGCATGCCGCGCCTCGTGCGCGAAGTCGCGGGCGCCACCGGCAAGCAGGCCCGCCTGGTCACCGAGGGCGAGGGTACGGAGGTCGACAAGACGGTCATCGAGCGTCTGAGCGACCCGCTCACCCACATGATCCGCAACGCCATCGACCACGGCCTGGAGACGCCCGAGGCGCGCCTGGCGGCGGGGAAGCCGGCCGAGGGCACGGTGCGCCTGTCGGCCCTGCACCGGTCGGGCCGCATCGTCATCGAGGTGGCGGACGACGGGGCGGGGATCAACCGCCCCCGGGTCAGGGCCATCGCCGTGGAGAAGGGGCTCATCGCCCCCGACGCGGCCCTGTCGGACGAGGAGGTCGACAACCTCATCTTCATGCCGGGCTTCTCCACCGCCGATGCGGTGTCCGACATCTCCGGCCGCGGCGTCGGCATGGACGTGGTGAAGCGTTCGATCCAGGCGCTGGGCGGACGCATCTCCATTTCCTCGCGCCCGGGCGAGGGCTCCACCTTCGTCATGAGCCTGCCGCTCACCCTGGCGGTGCTGGACGGCATGGTGGTTTCGGCTGGGGGCGAGACCCTGGTGGTGCCCCTCAGCGCCATCGTCGAGACCCTCCAGCCCCGGCCCGCGGACGTGCATGCCGCCACGGGCGGTGGCCGGGTGATCTCCATCCGCGGCGCCTACGCGCCTCTCATCGATGTGGGGGCCGCCCTCGGCTATCCCACCACGCCCCTGCAGCCCGAGCGCAGCGTCGCCCTGCTCACCGAGGGCGAGGGCGGGGCCCGGGCGGTCCTGATGGTCGAGGCCATCCAGGGGCAGCGCCAGGTGGTCATCAAGAGCCTGGAGGCCAATTACCGCCGGGTCCCCGGCATCGCCGCCGCCACCATCCTCGGCGACGGCCGGGTGGCCCTGATCCTCGACGTGGACTGCCTCGTCGCCAACTCCCGCACCGCAGAGCCGTCCCGGCTCCTCCAAGCAGGGTGACCCTCAGATGACCCTTTCCAACGACGTCTCGTCCTCCGCCGGCCTGGGTCGCGAGCTGATCTCGTTCCGGATCGGCCAGCAGGAATTCTGCGTCGACATCATGGAGGTCCGCGAGATCCGTGGCTGGACCCCGGCCACCGCCCTTCCGGACTCCCCGCCCTTCGTCCGCGGGGTGATCAACTTGCGCGGCGCGGTCCTGCCGATCATCGACCTCGGCGCCCGGCTGGGGCTCGGCCCCGCAGATCCCACCGCCCGGCACGTCATCATCGTCGCCCAGGTGGAGAAGCAGGTGGTCGGCCTGCTGGTGGACGCCGTCTCCGACATCCTCACCGTCACCGACGACATGATCCAGCCGACCCCGGACCTCGGCTCGGAGCTCGCCCGCGCCTCGGTCCGCGGCCTGCTGGCCATCGACGGCCGGATGGTCAGCTTCCTGTCGCTCAGCGGCCTGCTGGTGCACGATGACCTGGAGGCGGCGGCGTGACCCAGGGGGGCCTGACCCAGGGGGCGGACGGGCCGGCCGCCCCGGCGGCCGCCGGCCAGCGCCTGGTGGACGGCGAGTTCGTCTTCCGCGCCGAGGACTTCCGGCGCATCGCCGCCATCCTCCACGACTCCGCCGGCATCGCCCTCTCGGAGTCCAAGGCGACCCTCGTCTATTCGCGCCTGGCCAAGCGCCTGCGCAGCCTGGGGCTCGAGAGCTTCCGGGACTACTGCGCCCTGGTCGCCGACGCCCAGGGCGCCGACGAGCGCCAGCGGATGATCGCGGCCCTGACCACCAACGTCACCCGCTTCTTCCGCGAGCCGCACCACTTCGACCACCTCAGGACGCAGGTGCTGCCGCCGCTGCTCCAGGCGGCCCGGGCGGGCGCCCCGGTGCGCATCTGGTCGGCCGGCTGCTCCAGCGGCGAGGAGCCCTATTCCATCGCCCTGTCGATCCTTTCCCTCGCCCCCGAGGCGGCGGACTGGGACGTGCGGATCCTGGGCACCGACATCGACACCGACGTCCTTGCCCGGGGTCGGGCCGGGACCTACGGCGCCTCCAGCATGCTGCAGATTCCCGGCGAGCTGCGCAGCCGCTGGTTCGCGAAGGACGGCGAGAGCTGGACCGTCACCGCCCCGCTGCGCCGTCTGGTGGTGTTCAACGAACTGAACCTGATGGGCGAGTGGCCGATGAAGCGGCGCTTCGACGCCATCTTCTGCCGCAACGTGGTGATCTATTTCGAGGAGGCGACCCAGGCCCGGGTGTTCTCCCGTTTCCTGCCGCTGATGAACCCGGCGGCCCGCCTCTACATCGGCCATTCCGAGCGGATCGGCGGGCCGGCCGCCGCCAGCCTGGAGAGTGACGGCGTCACCATCTACCGGCTGAAGGACGCGCCGCGATGATCCGCGTCCTGGTCGTCGACGACTCCGCCACCATGCGCAGCCTGATCTCGGCCGTGCTGTCGCGCGATCCCGAGATCGAGGTGGTCGGCCAGGCAAACGATCCCTACGAGGCCCGCCAAGCCATCAAGGCCCTGAACCCCGACGTCATGACCCTCGACGTCGAGATGCCCAACATGAACGGCATCGACTTCCTCGAGAAGGTGATGCGCCTGCGGCCCATGCCGGTGGTGATGGTCTCCACCCTCACCACCCGGGGCGCCGAGGTGACCCTCGAGGCGCTCGAGCTGGGCGCGGTGGACTGCGTGGCCAAGCCGTCCACCGGCGGCCTGGATGGTTTCCGCGAGCTGCCCGAGAAGGTGAAGGTCGCCGCCCGGGCGCGGGTGCGCCCCCTCGACCGCCTGGCCGGCGCTCCCACCCCGTCACGGCTCGCCTCGGGCGCCGCGCCCGGCGAGGGGCGGCTGATCGCCATCGGCTCGTCCACGGGCGGGGTCGAGGCCCTGGTCGCCATCCTTTCCCGGTTCCCGGCCGACTGCCCGCCCACGGTGGTCACCCAGCACATGCCCGAGAGCTTCACCCGCAGCTTCTCCGAGCGCCTCGACCGCCTCTGCGCCCCACGGGTGGAGGAGGCGACCGACGGTGCGCCCCTCGACGCCGGCCGGGTCTATGTGGCGCCGGGCGGCGAGGCCCATCTGGAGGTCGCCGGCGCCGGCCGCCTGCGCTGCCGCATCACGCCCGGCGAGCGGGTCAACGGCCACCGGCCCTCGGTGGACGTGCTGTTCGCCTCGGCGGCGCGCACCGTCGGCGCCCGGGGCGTCGGCTGCATCCTCACCGGCATGGGCCGGGACGGCGCCCAGGGCCTCCTGGAGATGCGCCGGGCCGGCGCCCGCACGGTCGGCCAGGACGAGGCCAGCTGCGTCGTCTACGGCATGCCCCGCGCCGCCTTCGAGATCGGCGCCGTCGAGCGCCAGCTGCCCCTCGACCGGATCGCGGCCGAACTGCTCAGGACCTCGGCCCCCAACCTTTCGGAGAAGACCTGATGCCCGCCGCGGCTTCGATGACCGTCCTCGTGGTCGATGATCAGCTGACCATGCGGTCCCTCGTCCGCACCGGACTGCAGGAACTCGGCTTCCGCGACATCAGGGAGGCGCCCGACGGCGAGGCTGCCCTGCGCGTGCTGCTGACCACCAAGGTCCAGCTGGTCATCTCGGACTACAACATGCCCAAGCTGGACGGCATGGGCCTGCTGCGGGCGATCCGCGCGCACGAACCGATCCGTCAGACGCCCTTCATCATGCTCACCGGCCGCGCCGACCGCGAGCTGGTCCAGCGGGCCGTGCAGTACGGGGTCAACAACTACCTGGTGAAGCCCTTCACCGTGGGCACCCTGAAGACCAAGATCGAGGCCGTCTTCGGCCCGTTGGCGTGAGCGCCGCCGCCCGCCATGACGGCCTCGTCCAGCGTCCGGAACATGTGGTGCAGGGTGAGTTCAAAGTGGCCAGCGATCCTGACGTGGTGCTGGCCACGGTGCTGGGCAGCTGCGTCGCGGCGTGCATGCGCGACCCGGCCCTGGGCCTGGGCGGCATGAACCACTTCCTGCTCCCCGGCCACCAGGCGTCGGACACTGTCGGCGAGGCCCAGCGCTACGGGGCCTACGCCATGGAGCTGCTGGTCAACGCCCTGCTCCAGCGTGGGGCGCAGCGCGGCCGGCTCGAGGTCAAGCTGTTCGGCGGCGCCCAGATGCTCAAGGGCCTGACCGACGTGGGCGCGGCCAACGCCGCCTTCGCCGAGGCCTACCTGCGTCGGGAGGGCCTGGCCCATGTGGGCGGCTCCCTGGGCGGCGACCAGGCCCGCCGGGTGCAGTACTGGCC
>JAEYNH010000008.1 GCA_023412655.1 Pseudomonadota bacterium | reverse complement strand
CCTTCGGGACCCCCGTTTTCGTTTCGAACCGGCAGTCGGCGGTTACCGGTCGGTGGATTGCCAGGGACCGCCCAGCCGGCAGCGCTGAACCCACCAGGTCGGGGCCAGCGCCGCGATCCGCTCGGCGAGCCCCCCCGCCTCGAGATCGGATGCGCAAAGGGCGAAACAAGTGCCGCCCGAACCGGATACCCGGGCCAGAAGGGTTTCAGGCTCCGCGCGAAGCGTATCCAGCACCGCGCCGACGTCCGGGGCCACCGCTACGGCGGGACCTTCCAGATCGTTGCGCAGGGTGGACAACCAGGCGGCGACCTCCTGGACGGTCTCCAGCCTATCGGGCATGGGCGGCCGCGCCACCGAGCCGAACGCGCCGTCGGCATCCAGCCGTCGATACACCGCGGGCGTGGAGACGGGTGAACCGGGATTGACCAGCACCGCATCCAGCACCGGCAGGCGCGGCGCAGCGCTCAAGCGCTCGCCATAGCCCTCGGCCAGCACGGGCCGACCCCATAGGCAGGCGGCGCCATCCGCGCCCAGGCTTGCCGCGACGGCCTCCAGGCGCGCATCGTCCACCGGCAGGTTCAGAACTTCCCGCATCAGCCGAAGCGCGGCGCCTGCGTCGCTGGATCCGCCGCCCAGACCGCTGGCCACTGGCAGTCTCTTTTCGAGGCGGAAGCCCACGACGGGCGTCGGCCGCCGGACTTCCGCGATCAGCGCGCGGGCCGCGCGCAGCACGAGATTGTCGCCGTCGCCACCCAGCCCGGCTGCGAAGGGTCCCTCGATCACCAGTTCGCCCGCTTCGCTATCCAACAGGATCAGCCGGTCGCCATAGTCCGCGAAGGTCATCAGGCTGCACAGCGGATGGTAGCCCGTCGCATCCGGGGCGCCGACGTGCAGGAAGAGATTAACCTTCGCCGGCGCGAGCGCGGCCGTCACTGGTTCGCCAGGCGAGGCGCGTCAGGCCCCTGCCCCGAAGCGAGCTTGCGCTCGGCGTCAGCCTTGATCTTCTCGTCGGGCCGCAGCGTCAGCACGCGACGCCACTGGAACACCGCCTCGTCCTTGCGGCCGACCATCCAGTAGGCGTCGCCCAGGTGGTTGTTGATCTCGGGATCGCCCGCTTCAAGCTCCACGGCCTGTTCCAGCTTCTCGACCGCCGCCTTGTAGTCGCCCATCCGATAGTGGGCCCAACCGAGGCTGTCGATCATGGCCCCCGAGCGCGGATTGGACGCGACCGCCTTCTCCACCATGGCCATGGCTTCGGGGAGACGCTCCCCCTTGTCGATCCAGGTATAGCCCAGGAAATTGAGCAGCTCAGGCTCATCGGGCCGCAGCTTCAGCGCCGCGATCAGGTCCGCCTCAGCCTCGGGCCAGCGGTCCATCAGGCTGAGGGCCGCGCCCCTTGCGTAATACAGCCGCCAATCGGGTTCCTGCGCCTCCCCGATCAACTCGCCCAGGATCTGCACGGACTCCGCATATTGGCCGTTTGCCCGAAGCAGGTCGGATAGCGTGAGCCGCGCGTCCACGTCCCCGGTCGCCGCCGCGGCCCGGGCCAGGCGAATGGCGGTCTCGGTGTCTTCGGCCTGCTGGTAGCTCCAGGCGAGCTTGGCCTGGCCGGCGGCGTATTCCGCCGAACCGGGCTTGGGCCGGGCATAGGCGGTCCGGGCGCTCAGCGTATCGCCTGACGCCTGCAAGATATCGCCGACCATCAGCCAGGCGTCATTGCGCTCCGGATCCAGCCGCAGGGCCAGCCTCAGATAGGCGAGGCCGATCTGGGCCTGCTTGGCGGCGGTCATGGTGGCGGCCGGCGCCAGCATGGCCAGGGCCGCGCCCTCCTTGATGGACGGGGCCGGCGGTGCGGCCCGACCGGCCGCAGCGCGCTTGCGGGCCGCTTGCAGGCCAAGGCTGCCGGGCGTGCGTTGGAGGGCCGCGTCGTATAGCGCCAGGGCATCGGGCCGGCGACCACGCCGCTCCAGGAAACCGCCATAGGCCATCACGGCCATCTCGGAAGGCGCTTCGCCGTCCGTCACCGCCTTGAAGTCCGTTTCGGCTTCATCGTAGCGACGGGCGCGCTCGAAGAGGTGCGCCTGCCCCAGCTGGCCGAAATAGTCGACCGTGGGATCTCCCCGCACCTGCGGTCGCACGAGCGAGCCCTCCACGTCGCCGGCCTGGGCGGCGGCCCAGGGCGCGAGGAGCGCCGCGGCGGAGCGATGCGGGAAGCCGATGCTGTCGACGACCAGCTGCTCCTGCGCCGCCTTCCCCTTGCCGTCCGCCAGCGCTTCCACCGCCTTCACCAGGCGCCCCATTCGCTTGCCTGGCTCCGAAGCGGTGGGGCCGTCGGGGGCGAGTTCCGCCGCCAGTTTCACGTCCCCCGCCAGCAGGGCGGCGGTAAAGGCGCGCTCCGAAACCGTCGCTTCGCCACCGCTCTGGGTGCGGGCCAGGGCTAGGAAGCGCGCGGCCTCGTCGCTGCGTCCCGCATTAAGCGCCGCGTTGCCCGCAAGGAACATGCCGTACGGCGTGTCGGCCGCGGCAGCCGGGCCCGGCGCCATAGGCGCCTCCGGGCTGGTGGCGCAAGCGCCCAGCAAGACCAGCGGGGCGGCGAAGGCGAATAGGCGAAGGCGCATGGACAGACCTTGGGCGCTCGCGCGGGTCGCTGCAAGGGCGCCCGCGCAGCCGATCCCAGAACCTACATGTTCGGGTAGTTCGGCCCGTCCCCGCCCTGCGGCGTCGTCCAGTCGATATTCTGCGACGGATCCTTGATGTCGCAGGTCTTGCAGTGGACGCAGTTCTGGAAGTTGATCTGGAACTTCGGGTTCTGCCCCGCCTCGTCGTAAAGCACCTCGTACACGCCCGCCGGGCAGTAGAGACGCGCCGGCTCCCCGTACTTCGGCAGGTTCACCGAGATCGGGATCGACGGGTCACGCAGCTTCAGGTGCGCCGGCTGGTTCTCGTCGTGGTTGGTGTTCGACAGGAAGACGCTGGATAGCTTGTCGAACGACAGCACGCCGTCCGGCTTCGGGTAGACGATCGGCTTGAAGTCCTTGGCGGTGCCCGTGGACTCGGCGTCGCCCTTGGTGTGCTGCATCGTCCCGAAGAACGAGAAGCCGCCCAGCAGATGGGTGGTCCACATGTCGAACATGCCGACGGCGCCGCCGACCTTCGTGCCGAACTTCGACAGCATCGGCTTGGCGTTGCGGACGACCTTCAGCTCCTTCTTCACCCAAGAGGCGTCGAAGGCCCGCTTGTACTCGGCCAGCTCGTCGCCGGAACGGCCGGCGGCGATCGCCGCCGCCGCGGCCTCGGCGGCCATGATCCCGCTCTTGATGGCGTTGTGGCTGCCCTTGATCCGCGGGACGTTCACAAACCCGGCGGAATCGCCCAGCAGCACGCCGCCCGGGAAGTACAGCTGCGGGATCGACTGCAGGCCGCCCTCGCTGATGGCCCGGGCGCCGTAGGCGATGCGCTTGCCGCCCTCGAAGTACTTGGCCACCTCGGGGTGATGCTTCCAGCGCTGGAACTCATCGAAGGGCGAGATCCAGGGGTTCTTGTAGTTCAGGTGCACCACGTAGCCGACGGCGACGTAGTTGTCGCCGAAGTGGTACATGAAGCTGCCGCCGCCGGTGCTGTTGTCCAGCGGCCAGCCGGTGGTGTGAACGGCCAGACCCGGCTGGAACACGTCATCCGGAACCTGCCACAGCTCCTTGATGCCGATGCCGTACTTCTCGGGATTGGCCTCCTTGCACAGGCCGTACTTGTGCTTCAGCACCTTGGCGATCGAGCCGCGCACGCCCTCGCCGATGAACACGTACTTGCCGTGCAGTTCGACGCCCGGCTGGTAGTCCGGCCCCGGGCCGTCCTTCGTCATGCCGAACACGCCGGCGACCACGCCCTTCACCTCGCCGTTCGGACCGAACACCGCCTCAGAGGCGGCCATACCCGGATAGATCTCGACGCCCAGCGCCTCGGCCTGGCCGGCGAGCCAGCGGCAAACGTTGCCGAGGCTGGCGATATAGTTGCCGTGGTTGTTCATGAACGGCGGCATCGCCCACATCGGCAGATCGAGGCTGCCTTGCGGACCGAGCAGGGTGAACTTGTCCTTGGTGACCGGCGTCTCCAGCGGCGCGCCGAGTTCCTTCCAGTTGGGGAACAGCTCGCTGATGCCCTTGGGATCGATCACGGCCCCAGACAGGATATGGGCGCCGACCTCCGAACCCTTCTCAAGCACGGCCACGGTCAGGTCGGGGTTGATCTGTTTCAGCCGGATCGCAGCGGCTAGGCCCGATGGGCCGGCGCCGACGATGACGACGTCGTACTCCATGCTTTCGCGTTCGACGGCTTCACTCATGGCCGACCCAGCTCCTATCCCCAACGCGGCGGGTCCCCCTGCCCGCCTTCTGTCGCCGGTCTTATCGGGATGTCACCCATCGGCGGTCAAGCGGGAAGGTCCACCATCAATGGTGGCTATGAGCGTTTGCAGGGCCTCAGCCGCCACCTGTGCAAGGCCGCCCTCGGCCCTTTCGCGCACCAGTGTCACGCTGCGATACCAAAGCATGGCCGAGCCCTCAGCGCCGTATCGCCACTCCGGCACGCGAGGCACCATGACGACGCAGGGCGCTCCGAGGCCACCGCATAGGTGAATCAGCGCCGTCTGGACCGACAACACACCGTCCAACTCCGACACGAACCCCGCAAGATCATCAAAGTCATCGATCATCTCGGGCGGCGGGACGACAATCGGCCGTGGCAGCTGGCGGTTCACCGCCGCGATCTCCTCCTCGTGCCTACCATACTGGAGGCTGACAAACTCCACGTCCGGTCGGCTCAGCACGGGCATGAGTTCGGCCAGAGCGACCGACCGCCGCCCCCGGCCAGTGGTCGCAGCGCCACCCCGCCACGACAAGCCGATCCGCCGGCAGCCCGGCGCCGGCGAACCAAGTCGAGCACGGGCGCGTGAGCGCGCTGGCGCGCTGGCGCGTAGATAAGGCGCACCGGGAAACGTCCTCGCCTCACGGCGGAACGCATAACCTAGGCTGCCCAGGCCCAGCACCTTGGCGCCGGGCCACAGGACCGAGAGCTGCATATCTGGGAAGGCCCCGGCGAACAGACGGCAAAGGCGCGGCTCGGTCAACAGCGACACCCGCCCTGCCACGGCCAGCAGGTCGGGAATTATGCTGGCGAACATGATGACGTCGCCGATGCCTTGCTCTCCCAGGAGCACAACGTCGGCGCCTGCAAGGGTGGCGGGCTCCGGCCGCACGATCAGGCGCTCCATCAGCTGTGAGGGGCCCGTGAAGCCATTGCGCGCGTTGAGGCCCCAGCGGTCCTCGTAGCCATCCCACCCTGTGGCGAAACGGCCGAGCGCCAGGTCGATCAGGCCCCGGCCGTGGCGGACGGCGAGCGAGCCCGGGGCGAGTTGCACAGCCCGATCGTAAACCTCCCGCGCCTCCGGGAAACGACCGAGCCGGGCAAGGCTCTCGGCCCACACCGAGGTCAACTCGGGATCCTCTGCGGCGGGACCTTGGCGCTCCAACCACGCCACCGCCGCGCCCGGCCCCTCGACTTCTGACAGGGTCTCAAGCCAATACCGCCGCAGCTGCAGCGGAGGCTGACGATGCAGCGTCAGCGCAGTACTGAAGCTTTCCAGAGCCTCGCCGTGGCGGCCGAGTTCACGCAGCGCCACGCCCAGGTTGGCATGGGCTTCAAAAACGCCAGGATCGATCGCGGCGGCCCCAGCGAAGCTAGCCACCGCCTCTTCCCGACGCCGCAACCACATGAGGGTCCGGCCTCGGCCCAATAGCGCTACCACGCAATCTGGCTCCACCTTCAGCCAGGCATCGTAGGCTTCCAAGGCATCCACCCAGCGGCGCTCGGCGGCAAACCGCCTCGCCAACCCCTCCCAGTGGCTACGCGACACCCGTTTCTCCAAATCTGACACCGTAGCCAATAGGCCAGATTCCGGAGCCCGCCACACCGGGAATGGCAGAGCTCTCGGGCGCTAGCTCGAACCGGGCCGCCACCTCGCCTACGAGCTGAACCGTCCCGGCCGACACTTCCGTCTCGAGTTCGATGTCGCCGGGCGTCCGCCGACCTAGGCGCCCTGTCCCACCGGCGACGCGCGCGGCGTTTCCCGGTACCAGACGAGTTGCTCGCTCGTCGCCAGCAGCTTACCGTCACGACGCCAGTAGCTGGAGCGCTCGTCCGACGCGCCGCCGCCGCCTACGCGACCTTCGTATTCCACCAGCAGCCAATCGCAGCCTGCCGCGGCGACCTCCGCCGCCGTGGCGTGGAGATAGATGGTCAACGACAGCGTGGTGGTCATTACCGCATGCCCGAGCGCGTAGAAGGCCCGCGGCGGCGAACTGTCGGTCAGCATCCCGAGGGTCGGATGGTCCCAGGCGCCTAGTCGCGGTCGCACCCAGGCGGTCGAGTACGAGCTCTCGGCTGGCTGGATCGGAAACGTCTCCGCTGACCGCCGCTCGAACGCCTGGGCGCCGAAGTGTCGCGCACCG
>JAEYNH010000174.1 GCA_023412655.1 Pseudomonadota bacterium | reverse complement strand
AGGTCCGCCAGGGCCTCGTCGTTGCGGTCAGCGAAGTCCATCACCACGAAGCCGCGCAGGCTGAGCCGCTTGGTGACGATCAGCCCCGGCACGCCACGCGGGCCGTGGCGCGGCGCATCCCCGTCGTACTGCGAGACCGCCCCGCAGCAGGCGATGCGGCCGAAGTTCTTCATGCCGAACAGGCACGCCTCGAACACGTCGCCGCCCACATTGTCGAAATAGACGTCGATCCCGTCTGGGCAGGCTTCGCGAAGCTGCTTCTTGAAGTCGCCCGCCTTGTAGTCGACGGCCGCGTCGAACCCGAGTTCGTCGGTCAGCCAGCGGCCCTTCTCGGCGCCGCCGGCGATCCCAACCACCCGGCAGCCCTTGATCCGGGCGATCTGGCCCACGATCGAGCCCACGGATCCGGCCGCCGCCGAAACCACCACGGTCTCGCCAGCCTTCGGCTGGCCGCATTCGAGCAGGCCGAAATAGGCCGTCAGCCCCGCCACGCCATAGACGCTCAGCAGGTGGGTCATGGGCTCCAGCTTGGGCAGCTTGCTCAGACGCTTGCCGGGAAGCGCCGCATAGTCCTGCCAGCCGGTGTCGGCGAACACCAGATCACCCACCCAAAGATGGGGGACGTTCGATTCCACCACCTCGCCCAGGGCGCCGCCGGCCATGACGTCGCCGGCGTTGATCGCCGAGCGGTAGGTGGCGCCCTGCATCCAGGCGCGGTTGGCGGCGTCCAGCGACACATAGCGGGTCTTCACCACCACCTGGTCTTCGCCTGCGCTGGGCCGAACGCCCTCGGTCAGGCGGAAGTGGGCGGGCGTCAGCGCGCCTTGCGGCAGCTGGTCGAGCACGATCTGGCGGTTCACGTCCGGCATGTCCGGCCTCCTGGTGGTCTTCTTATCGGGGTGTCTGCGCCTGGGCCCGATAGGTCGCCAGGCGGTTGGTCGCGTCCGTTTCGAGGTCCGCGTAGAACAGGTTGAACCCGGGCGCCTTCCGCCGGTCCGTCCATGAGCCGCTCTTGCGAAGGGACGCCGATTTGGGGCGGCTGACGTGCAGCACCCCTCCGGCGCAGCGGGCGCTCACCTGACGGGCGAGGAAGGCGGGCCGCGCCCCCCATTCAAGCCCGGTGGCGTTGGCCGCGCCCTGGTGCAGGCGCGCCGGGGCCGGCTGGTCCGTCACCGCGCCCAGCACGGGATTGAAGCACAGGGCGGGCCGCGGCGTGAGGTTCACCAACTCGCCGCGATCACTCCAGACCAGGGCCCTGTCCAGCCGGCGCTTGGCGGTGTCGAACTCGCCCTCCTCCACCCGCAGCCAGGACGCCAGGCAGCCGATCTGGCCGCGCTCGACGCAGGGCGGAATGGGCGGCCGGTCGGCGGGGACCACGGTGTCGACCAGATAGGCGGCCACTAGGCGCGAGCGCAGGCTCGGATCACGGGCGATCTCCTGTTCCAGGAGCCGCAGGCCCAGGGTCCCGCCCTGTTCGACGCCCACCAGGAAGAACGGTCGGCCGCCGTTGTCGCGCTGCACATAGCTGCGGAACGCCTCAGCCACATCGCCATAGGCGAAGCGCCGGGCTTCCCGGGCGTCCTCGCGGAGAGTGAGCAGGCTATAGAGGCTGGCCTGTCGGTATTTGGGCGCATAGATCCGGGCGATGTTCACGAACGGGCCCACGTAGTTCGGGGCCATGACCTCGCGGAAGCCCTTGTCCATGTCCGGGTCGTCGGTCGGCGCGTTCCAGTGGCGGCCGCCGTCGTAGGTGGTCGGTCCGATGAAGAAGACGTCGGCGCCGCGGCTGTCGGCCCCCTCGTCCGGTCGGAGCGCCCAGGCCTCGGTTTCGGAATAGTCCGGTGCGGGCGGTGGCACATAGGTCTGGAACGGGGCCTTGGGATCCAGGGCGGTCTGCTGAAGATCGCCCCAGTAGACGCCGAGGCCGCCGGCCAGCAGCAGCACCAGGCCCAACAGCAGGCCGGCGATCCACCAGCCCCGGCGCGGCCGGCGCCCGGCCATCCTAGCGGTACGGGTCCGGCTGGCTGAGGAAGTTGCCCACGTAGTCGGCGATGCCTTCCTCCAGCGGCGTCATCTGCCCGGGGTATCCCGCCTGGAACAGCCGATCCATGCGGGCCTCCGTGAAGTACTGGTACTTGTCCCGGATGGCTGGCGGCATCGGCGTATAATCGATCTGCACCGGCTTGCCGGCCGCGGCGAACACATTGCGGGCCATGTCCTCGAAGGTCCGCGCCTGGCCACTGCCCAGATTGAAGACGCCGCTCACCTGCGGGTTGTCCAGCAGCCAGCGCGTCACGTCGGCGGCATCCCGCACATAGACGAAGTCCCGCTTCTGCCCGCCGTCCGGAACGTCCTCGCGATAGCTCTTGAACAGCTGCACGCCCTGACCGGCCTTCACGTGCGGCCAGATCTGGGCCGCCACGGACTTCATCGAGTGCTTATGCTCCTCGTTCGGGCCATAAACGTTGAAGAACTTCAGGCCCACCCACTGCGGCGGCGCATAGTCCCGGGCGGACTGCCGCGCCGCAAACAGGTCGAACAGCGCCTTGGACCAGCCATAGGTGTTGAGGGGCCGCAGGCGCGCCAGGGCCTCATAATCGTTGTCGTCGTCGAAGCCGTGCTCGCCCGCGCCGTAGGTCGCCGCCGAGCTGGCGTACACCAGCCGCCGCTGGCGGTCGGCGCACCAGCGGAACAGATCCCGGCTGAGGGTGAAGTTCGAATGGATGATCCTGTCAGCGTCCGGCTCAGTGGTGGACGAGATGGCGCCCATGTGGATCACCATCTCCACGTCCCGCCAGCGCTTCTCGAGCCAGTCGAACATGTCGTCGGGCGCCACGAAGTCGCCGATGGGATGTTTGGAGACGTTGCGCCACTTGCCGAGCTCGGCCTCGCGCAGCCGGTCGCAGACCACCACGTCCAGGCTGCGATCCTCGGCCAGCCGCGCCACGATATTCGAGCCGATGAAGCCCGCGCCGCCGGTGACGAAGACGATCTTGCGGCTCATGTGGCTTCTTTCTTCATGCGGGCAATGGCGGCGGTCGTGGAGTAGCCGTCGACCAGCGTCGCCAGCCGCACCTCCCCGCCCCAGGACTTCACCTCGGCGGCGCCCACCACCTGTTCCTCGGCATAGTCCGCGCCCTTGATCAGCACGTCGGGGCGTGCGGCCTCGATGAGCCTCAGCGGCGTCAGGTCCTCGAAGGGCGCCACAAGGTCCACGCTCTGGAGGCCGGCGAGCACCAGGGCCCGGCTCTCCAGGTCGTTCACCGGCCTCCCCTCGCCCTTCAGAGCCCGCACCGACGCGTCCGAATTCAGGCCGACGATCAGTCTGTCGCACCAGGCCTTGGCCTGGGACAAATAGGCGACGTGCCCGCGGTGCAAGATGTCAAAGCAGCCGTTGGTGAAGCCCACCCGAAGGCCCTGGGCGCGCCAGCGGGCGACCTCTTCCACCATCCGCTGCGGGGTGGCGATCTTGGCCTCGGCCGGCGCCATGTGGGCGGTCAGCACCGCCTCCACCAATTCCTCGGGGCTGACGGTGGCCGTGCCGGCCTTGCCGACTGCGACCCCCGAGGCGAGCTGGGCGAAGGCGATGGCGGTCTCCAGTTCGGAGCCCGCAGCCAAGGCCAGGCCCAGGGCGGCCAGGGCCGTGTCGCCGGCGCCTGAGGCGTCGAACACCTCCCGCGCGATGGTGGGGAAGTGCCGCACAGGCTCGCCGCGCAGGGCCAGGGAGACGCCCTTGCCGCCGCGCGTGACCATCACGGCCCGGGCCGGCCAGAGCTCCAGCGCCCGCGCCAGCGCCGCCTCGACCTCCTCGTCGGTCTCCGTCGGGAGGTCGGTGGCATGCGCCAGTTCGGCGGCGTTCGGCTTGATCAGGTCCACCTCGCCGTAGCGGGCGAAGGAGCGGGCCTTGGAATCCACCACCACCTTGGCGCCGGTGGCGTCTGCGGCCGCGCGACAGGCGGCGATCACCGCGTCGGTGACCACGCCCTTGCCGTAGTCGGACAGAAGGATCACGCCGGCGCCCGCGGCGGCATCACCGATCGTGCCGACCAGTCGCTCCTCGCAATCTCCGGCCACCGGCCGGCTCTCTTCCAGATCCACGCGCAGCAACTGCTGGCCGCCGGAGACGAAACGGGTCTTCAGGGTGGTGGGGCGCGACGGATCAGTGACCAGGAAGCCCTCGATCGATCCTTCCTCGTTGACCAGCCGGGAGGCTTCGCGGCCGTCGGCGTCGCCGCCGACCAGCCCGACCAGGGCGACGGAGCCGCCGAGCGCGGCCACGTTCCGCGCCACATTGCCGGCCGCGCCGAGCATGACGATCTCGTGGCTGCGCGCCATCACCGGGATCGGCGCCTCGGGCGAGATGCGGCTGACCCCGCCGTAGACGAACCGGTCCACCATCAGGTCACCGACGCAGGCGACCCGCTTGCCTGGGACCTCGCCCAGGAGATGCTGGAGTGCGGCCAGATCCATGGATTTCAGGGTGTGCGGCGCGTCGTTCGCAGGGTCAAGCCGCGCGGGCCACTTCGTGCAGCGCCTTCAGCTTGCTCAGCAGGGCCTCGGCGCCGTCCAGGGGCAGACAGCTGGGGCCGTCGCACAGCGCCTTGTCCGGCTCCGGGTGGAACTCCAGGAATACCCCGTCGGCGCCGGAAACCACCGCGGCCTTGGCGATGATGGCGACGCCCTCGCGCCGCCCGCCGGTGGAGGCTCCGCCGGTTCGCGGGTCGGCGCCAGGCAGCTGCACCGCATGGGTGGCGTCGATGGTCACAGGGCAGCCCAGCTTCTTCATTTCGCCGATGCCGAGCATGTCCACGATGAGGTTGTTGTAGCCGAACGAAGCGCCGCGCTCACAAAGGATGGTGATGTCGGCGCCGTCCACGGCCTCCTTCACCTTGCTCACGATGTTCTTTGCATCCCAGGGCGCCAGGAACTGCCCCTTCTTGACGTGAAGCAGCCCACCGGTGGCGTGGATCGCCCGGGCCGAGGCGACGACAAGGTCCGTCTGCCGGCAGAGGAAGGCCGGAATCTGCAGCAGGTCGATGACTTCGGCCAGAGGCGCAGCCTGTTCCGGCTCGTGAAGGTCGGTGCAGAGCGGCAGATCCAGCTTTTCCTTGACCGTTTTCAGCATCGCCAGCCCGGCTTCGAGCCCGGGGCCGCGATAGCTGCGGATCGATGAGCGGTTCGCCTTGTCGAAGCTGGCCTTGAACACATAGGGCAGGCCCAGACGCTCGCAGACGTCCTTCAGGTGGCGCCCGGTCTCCAGGGCCAGGCCCTGATCCTCGAGCACGTTGAGGCCGGCGATCACGGTCAGCGGCTGGCCGTCGCCCACGGCGAGGTTCCAGCGATCGAGCTTCAGGACGGCCATGGCGTCTCCTTGGGTCGGGCGCGCCTGAGTGGCCCAACCCGCCTTGCGCCGCAAGCCCCGCGCGGGCCGACACGACTTCCCTCGCGGAAGGCGGGATTCGGCGAATTCGAAAGAGCGGTGTTATCGTCCAGCGAGGCTTGAGGGGGAAGCGACCATGGGCCTGGATCGTGCGATGCAGGGACTCGCCGGTGCGCCCGGCGCATTTCGTGCGGCCGTGCGCATCATGGCGCGCAACTGGGAGGCGGGCGCGCTGGTCTTCGTCGCGCCGGACGGCCACGAGCTGCGCCTTTCCGGTGAGCGGCCGGGCCCGGAAGGGCGGATTATCGTGCGCGACTATCGGTTCATGCGCCGGGTTCTGGCCTCGGGAGATATCGGTTTCGCCGAGGGCTACATGGCCGCAGAGTGGGATACGCCCGACCTGTCGGCCCTCCTGCAAGTCCTGGCGCTCAATTTTTCCAAGATCGATCGGGTGGCCACCGGCAATCCGCTGATGTCAGCCCTCCACTTCATGCACCATCTGCTGCGCCCCAACACGCGATCCGGCTCGCGCAAGAACATTCACGCCCACTACGACTTGGGGAACGCGTTCTATTCGCGCTGGCTGGACCCGACCATGACCTACTCGTCGGCGCGCTTTGAGGCTCCGGGCGAGCCCCTCTCGGAGGCTCAGCGCCGCAAGTACCGCACCCTGGCCGAGGGCATGGACCTGAAGGCCGGCCAGCGGGTGCTGGAGATCGGCTGCGGCTGGGGCGGGTTCGCCGAATATGCCGCGCGGGAGGTCGGGGCGCAGGTCACGGGCATCACCATTTCCGAGGAGCAGTACCGCTTCGCCAAGGAGCGGATCTTCCGCCAGGGACTGAACGAGCGCGCCGACATCCTCCTGGTGGACTACCGGGACGTCGAGGGCCAGTTCGACCGCGTTGCGTCCATCGAGATGTTCGAGGCGGTGGGCGAGCGCTGGTGGCCGACCTACTTCGGCAAGATTCGCGACAGCCTCACCCCGGGCGGCCGCGCGGGCCTGCAGATCATCACGATCCGCGACGAGCTGTTCGACGGCTACCGGCGCCGAGCCGACTTCATCCAGAAGTACATCTTCCCGGGCGGCATGCTGCCTTCGGAGGCCCGCCTCCGGGCCGAGACCGCCCGGGCGGGGCTGTCCTGGGCCGGGGTCTCCCGCTTCGGCCAGAACTATGCCGACACGCTGGCCGAATGGGGCCGGCGCTTCGAGGGCGCGTGGGACGACATACGCCGCCTCGGCTTCGACGAGCGCTTCCGCAAGCTCTGGAAGTTCTATCTCTCCTACTGCGAGGCCGGCTTCCGCACGGCGCGAACCGACGTCGTTCAGCTCTCCTTGGCGCGGGCTTAAGGCTTTCTGGCCTGTCGCAACGCCTGCGCCTTGCCTAAGTAGCGGCCATGCAAGTCGCCAACAGCGTCCTCGACGCCATCGGGAACACGCCGCTCATCCGCCTGCGCCGGGCCAGCGAGATGACCGGCTGCGAAATCCTCGCCAAGGCCGAATTCATGAACCCGGGCCAGTCCGTGAAGGACCGCGCCGCCCTGTTCATCATCCGCGACGCCGAGGCGAAGGGCCTGCTGCGGCCGGGCGGCCGCATCGTGGAAGGCACCGCCGGCAACACCGGCATCGGCCTGGCCATGGTCGGCAAGGCCCTGGGCTACCGCTGCACGATCGTGATCCCGCGCACCCAGAGCCAGGAGAAGAAGGACGCCATCCGCCTCTATGGCGCAGAGCTGGTGGAGGTGGACGCCGTCCCCTACGCAAACGAGAACAATTATGTGAAATATTCAGGGCGCTTGGCGGCGGAACTTGCGGCGAAGGAGCCGGCCGGCGCCGTCTGGGCGAACCAGTTCGACAACGTCGCCAACCGTCAGGCCCACGTGACCGGCACCGGGCCGGAAATCTGGAGGCAGACTGACGGCAAGGTCGACGGCTTCATCTGCGCCGTGGGCTCGGGCGGCACCCTCGCCGGCGTGGCCGAGGCCCTGCGGGCCGAGAAGCCGGACGTGGTCATCGGCCTGGCCGACCCGCACGGCGCCTCGCTTTACAGCTACTACACTGACGGCGAACTGAAGGCCGAAGGCGCCTCCATCAGCGAGGGCATCGGTCAGGGTCGCATCACCGCCAACCTTGAAGGCCTGAAGATCGACCGCGCCTACCGCATTTCGGACGAGGAGATGCTGCTGGCGATCTACGACCTCATGGAGTTCGAAGGGCTCGTTATGGGCGGCTCCACCGGGATCAACGTCGCCGGGGCCATCCGCATGGCGAAGGATCTCGGCCCCGGCCATACCATCGTCACCGTGCTCTGCGACCACGGGCAGCGCTATCAATCCAAGATCTTCAATCCTGACTTCCTGCGCGAGAAGGGCCTGCCCTGCCCGCCCTGGCTGGAGTAGCCATCATGACCGACCCGATGGTGTCCGCCGACTGGCTGGAATCCCACCTCCATGACGGGGATCTGCGGATCGTCGACGCCACCTGGTTCATGCCGGACGACCCGCGCACCGGCCGGGCGTCCTACGAGTCGGCCCACATCCCCGGCGCGGTGTTCTTCGACATTGATGAAGTCGCCGATCAGGCCACGGATCTGCCCCACATGCTTCCCACGCCGGACGCATTCGCCCGGGCCGTCGGGGCTCTCGGGCTGGGGCGCGAGCACACCATCGTGGTCTATGACGCCCTAGGCCTGTTCGCGGCGGCCCGGGTCTGGTGGTCGCTGCGGGTGATGGGCTTCTCCAAAGTCTTCGTTCTCGATGGGGGCCTGAAGGCGTGGCGCGCCGCAGGCGGACCCGTGGTCACCGAGCTGCCGGCTCCGGTGGAGACCAGGCTGGATCCGGCCTTCCGCCCCGAGTTGGTGCGCGACCTCGCCGCCGTTCAACGGCACCTCGACGCCGGCGACGCCCAGTTGGTCGACGCCCGTGGCAAACCGCGTTTCCGCGGCGAGGCGCCCGAGCCCCGCGCCGGCGTGCGTGCCGGCCACATGCCGGGAGCCCTCAACCTGCCCTACAACGAACTTCTCAACGCCGACGGCACGCTGAAGTCTGAAGGCGAATTGCGGCTGGCCTTCGAGGATGCCGGCGTCGACCTCGCCCGGCCCGTGGTCACGACCTGTGGCTCCGGGGTCAGCGCCGCCATCCTGGCCCTTGCCCTCGCCCGGCTCGGCCGTGACGACGCTGCGGTCTACGACGGCTCCTGGACCGAATGGGGCGGCCGTTCGGACACAGCCGTGGTGACGGGAGCCTGATCCATCGACGTCCGCAAGGCGCGCCCCGACGACCTGAGCGAGCTCCCGCGCGTGGAGCTGTCGGCCGCGCTTTCGTTTCGGGTCCGCGACGTGCCCGAGGCCATCTTCAGCGAGTTCAGCCCGCCCGAGGCCTCGGCCGGCTTCCGGCTCTGGGACGATGCGCCGCCCGAGGTTGCGGCGATCCTCCTGAGCGAGGCCGCGCGGGGGCTGAACGACCGCTGCGCCATGGTCATCGATCTCTGACGGCTAGCGGATCGGCGGGGCGTACATCAGCCCAGGCTTCGGCGCGGTCCAGAGTGCGTTCAGGCCGCGGTCCAGCTTCAGCGGCGAGTCGGCCCCGAGATCGCGCCGGAAGAGCTCGTGATAGGCGCCCACCTGCAAGATCGCCTGGTAGGCCCAGTCGGGTTTCAGCCCGAGCAGCGCCCCAAGGTCCCCTTCGACGCCCAGCAGCCGCCGCGTCTCGGGGTCGGTGGCGGTCTCCCGCGCGTCCCGCACCGTGCGGGAGCTAAGTCCCAGCTCTTCGGCCAGGATCAGCGAGCGCACTGTCCATGCGACGATGTCGGCCCAGGCGGGGTCGTCCTGCCGCACGACGGGTCCCATGGGCTCCTTGGAGATGACGTTCTGCAGGATCTCGTGACCGCCCGGATTGTTCAGCAACGAGCGGGAAGCGGCCAGGGCCGAGATATCGGCGCTGAAGGCGTCGCATTCCTCGGCCTCGTAGCGCTGCCGGGCCTCGGCTTCGCTGGGCGTGACCACGGGCGTGTAGCGCATGCCTCGACCTCGGAAAAAGTCGGCCAGGTTCGGTTCGCTGGCCGAGCCGGCCTGGACGCAGATCCGCGCGCCCCCAAGCTCCTCGGCGCTGGAGATGCCCAGCGCCCTTCGGGTCAGGAAGCCCTGCCCGTCGAAATAGGTGGTCACCGGGAAGGTCACGCCCAGGCCAGCGTCCCGCGACAGCGTCAGCGAGGTGTTGCGGGACAGGACGTCTATGCGCCCGTCCCGCAGGGCGGCGAAGCGGTCCCCGCCGTCCACCGTCGCGAACCGCACCTTGCTGGCGTCGCCGAACACGGCGGCGGCGAGCGCCCGGCAGATGTCCACATCGAAGCCACGCCATTCGCCGCGCGCATCCCGCAGAGCGAAGCCCGGCAGCGCCGGATGCACCCCGCAGATCAGATAGCCCCGCGCCTGCACAGCCTTGAGGGTCGGGCTCTCGGCGGCGGCATAGGCCGGGGCTGTCAAAGCCGACGGTTCGGGTTGCGCCGCCGGCGCGACAGGCTCGGGCGCCTGTCGGACCTCGCAGCCTGCGAGCAAGAGCGCCATGGCGGCCATGGGCGCCAGCCGGATCATCCCTGCTCCTTGAATAGGGGGAGACTCGAAGGTCTAAGTGCAAACGGCACTTTCGCCAGCGTCGCCCAAGCCCGCAACCCTGCATGTCCTCCGGCCTGCCTCCCGGCTCCTCCGACCAGACCCGCCTGATCCATGCCGCGAGCCAGGCGCGGCCCCTTTGCCGGACCGTTGGGCCGCCGATCCAGAGGGGCTCCACCGTCCTGCTGCCCGATGCGGCCAGCCTCTATGACGAGGATGCGGGCGTGACCTACGGCCGCGCCGGCCTCTCGGCGCAGGCGGCGCTGAAGGAGGCGCTGGCGAGCCTCGAGGGCGCGGCGGGCGTCAGCCTCTATCCTTCGGGGCTTTCGGCCGTGTCTGGCGCCCTGCTCGCCGTGCTGTCGGCCGGCGACGAGGTGCTGGTGGTCGACACCGTCTACAAGCCCGTGCGCCGCTTCTGCGATGAGGTGCTCAGGCGGTTCGGCGTCACCGTGACCTACTACGACGCACTCACCACGCCGGAGACGCTTGTGGCGGGCGCCTCCGCCGCCGCGCGCCTGATCCTCATGGAGAGCCCCGGCTCCCTCACCTTCGAGATGCAGGACGTGCCTCGCATCGCCGCCCTGGCCCGGGAGCGCGGCATCCTGACGGCGCTCGACAACACCTGGGCCGCCGGCTTCCTGTTCCGGCCCCTGGATCACGGCGTCGACCTCTCCATCCAGGCGCTGACCAAATATGTCGGCGGGCACTCCGATGTGTTCATGGGTTCGGTGGCGGCCAGGGACGCGGCCCTGGTCCGAAAGCTGGAGCATGGCGTTCATCATCTGGGGTGGTCGGTCGCGGGCGACGACGCCTATCTGATGCTGCGCGGGCTGCGCACCCTGCCGGTGCGGCTCGCCGCCCAGGGCGAAGCCAGTCTCCAGGTCGCCGCCTGGTTGGAAACCCAGCCGGAGGTGGGCCGCGTCCTCCACCCGGCCCTGCCCTCCAGTCCGGGGCATCAGCTGTGGGCGCGTGACTATAAGGGAACCTGTGGCCTGTTCGCCTTCACCCTCGGGCCCGCGTCCCGGGCCGCGGTGGACGCCTTTCTCGACGCCCTGCAGATCTTCGGGCTCGGGTTCTCCTGGGGCGGTTTCGAAAGCCTGGCCATCCCCTGTGATCCGCAGCTGAAACGCCGCTGCTTCCGGCGGGACTATGGCGGACCGCTCGTCCGGCTGCACATCGGACTGGAGAGCCCCGACGATCTCGTCGCCGATCTTCGTCGGGGCCTCGACGCCTACACGAAACTCGCCGGCTGAGCCGGAACTCCCGAGGCCCTTCCGGATTGCTCCGCCAAGCCTTCCAGAGGAGACGGATGCATGAGCGAGCAGAACCGCGAGCCTGCCGATCGCGACACCAAGGCCGATATCGCCCGGGTGGCCGACCACGAGCGCGAGATCCAGGACCGCATCGAGGCCAAGGAGGCCCGATCATTCCAGTCCGGCGATGAGGACGAGACGCCGCCGCAGACCGGCGCGCGCCCGTATCCCGTGCCGCCGCTGCCCAAGGAAGAGCTGGAGAAGCCCGGGCTGGAGAGCGACCTGTCCCTGAAGCCCATGTGGGATGCGCCCTACTACAAGGGCTCGGGCAAGCTGGAGGGGTTTTCCACCCTGATCACCGGGGCCGACTCCGGCATCGGCCGGGCGATCGCGGTCCTGTTCGCCCGCGAAGGCGCCGATGTGGCCATCGCCTACCTCGAGGAGAATGAGGACGCCGAGGTCACCAAGGCCGCGGTCGAGAAGGAGGGCCGCCGCGCCATCCTTCTTCCGGGAGACGTCGCGGACCCGGCTTACGCCGAGGAGGCGGTCCGCAAGACGGTGGAGGCGTTCGGAAAGCTGGACGTGCTGGTGAACAACGCCGCCTTCCAGATGCACGCCGCGTCGATCGAGGACATCGACTTCGACCACTTCGACCGCACGCTGAAGACCAACCTCTATGGCTATTTCAACATGGCCAAGGCCGCAGTCCCGCACCTGAAGCCCGGCGGTTCCATCGTCAACTGCGGCTCCGTCACCGGCATCGAGGGGTCGAAGGAGCTGCTCGACTATTCAATGACCAAGGGCGGCATCCACGCCTTCACCAGGTCCCTGGCCGGCAACCTGATCAAGCGGGGCGTCCGGGTGAACGCGGTGGCCCCGGGACCGGTCTGGACCCCGCTCAATCCCGCCGACAAGCCGGATAAGACCCCCGAGTTTGGCAAGGACACGCCCATGGGCCGTCCGGCTCAGCCGGAAGAGCTGGCGCCGGCCTTCGTCTTCCTGGCCTCGCCCCAGACCGCCAGCTACATCACAGGTGAGATCCTTCCGGTGATCGGCGGCTACTGAGGAGCGCCACATAGAAGCCTGGCTCGACCACTTCCTGGCGGCGGAGCGCCTCCCCGGGGGCTTCGCCGAAACCGTCGAGCGGGTCTGCCGCCCCTTGGCCGACACGGCCGCGCGGCTCGCCCGGGTGCGCGGCTCCGTTGTGATAGGCCTCTGCGGGGTCCAGGGCTCGGGCAAGAGCACCATCGCGGCGGCCACGGTGAAGCTGTTGGAAGCCGAGGGCCTCACCGCCATCGCCGTTTCCCTGGACGACTTCTACCTGGGCCAGGAGGCCCGCGCCTGGCTGGCGGGACAGGTCAGCCCCCTGCTCGCCACCCGGGGGCCGCCCGGCACCCACGACATCGCCCTGGCCTGTGACGTGCTGGACGCCCTCGCTCGGCCGGAGCTCACCCCGACGCCGTCCTTCGACAAGGCGGCCGACGAGCGGCGCCCGAAATCCGCCTGGCCCGACGTTCAGGGCCCCGTCGACGTGATCATCTTCGAAGGCTGGTGCGTGGGCGCGCTGCCCCAGCCCGAATCCGACCTCGATCAACCGGTCAACGACCTTGAGGCCGAGGAGGACGCCGACGGAGCCTGGCGCGGCTACGTCAACGACCAGCTCGCCGGGCCATACCAGGCCCTGTTTCGCCGGCTCGATCTCCTGGTGCTTCTGGAGCCGCCCGGATTCGAGGTGGTCCGCGCCTGGCGCGCGGAACAGGAGGCCAAGCTGCGCGACCGCACCGGCGCGGGGATGAACGATGAACAGCTGGCCCGCTTCATCGCGCACTACGAGCGCCTGACCCGCTGGGTCCTGGCGGAGGCCCCCGCCCGCGCCGATATGGTGTTCGAACTGGACGCGGACCGCCGCGTCGTCGGCGTGCGCCTCGCATCCGGAGACTTGCATGACTGATCGCCCGACCTTCCAGACCATCGATCCGGCCACCGGTGAGCCCGGCCAGCGCTATGACGGCCACACGCCCGCCGAGGCTTTGGAGATCGTCCACGCCGCCCACGCCGCGTTCCCAGCCTGGCGCCTTACGTCTTTCGAGACCCGGGCCGGCTTGATGCGCGCTGCCGCGCGGGTCCTGCGCGAGCGCGCCGAGGCCCTGGCCGAGCTCATGTGCGCCGAGATGGGCAAGGTCCTCGCCGACGGGCGGGCCGAGGTCGAGAAGTGCGCCGGCGCCTGCGACTGGTTCGCCGACCACGCCGCGGGCTACCTCGCCGACGAACCGGTGGACTTTCCCGGCGCGGTCAGGGCCAAGGTTGTCTACCGACCGCTCGGGACCGTGCTGGCCGTGATGCCCTGGAACTTCCCGCTGTGGCAGGTCTTCCGCTTCGCCGCCCCCGCGCTGATGGCCGGTAACACCGCGGTTCTCAAGCACGCCTCCAACGTGCCCGGCTCGGCGCTCGCCATCGAGGACGTCTTCAGGACCGCCGGTTTCCCCGCCGACGCCTTCCGGACGGTTCTGATCCCGTCGTCGGGTGTGAAGGCGCTCATCGAGGATCCGGCGATCGCCGCCGTCAGCCTGACCGGCAGCGTCCCGGCCGGTCGCCAGGTGGCGTCCCAGGCCGGCGCGGTGCTGAAGAAGGCGGTCCTCGAGCTCGGTGGCAGCGATGCCTATGTGGTGCTCGACGACGCGGACATCGAGGCCGCCGCCAAGGTCGCCGCCCAGGCGCGGATGGTGAACGCCGGCCAGAGCTGCATCGCCGGGAAGCGCTTCGTGGTCCTGAGTTCGGTCCGGGAGGCCTTCGAGCAGGCCCTGGTCCGCGAGATGGAAGCCTATGAGATGGGCGACCCGCGGGCCGAGGGGACCAAGCTGGGCCCGCTCGTGCGGGTGGCCGACCGGGACAACGTCCACGACCAGGTTCGCCGCAGCGTCGAGGCCGGCGCTCGCCTGCTTACCGGCGGCGAGATTCCGGATCGGCCGGGCGCCTGGTATCCCCCCACCGTCCTGGCCGGTGTCGGCCCCGGGATGGCCGCCTATGACGAGGAGGTCTTCGGTCCCGTCGCGGCCGTGATCGAAGCGACCGACGAAGCCGACGCCGTCCGCATCGCCAACTCCAGCGAGTTCGGCCTCGGCTCGGGGGTCCTTACCGGCGATCTGGGCCGTGGCGAGCGGATCGCCGCTGACGCCTTGGAAGCCGGCATGAGTTTCGTGAACCAGAATGTCCGTTCGGACGTCCGCCTGCCCTTCGGCGGCGTGAAGCACTCGGGCTACGGCCGCGAACTCACCGCCTTCGGCATCCGCGAGTTCGTCAACGTGAAGTCCGTCCTGGTGGCTTCGGAGCCGACTTCGGACCGGATGGAGTAGAAGCCCGGATCATCGCCTCCCGCTCGGCGGCGGTCAGGGGGCGCCACCGCCCCTCGGGCAGGTCGCCCAGCAGCAGCGGCCCGACCCGCACCCGTTGCAGGTCCACGACCCGCAGGCCGACCAGGTCGCACATCCGCCGGATCTGCCGCTTGCGGCCCTCCTTTAGGACGAACCGTAAGGTGTTGCCCTGCACCACGCTGACCTTGGCCGGCTTCAACTTGCGGCCATCGAGTTCCAGGCCGTGGCGCAGCCGGCCGAGCTTGCGTTCGTCAACTTGGCCGGCCACGCGGACGATGTACTCCTTGTCGAGGTCGCTCTCCGGCCCAATCACGGCCTTGGCCAGCACCCCGTCGTCGGACAAGATCAGCAGTCCGCGACTGTCCTCGTCGAGCCGTCCGAGCGGCGGCAGGCTGGCGTTCGGCGCCGGCGCCTCGCCCTCCCCCGCAAGATTGGCCCGGGTCAGCAGCCGCACCGCCGGCACATGGCCGGGCTCAGGCTGGCCCGAGACATAGCCCACCGGCTTGTTCAGCACGGCGGTGAATCCCGCCAGCGCCTGCGCGGCGCGATCAGCCAGGGTGAGGGTCTGGCCGGGCAGGATCTTGCGGCCGGCGTCGCTGATCGTCTCACCGTCGATGCTCACCAGCCCGTCGGCGATCAGCGCCTCGGCCTCGCGCCGCGAGCAGACGCCGCTCTGCGCCAGCCACTTGTTCACCCGCTGGGGTTCGGGCTCGTCATATCGCCGGGTCCAGGCCATCGCCCGTCTGTAGGGGGCCTGCGGCCCCAAGGGCAAGCCGTCGTCGGGAGCCTAGGTGCGCGCCAGCCAGGCCGTGATGTAGGCATGGGTCTTCCGGGCAAGCTCGGACGGCCCCGAGAAATAGAACTCGCTGCCGAACAGCCCCCGCTTCTCGCTCCAGCGGATCGGTCCGGTATCCTCGCCCTCGAGCACCTGGCGCAGCTTCAGGCTCTTGGCGCGCGGTACGAAGGACACATAGGTCGCATCGCTCATGGCAGGCTTCCTCGTCTCACCCCTCGACGGCCCGATGGGTCACCGAGTCTGAGGCGAAGTCGAGGCAAACGGCGCGCCCAGCTGCACTCAGTCTTCGCAGGCCTCCTCCATGGCCTCCATGTGGCCCAGTCCGGAGCGTTCCAGGCTGGCCAAGTCCGGCGGCGACGTGGCGATGGTGATGATCTTGGAGCCGGTCTCCAGGGTGCGATGCACCGGGCAGCGCTCGGCGATCTCCAGCAACCGGCGCCGCTGATCATCGTCCAGCGCGCCGAGCAACGTCACCTCCCGGGCGAACCGGTCCTTCCCGTTGGGTGTGCGGCTGTGGATCACCCGGACCATGGCCCGTTGCAGCGGCCAGCCCTTGCGATCCGCATAGAGCCTCAGGGTCATGCTGGTACAGGCCCCGAGCGCGGAGGCCAGGAGGTCGTAGGGATTGGGGCCCGAGCCCAGGCCGCCCACCTCCACCGGCTCGTCGGCCAGCAGCGTGGCGCCGCCGGCCATCACTTCCACCTGGAACTTGCCGACCCCCGTCTCGGTGACGGTCACCGAATCCGGGTCGTGGTCACCGGCGGCCATGGCGCTGTTCCTTCCGTTGCGGGTGGACGTCTGGCGTAGCGCGAACGGCTTCCAGGCTCCATCCCCCGAAGCTTGTCGGGCGCAGCATTGAACCCGAACCCGCAATGGCGGTTGTCATCCGGCGGGAAGGCCGATGCGCCCCTCCGCCAGGGATGCCGATGGTCTTCAGGGTACGAGAGCCGCTCGAAGCGCAGGAGCACTCGGCGCGCGAACGCGGCCGCGGCAGCCTGTTCAGGCTGGTGGGCTCCGGGGTCATCACCGGCGCTGCTGACGACGATCCATCGGCCATCGGCGTCTATGCCAGCGCGGGCGCCAAGTTCGGCCTCGCCTTTCTGTGGGTGGCGCCGGTCCTGCTGCCGATGATGTACGCCGTGGTCTATCTCTCGGCGAAGCTCGGCAAGGTCTACGGCAAGGGTCTCTTCGACGCGATCCGCGACCGCTTCCCCCGCTACGTGCTCTACCCGGTGCTGGTCGGCGGCATCATCGGCAATGTCATCGAAGCCGCGGCCGATCTCGGCGGCATCGCCGCGGCCCTCAACCTCTTCGTGCCGCTACCCATCCCGGTGATCGTTGCGGTCGTGGCGGCGCTGATCTTCGCTCTTCAATGGTGGGGGTCCTACAGCCTCCTCCGCCGCATCTTCCGTTGGCTGGCCCTGGCGCTGTTCGCCTATGTGGTGGCCGCAGTGATGGCCAAGCCGGACCTGCGGGAGGTGCTGGCCGGCACCTTCACGCCACACCTGCGCTTCGACGGCGAGCTTCTGGCGATGCTCGTGGCCTGCATCGGCACGTCCCTCAGCGCCTACATCTACACCTGGCAGTCCAACCAGGAGGTCGAGGAGGAGATCGCCGGGGGCAAGCGCCACTGGTGGCAGCGCCGGGGGGCCCGTTACGCGGAGCTGCGCCGCACCCGCCGGGATGTGTGGGTGGGGATGATCTTCTCGAACGTCATCCTCTACTTCATCATCCTGGCCACGGGAGCGACCCTGCACCCGTCCGGCCAGACAGAGGTGGAATCCGCCGCCCAGGCTGCCCAGGCCCTCGAGCCCCTGGCGGGCGAGGCCGCGGGTCTGCTGTTCGCCTTGGGCGTGGTGGGCGTTGGCTTCCTGGCGGTGCCGATCATGACCACGGGCGCGGCCTATGACGTGGTGCAGGGCGTCGGGCGGCAGGGAAGCCTCCACGACAAGCCGCGCGACAACCGCCTGTTCTACGGCGCGATCGCCAGCGTCACCCTTGTTGCGGTGATCGTCAACAGCCTCGGCTTCAATCCCATGAAGATGCTGGTCTGGTCCGGCATCGTGCAGGGCTTCTCGGTGCCCCCGCTCCTGCTGCTCATGCTCATCATGACCAACGACCGGAAGATGATGGGCGGCAAGGTGAACAGCCTCGGCACCAACCTGCTCGCCGGTGGCACGGCCCTCGTCACCTTCCTGGCCGCCCTGTTCCTCGTGGTCAGCTGGGTCCGCTGAGCCCTCGAGCCCGGGTTGCGCCGTAAACGAGGCTTCGGTTGAGGACGCCGTCGCCCTCTATACGAAAAATGGCGCGCCCGGCAGGATTCGAACCTGCGACCACATGCTTAGAAGGCACGTGCTCTATCCAGCTGAGCTACGGGCGCGAAAGCTTCTCCCTGGCGCGGCCGCCTAGTGGGTCCAGGGGACCTTGCGGCCGAATGCGAAATTGTCGGCATAGGCCTTGATGATGCGCTTGGCCGGCTTGGGGTCCACCAGCTGGAAGGCGATCCCGTGCTGCTCGGCATAGCGCACGGCGTCTTCCTTGCTGTCGAACGTCAGGCGCACCTGGCTGCTCTCGGTGTCAGTGGTCTGGGTCCAGCCCATCAGCGGGTCGGGCCGGCGCGCGGCCTTCGGCTCGAACTCGAGCACCCAGTCGGTGGTCTTGGCGCGCCCCGACTGCATGGCGGTCTTGGCGGGGCGGAAGATGCGCGCAAGCATGCTCTGATCCCAGATCCTCTAACTCTCAGCCCCAACGCTGGTCGGGGCGGCAGGATTTGAACCTGCGACCCTCTGCTCCCAAAGCAGATGCGCTACCAGGCTGCGCTACGCCCCGGACGCGTCGGAGGCCCTGCAATATGGGCGTTTCGAATTTTCCGCAAACGCAACCAGCGCCCGGGCGGCTTTCCGCCCCGCCTAATCGCGCCGCGCCATCAGCTTGAACACGCCCGAGGCGCGGACCACGTCCACCCCGCGGGAGCGCGCGACGCCTTCGGCGAAGCCGATGTCGCGCGTCGCGCGTGTCATCCGGGCCTCGCCCACCACCCATTCGCCCAGCCGCGCCATGTGCAGGAAGTCGGTCGATAGGTGGATGGTCATCGCCACCTGGCCCGTGCCCCGGCCGACCGCCATGGCCAGCAGCCCGTCCATGAAGGCGCTCAGCATGCCGCCATGCACCAGGCCCAGGCCGTTGGCGTGCCTGGGCAGGGCGAAGAACGCCTGGCCCACCGTGTCGCCGTCGCCACCGACCCGGTGGAAATAGGGCCCATTGTGCGTCGAGAAGGGTCCGCGCAGCTCGGAACGGACGAACCCCGCGGGGGGCTCGGGGATCACGTCATCCAACGGGGATCACCCGGTGCTGCACCCTGTCCCCCGGCAGCAGGCCGATCTGGGCCACCCGGCCGGCCGTCAGTTCCAGCACATACTGGGCCGGCCCCGCGGACGGCAGCGGCGTCTCGTCCAGCGGGCGGGCGTTGCGCACGATCGAGACCACCCGTCCGTCCGCGCCGATGTAGATGATGTCCAGCGGGATCAGGGTGTTGCGCATCCAGAACGCCTGGTAGGCCGGCTTCTGGAAGTGGAACAGCATGCCCCGGTCCGCCGCCAGGGCTTTGCGGCACATGAGGCCGTACTCACGCTCCCGAGGGCTGTCGGCCAGCTCCACCATGAAGCGGAACGTGCCCTTGGAGGTGATGACCGACAGGGGCTGCAGCGGGGTGAGTTCCGCCTGCCCCTTGCAGTTGGCGGGGTCCTGGCGCGGCAGCTGCGCCAGGGCGGGCCCCGCCAGGCCGGTCGCAGTCAGCAAGGTTGCGGCCAGCAGCAGGCGCAGGCCGGTCTTTCCTCGATCCAAGGGATAGGCTCCGAAGCGGTCGTCTAGGACAGACTAGACCCTTCGATCTCGGCCACAACAAGCCCCTTAGGGCCCTCGGCGAACCGCACCATCACATGGTCACCCGGCTGGAGATCCTCCATGCCGGCCCGCCGCAGGGTCTCGATATGGACGAAGATGTCCCCGGGCTGGCTGTCGCGGATCACGAAGCCATAGCCCTTAGCGCGGTTGAACCACTTCACCTTGGCCTGCTCCAGCGGACCCGTGGCCTCCAGCATGCGCCTGGAAGGGCGCGCGCCGGCGCCTAGGCCATCACCGCGGCGGGAGGTCCCGTCGCTCCGCGACCGGTCGGGCGTGGCGGTGCTTTCGTCCAGCGAATGGACCTCGGCCACCTGCCAGCCCTTCGGCCGCCGCACGACGTCGCAGATGATCACCGACCCTTCCAGGCAATGCTCGCGACCTGCGCTGCGCAGGCTGGTGACGTGCAGCAGCACGTCCTTCAGATCGGTCTGACCGGGATCGTCGGGAACGATGAAGCCATAACCCTTGCCGGCGTCGAACCACTTGACGCGGCCGGTGATGCGGACCGGAGCCGGCGCATCCACCTGCTCGAAATCGAAAACAGCCATTCGCCCCTCGGCCCCATCTCCCCTGAAACATCGGACGGGCCAACTATAACACTGTTCTTGTAAGCGCGAGCACGTCAATGGGGAATCGCTCGCGCAGGACGCGCGAAACGGAAATACTCGTCTTTTGGGGGAGCTCGCGTGGCAGGCCCTAGGGGAATCGAACCCCTCTTTTCAGGTTGAAAACCTGACGTCCTAACCGATAGACGAAGGGCCCGCGGTCGCGAGGCCGGTCGTATATCCGCCCTCCCCTAGCCGCGCAAGGCCCCGATTGGGAAATTTGGCCAAGGGTGAGTTTCCCCTGTGGAAAGTCGCCGCGGCCCTAGGGAGCTCCCACGGCGCGGGGGTCTGCGACGTCCTCGATTTCCAGCTCGACGCCCTCCCGGCCTTGCCAGTCGTCCGGCTTCAGCCGGCCCGCCACATGCACCGCGCCGCCCTCCTGCAGCAGCCGTTTGCCGGCCTCGGTGTCGGCCATCCGCCAGGCCACCGCCTTGAGCTTGCCGCCTGAGCCATCGGTAAGGGTGCAGCGCACGTGGCCGCCCTTCATGGCGATCGGCCGCTCGACGCGCACGTCGGCGGCGGCGAACACCGGCTCGGGGTTTCCCGGGCCAAAGGGCGCGAGGCGCTGGAATTCGCTCCACAGTCCCCGATCGCAGCCGCGCGCCGTGACCAGGGCGTCGATCTCCAGCCCATCCTCGGCGGCGGCCACCGCCTGCTCGTCCGCCAGTTGCTCGCAGAGGAAGGCCCGCAGCTCGGGAATCGCCTCGGGCCGAACGGACAGCCCTGCCGCCATGGCGTGCCCGCCGCCCGCCAGCAGCAGGCCCGCCTCGTAGGCCGCCTGCACGGCCTGGCCGAGGTTCACGCCGGGCTGTGAACGGCCCGAGCCCCTGCCCACATTGGCCGCCCGATCGATGCCGATAACGATGCAGGGCTTGCGGTAGCGTTCGCGCAGCCGGCCGGCGACGATGCCGATGACGCCGGGATGCCAGTCGTCCTGGGCCACCAGCAGGCAGGGCGCGTCGGCCTCGTTGCTCTGGGTCTCGATCCAGGCGACGGCCGCATCCAGCACTTCGGCCTCCACCTGCTTGCGCGAGGCGTTCAGGGCGTCCAGCTCGGCGGCCAGCGCCGCGGCCTCGTCGGGATCGTCGGTGGAGAGTAGCCGCGCCCCAAGGTCCGAGCGCCCGATCCGGCCGCCGGCGTTGATTCGCGGCCCGAGCAGGAAGCCCACGTGGAAGGTCGAGGCCGCACCGGTGGCCTTGGCGACCTGCATGAGCGCCTGCAGGCCCGGGTTCCTCCACCCGGACATCACCTTCAGCCCCTGGGCGGTCAGGGCTCGGTTGAAGCCGGTCAGGCGGGTGACGTCGCAGATCGCCCCCATGGCCGCGAGGTCGAGCCAGGCCCGCAGATCCGGTTCTGGCCCCAGGGCCCGCCGGCGCGCCTCGCGGTTCAGGGCCGCCAGCAGCACGAAGGTGACGCCGGCCGCGGCGAGATGCCCCTGCCCCGAGCGGCAGTCGGGGCGGTTCGGATTGACCAGGGCCTCGACCTTCGGGGCCTCGCCGGGACGCATCAGGTGGTGATCGATGACCACCACGGGCAGGCCGATCTCGGCGGCGCAGGCCAGGGCGTCGTGCGCCGCCGCTCCGCAATCCACCGTCACCACCAGCTCCGCGCCCTCGGCCTTCAGCCGCCGGAACGCCGCGGGCGAAGGGCCGTAGCCCTCGGTGATGCGGTCGGGGACATAGATGGCGATCTCCTGGCCCATGGCCCGGAACCAGCGCACCAGCAACGCCGCCGAGGAGGCGCCGTCCACGTCATAGTCGGCGAAGACCACGATCCGGCGCTTCGCCTCCAGAGCGCTCACCAGGATCTCGGCCGCCCGGTCCATGTCGGCGAAGGCCGAGGGGTCGGGGAACAGGGCCTTCAGGGTGGGATTGAGATAGTCGCCGCCCTGGGTCTCGGTGACGCCGCGGGCGGCCAGGGCCCGGGCCAGGGGCTCGGAGAGGCCGAGGGAGAGCTGGTGGCGGCGCGTCAGTTCGGCGCACGCCGGCCGCTCGCGCCAGGCCCGGCCCGAAAGCGAGCGGGAAACGCCCAGGTAGCCCAACTGTCCGCCGCCGTCCGCCATGCACGCACTATCCGCCGCCGGCGAGTGAGTCGCCAGCGGCGGCAGGGTCGCAGGACGGTGCGACGGAAGCGGTCGTCAGACCGGCCGCTTCATCCGCACTTCGCGCACGGTCTGAGTGGCGCTGTCCATCACGATGGTGTGGGTGTGCACATGGCCGTTCGAGAATCGGACGCCATCCAGCAGCGCGCCCTTGGTCACGCCGGTGGCGGCGAAGATCGCGTCGGCCCGGACCATTTCGTGCAGGTCGTACTTCTTGTCGAAGTCGGTGATGCCGACCCGCGCGGCGCGCGCCCGCTCGTCGGCGTTGCGGAACACCAGGCGTCCCTGGAACTGCCCGCCCACGCACTTCAGGGCGGCGCAGGCCAGCACGCCTTCCGGCGCCCCGCCCTGGCCGATGTAGAGGTCGATGCCGGTTTCGGGGTCGGCGGTGTTCATCACGCCGGCCACGTCGCCGTCGGTGATCAGGTGAACCCGCGCCCCCACCGAACGCACCGAGGCGATGATCTCGGCGTGCCGCGGCCGGTCGAGCACGCAGACGGTGATGTCCTCGGCGGCCACGCCCTTGGCCTTGGCCAGCGCCTGGACGTTCTCGGCCGGGCTCTTGTCCAGGTCGATCACCCCGGCCGGGTAGCCCGGGCCGCAGGCGATCTTGTCCATGTAGGTGTCCGGAGCGTTCAGCAGGGTGCCCTTCGGGGCCCAGGCCATCACCGCCAGGGCGTTGGCCATGGCCTTGGCCGTCAGGGTCGTGCCTTCAAGCGGGTCCAGGGCGATGTCGATCCGAGCGCCTTTGCCCTTGCCGACCTTCTCGCCGATGTAGAGCATCGGCGCCTCGTCCCGCTCGCCCTCGCCGATCACGATCTCGCCGTCGATGTCGAGATCGTTCAGGGCGGTGCGCATGGCGTCGACCGCCGCCTGGTCGGCAGCCTTCTCGTCGCCGCGGCCCACCAGTTTCCAAGCCGCGATGGCGGCGATCTCGGTCACGCGGGCGGCGTCCAGCACCAGCCCGCGGTCCAGCCGTTCAGAACTCATTCCGTAGCGTCTCCAGCGTCTTGGCGAAGCGCCTTAGCCGAAGGCGCGGGCGTCGTCAGCCTCAGATGCGGGCGATCCGTAACATTCTGGGCGTCTCCAGCACCGCCGGCAGCCCAGCGATGCGTTCGATGGCGGCGGTGAGCACGGATTCAGCCACGGCGTGGGTGGTCAGCACGATCGGCACCCCCGCGGCGTTCTCCACCGGCTTCTGCAGGAAGCTCTCGATCGAGACGCCCGCCCCGGCCAACGTCTCCGAAACCGCGGCGATCACCCCCGGCTCGTCCTTCACCATGAAGCGCAGATAGGCGCGGCTGAGGTTCTTCGACGGATCCACCGGCTCGAATGGCCGGAGGGTCGTCGCCGGGGCCTGGAACACCGGTCGAACGGCGCCGGTCATCACATCCGCGATGTCGGCGGCCACCGCCGCGGCGGTCGGGGCGGGGCCGCGCCCCCGCCCCCGGCCGCAGCACCCCCCCCCCCCCCCCCCCG
>JAEYNH010000211.1 GCA_023412655.1 Pseudomonadota bacterium | reverse complement strand
ACCCGCATCCTGATCAGCCTGCCGAAGGAACGCGCCACGCCGAGCGGCTTGCTATGACCGACTACCGTCCTCGCATCCTGGTCGTCGACGACGAGGCGCAGATCCACCGCTTCCTCTCGCCCGCGCTGGACGCCGCGGGTTACGAGCCGATCCGGGCCGAGACCGCCGCCGACGGCCTGAAGGAGATCGCCCGCAAGGCGCCGGACGCCGTTGTTCTCGATCTCGGCCTGCCGGACATGGACGGCAAGGACGCTCTGGTGAAGGCGAGGGCCTTCTACGAGGGGCCCATCATCATCCTCTCGGCCCGCGACAAGGAAACCGAGAAGATCGACGCCCTGGACCTTGGCGCCGACGATTATGTGGAGAAGCCGTTCGGGGTCGGCGAGCTGCTGGCCCGACTGAGGGTGGCCCTGCGGCACCGTCTGCGCGACCAGGGCGCCGAGCCGGTCGTCACCGCGGGCGATCTCACCGTGGACCTGGTCAAGCGATTGGTGACCCGGGCGGGCGAGGCGATCCGCTTGTCGCCGCGCGAGTACGACCTGCTGGCCCAACTGGTGAAAGGCGGCGGCAAGGTCGTCACCCACAAGCAGCTGCTGACCGCGGTCTGGGGGCCGGCGCACGAGCACGACGTGCAGTACCTGCGGGTGTTCGTCGGACAGCTTCGCCAGAAGATCGAGCCCGATCCGTCGCAGCCGGCGCTGATCCTCACCGAGCCCGGCGTCGGCTACCGCTGGATGGGATGACCGGAAAGCGGACGTCCAGCGGCGCCAGCGCCCAGGCCGGCGTGAAGCCCTCGCGTTCCAGGTACTGCTCCAGCGCATACGCGAGGGTCTCATCGGCCGTTTCGCCGCGCGACTGGGCCTTGGCCTCCAGAGCCTCCCAGGTCTCATCGTCCACAAGAAGGGTCGGCTTGCGCGGGCGGATAACGGTCATGCCTATCCGTACGCGGGCTCGGCGTAAGGGCGCCATGCGCCGTCCAGGCCGAAGGCATAAGCGGTTCGATCGTCGCCTTGACGCCCCCTTACGCCCGGCCTTCCCCATCGAACGCTTAGGCCCACCGGCGCGACTATGCCTGCGCCAAGCGGCGGTCGCCGCGTCGATGGATAGGCCCAATGTCGAGTATCGCCCTCCGCCCCGACCCCTTCGCCGAGCTCCTGCGCCGCGCCGGCATCGACCGGTCCAGCTTGATCCGCTTGACCGGCCACGGGAGCCTGCCGGCGCTGCTCTGGTTCTGCCGCCACGGCTACGACCGCGTGGGCTATCTCAAGCCGGGGTGCGCCGGTCCGCGCGAGCCGGCCGACGCGCTGATCGTCGGCCCCGCGTGTCATGTGTCCGACCTGTCTGAACTCCTGGACGGTGGTCCGCACGTCCGAGACGGCGGCGCCCTGATCTTCAGGTCCCCGCTGCCGCATGGAGCTGAAACCGATCCGATCCATGCCCTACTCGCTCACCACGGCTATGTTGTGGAGCGCTGCCTGCACGGCGCGCGGCGCGAACTGCATGTCGCCCGCCGTAGCGACCTGCGCAAGGCGGCCTGATCCATGATCCGCCACGTCGACCTGCCGCTGATCGGTCTCCATCCCACGCCTCGGCCTGACACCCGCACCCGCAAGTTCGTCGTCGATCATTTCGACGGCGCCTGGCGGGTGACCTGCCCGGGCGGCGGAGAGGCGCTCCTGCCCGACCGCGAAGAAGCGATCGGCTATGCGGTCGTACGCGCCCGCGACACCGCCGCCCACGGTGCGGTGGGGATGGTGGTGGTGAAGTCCGGGCTTCACGAACTCCACTGCTTCACCCCCGACGCTGGAGAGGCGTGATGTGGTGGCGCGAACCCGAGGAGCTCACCCCCTACGAGCGCGTCGCGCGTCGCAGACGCCGGACCCGGCTGCGGGACTGGGGTCTTGTGCTCGTCGCGCTCGCGCTCATCGTCGCGATCTCGATGCTGTAGGGTGAACGTCTGCTATTCGTGAGAGCGCGAATGTCCGCTTCCGACCCGGACCGGTCATTCAGTTCAGCGCCACAGTAGACACCTATACGGGATCAGACGCGGCCGCCGCTCGCGGCGCAGGGAGCTGGCTATGACCGCGAAGCGAAAGTCCGCTTTGAAGCGGTGCGGCAGGCCCTTCGTTGCCGAAAAGACCGGCGGCGCGGGTTGGAGGCTCCGCGCCGCCGGAAGGAACTCGCACCGGTCATTGGGGGAACGGGAGCGAGGAACGGAAAGTCCCGCAATCGTCGCGAGCGCTGGAGTAGCGAACGGTTGGGTGGCTGTTACAACGCGGGTTACCGCCGCTGCGTTATGCTGTCGGACTTGGCTTTCCGGCGGTTCCGGCCGCCGGGCGTGACCGGACAAGCCGCCCGAGCCAGCTGCGCGCCGAGGACGCGTCGCGGCCGACCCGTTGGAGGCTCATCCAGAAGCCGGTGATGCAGACGGCGGTGACGCCGGCGAGCAGCAGCCCCACGGCGACGTACCAGAGCGGACGCGATCGCAGCACCGCAAAGTCCAGGCCGTGGAGGCCATTGCGCACCCAGCGGGACTGGCGCGCCTCGGGCCCCATGGCGCGGATCAGATTGCCGTCGCGAGCGCTGATGTAGAGCCGCGTGCGATCCGCGTCGCCAAGGATGGCGCGATAGACCGGCAGCTCCACCTGCCGGTGATGGCTGTAGTGGTACTCGTCCTCGCGGGTCATCAAAGCGAACTCGGCCACCGGAACGCCCAGGCCGTGGACAAGCCGCGCCACCTCGGCTTCGCGCAACGGCGCCCGGCGCCCAGCCGCATCGAGGCGGACCGCTTCGCCGTCGGCGTCGATAGCCGAGATGAACAGCCTGTCGCCGAACGGAGTCGCCTTGAGCTGGCGCAGGTCGCCGGGGAGCTCGGCCGCCGGCGCCGCCGCGAGAAACGCCCGCACCTCGCCCCAGGAGGCGGTGCTGACAAACTGGCGGCTCACAGGGCTGCGGGCGCCTTCCAGGAGGCCCCAAGGGTTCATGGTCATCAGACCGCTGAACACCCAGGTCAGCGTGAGCACGCCGAACACAAGGCCGATCATGTGATGCCAGTACCACCAGCCGCGGAAGGGCGACCATCGGCCGTTCTTGCGCTTCTTGAAGCGGCTGATGCCCACATAAAGCCCGGTCGCGGTCAAGAAGGTGCCCACCACCGACGTCCAGATGACGACCTGCGTCCACAGCGGGCCGTTCTCGCGCAGCACGGTCGGGTAGATCCAGTGCGGGATCACGCCCAGCCAAGCGAGCACGCGCTCCCGGCGCGTGGTCTGCTGGAACACCTCGCCCGACGAGCCTGAGACATAGATCTCGGTGGCCTTCGGATCGTCGAAACGGAAGTGGTGGACCGGCTTGTTGCGCCTGGCCGTCTGGATCGTCCACTGGTCGGTGTCGACCACGCCGAGGCTTCGAGGCTGGCCCGCGATGCCGGTGTTCACCGCATGCCGACGGGCGATGTCGAACACCTGGGCGTCGGTGAGCGCCTGCACGCGCTCGCCGGTCCGCAGATTGTAGGCTTCGCCGCCGCCCCGCCCGCGCCGCTCGGCCTGGGCGCCGCGGGTGCGTTCCGGCGACAGACGCAGCACGGGGTCGGGCCCCATCATCTCCACCCGGAAGGCCGAGATCGGCTTGTCGTCCGAGAGCCGTATCTTCGACACGTCGCAGCAGGCGGCGAGATTGAGCGGCTCGAGCCCCGAGAGGCGCTCCTCGTTGGTGAGCGTCGGATAGGCCTGGTACATCATGACGAAGCCGGACAGGCACCAGATGGTCATGAGCAGCCCCACCGCCACCCCGAGGTAGCGGTGGAGCACCAGGATCGCGCGCGTAATCGGATGTCCGCGCATCAGAAGGTCCGGCTCAGGTTGAAGTAGACCATCTGCGGCGGGCCCAGGCGCTTGTAGAGGAACCGCGTGGTCGTGCCGGTCCGCACCGCGGAGGTCACGCTCGTGGCGTAGTCCTCGTCCAGCAGGTTCTCCACCCGGACGGTGAGCCGGGTCTTGCGGTCGTCGCCGATGAACAGATGTCCGGAGAGGTTCACCACGACATAGTCGCCATACTGCTGCACGCCGAAGCCGGTGACGTTCTGCTCGGTCTGGCCGACCCATTTGGCGGCCAGGTTGACGCCGAAGGGCAGGTCCGGCGGCGAGTAGGAGACGCCGAACTTGGCGTTCTCCTTCGGCCGGCCGGCGATCTGCACGGACGTGCCGCGGGCGTGCTCCTTGCTGTGGCTATAGCTGCCGTCGACGCTGAGCGCCTCGGTGAGCGGCGCCCGGACGATGATCTCCCAGCCCTCGACCTTCACCTCGTCCTCGATGTTGACGAAGATCCCGGGATACCCCGGCGGCGGATTGCTGCGGTCGGTCGTGATCAGGTTCTCGACCTTGCGTCGCCAGCCCGCGAGTTCCCAGGTCACCGGACGGGGGCCGACGTTGAAGTAGCCGCCCAGGGTGAGGTTCAGGTTGGTGCTCGTCTCCGGCTCCAGGTCCGGATTGCCCAGGGCGCAGCACGGGTCGACGCCGTAGAGCTGCTGGGTGTCGGGGAGCAGGAACGAGGTGCCGCCGATGCCCCGGATGTAGAGGTTGTCGGTGATGTCGAAGACGCCCGAGACGTTCCACACCGTGTTGGTGTCGCCGCCTGTCTTGGTTGTCCGGACGCCCGCCGCGAAGCGCGCGCGCGTCGACAGGTCGTCGGTCGTCCGCGCCTGGGCGAAGACGGCGTGCACCTGCTCGGTCTCGCCCGCGATCAGCAGGACGTCGTCGCGGCCTTTGTAGTTCTGGAAGTCGTATCCGACGTTATACTCGACGCCCTTGTGCAGGTTGAGCTGCGCCAGCCCGTTCACACCGAAGTCCTTGTAGCCCCAGTACTTCGAGGGATTCGGCTTGGTGTAATAGTCCGTATCCCACGAGTGATAGTAGGACTTGAGGAAGAACTTGAACGCGTCGGACGGGGTGTAGTCCAGGCGCGCGGAGACGATGTCCTCGTCACGGTCGTTGACCGAGTTCCCCGAGACGCTCGGGTAGTCCAGGTTGGCGATGGTGTGGATGTAGGAGGCCTGGAACTTCAGGTCCTCGGCGAAGTCGTAGCCGTACTTCAGGCCATAGCTGTTGACGTCGTAGCTGCGCCGACGGTTCGTCGTGTTCGGCTGGTAGTCGGTGTAGATCTCGTAGCCGTCGGTCTCGTCCTTCGATATCCAGGCCACCAGCTTGTGGCCGCCGAAGCTGCCGCGCACATAGCCGTTGGCGTGGAAGCCGCGGAAGCTGTCGCCGCCGATGCTGATCTCCGCGCCCGGCTCGTCGGAGAAGCTTCGCGTGACGATGTTGATGACGCCGGCGACGGCCGAGGTTCCGTAGAACAGGCCCTGGCCGCCCTTGAGCACCTCCATCCGCTCGATCATGGCAGCCGGCAGGGTGTCGGCGGGGCTCGTGGAATTATAGAGGCGGTTGTTGATGCGCACGCCGTCCACCGTCCAGAGAACATCGCTGGTGCGCGAGCCCTGGATCGAGATGTTGACGTAGCTGAACGGACCCGCCTGGGTGGCCACGAAGGCGCCGGGCACAAGCAGTTCCAGCGCCTGGTTGGCGTCGACGATGGCGTTAGCCTTGATCTCTTCGGCCGTGACCACCTCGAGCGAGCTGCCGTAACGGCTGAGCACCTGCGGCAGGGTTTCCTCGATGCTGGTCCCGACGACCTCCAGCTCTGAGACGGTGTTCGGCGCGGCGGCCTGCGCGAACGCCTGCGTGGCGATGAAGGGCGCCGCCGTGGCGATGGCGGAGGCGCACAGCAGCGCCGCCCGCGAAGAGCGATGAATCATTGGAATTGTCCCCCAGACCTTTCGTTGGCGCGGCACCCTGTCGGCCGCGTCCATTTTCGAAAGTACGTTACGGTTGAAGCATCGCCGTGGACCGTTACACGTTACAGCCTCGCCAAAATCGCTGCCGGCGCCTCGGTCGGCTGGATGACGGATTCGGGGTGCGGGCGGATGCGACCGCTGCGGCTCGCAGAGCCATGGGACCTCCTCGGGATTTTCGCGTCCCGTCGAGTGGTGAATGAAGTCCCGAAGGAGGTCTGACTTTCGATAGCGGCGGACCGCATCGATCACAGTGGCGCGACCGCGCCGGAGTTGCACCGGCTTCCCCCTCGGGACGCGCAGGCCAGTACTAGGCCGCAAGTTTCCGCGGCGCAACATCACCGAAGGTGAGGCGCGCACCTCTTCGACAGCCATGCGGCTTGGGCTCGGAGCCGATTGCGGCTATGCCGTTTCCGGGGCGTCCTCGCGGCGCCCCGACATCGCGCCGGCGCCCGCGAGGGCTCTACGGGAACATCGGTGAGGAGCTTGCGCTCCAGGTCCGAGGCTGTCCCTGCAACTGTGAGCGGCTAGCGTGATGCGCATCGTGGTCCGGCGGTCCTGACCGTCGGATTGCAGTCACTGGGTCCGCCCGGGAAGGCCGCGCATCACGCCTCGATCCGCAAGCCAGGAGACCGGCCGGCGCGGGTCGCTCTTGCCCGGGTCCAGGGGATGGTCCAGGCGCGGTGCTCCGTCTGAGCGACGACGAGCGGCGGGGAGCCGCATCGACCGGCCGGTCGGACGCATTTGTGCGTCCTGCGCCGCCGGCCGTCGACCGCTTGCGGCCCGGCCGTGAGCGGACGCTCTCCGTCAGGTGTTGGACGTTCTGACGGAGGACCTTGCGTGTCCCTTTCGACCTTCATCCGCGCGCTGCGCGCACTTCCCAGCCTAGCCGGCGCAGCGACGCTGTCGGCGCTCGCCGCCGGCCCCGCCCTCGCCCATCACGCGATGGACGGCGCCCAGCCCGCCACGCCAGCGGAAGGCTTTCTCACAGGATTGGCCCACCCGATCCTAGGGCTCGACCACCTGGCGGTGCTGGTCGGCGTCGGCCTGCTGGCCGCCGGCTTCCGGCGAGGGCTGGCACTCCCGCTGGTGTATCTGACGACAATGGCTGTCGGCTGCCTGCTCCACCTCGCGCGGCTGGACCTTCCGTTTGTCGAGGTGCTCGTCGCGCTTTCGGTGTTGGCCATCGGCCTGACGGCCGCCCTGCGCCCGACGACGCCGCTTTCGGTCGCCACGGTCCTGTTCGGCGCCGCTGGCGCAGTTCACGGCTACGCCCTGGCCGAGAGCATGATCGGCGGGGAAGACGGCGCCGTCTGGGCCTATCTGGCCGGCCTTGTCCTGGTGCAGTCGGCCGTCGCGACCGCGGTCCTGCTGGGTGCGCGCTGGCTGGTCGCGCGGCGCGCCATGCTGGTCCGGCTGGCGGCCGGAGGCGTCGCCGCTTCCGGCGCCGCGTTCCTTTTGCTGGCGCTTGCCGGCTAAGGCAGGCGCCGGGGGGCGGCGACCCCCGGGGGGCGCACGAACGGCGCATCGCAGGCCCCCCGCTGCGGCGCGGCGGCGTCGACCGGAATCCGCGTCGCCACACCCGGCGGCTTGAGGTGGCGGTCGAACCAGTCGATCGCCGCCTTGATCGCCAGGTCCCGCTCCGCGCCATAGATGCCGTAGTGCGGGATGTTCGGCACCATCAGCATCTTGCGGGGTCCCTTCACCCGCTCGCAGGCCAGGATGCCGTTCGGCGTGTTGGAGAACAGCTCCTCCTTCTCGGCCAGAACGAAGAGCACGGGTTGCGTCACCCGGCCGGCGTGCTCGATGGGCGCCCAGCGGGTCGTCTTGTTGCCTACGGGCGCGCCCACCAGATTGCCGACCACCCGCGCCCGCTCCGGCGGGTACTGCGCTTGGCCAGTGGCGATGGCGCTCGCTTGGGCGTTGGCCGCGGCGAGCTGCTGGTCCGCGGTCGGACCGGCTGGCCGGGAGTCAAGGCTGCTGACCTGGCTGACCACCGCCTTCACGCGGGGCTCATGGGCGGCGACGTAGACGACGTGCCCGCCCGAGTAGCTGGAACCGCGGATTCCGATCCGCGCCTTGTCGACCATCGGCTGGGTGACCGCGTAGCTGATGGCGTTGAACCAGTCCTCGTTCTGCTCCCAGGGATCGATGTAGCCTCGCAGTTCTTTCACTTCGGCGGTCGTTGCGCCCAGCGCGGGCTTGGCGCCGGTCAGCACCATGCGCCCGTCGCTGTCGCCCCAGCCGCGGTAGTCGAACAGCAGGACGAGGTAACCGGCGTGGGCCAAGTCGACGGCGTCGGCGCGGAAGTTGGCGGCCGTGCCGCCCCAGCCGTGGGCGATGATGACCGTAGGCAGGGTCTTGCCCTCATTCTCCCGGGCGTAGAACCACTGGGCGGTCAGGCGCACGTTCTCGCTGAAGAAGTCGTCGGTGCGGTAGGCGATCCCCCCTGGCGGCTTGTAGGCCCGCGCGGGCGCTAGGTCGCGGACCGTCGCCGGGTCGATCGGCCGCTGCGCCGCGGACGGCGCCGGGGGCTGCGCGAGCACCACACTGGCGATGGCGCTGAGGATCAATCCCCCGGAAATCGATCTCAACGTTGGCCCCTTTCCCTATGAGCTCGGGCGGCGCGGGTTGGAGGCTCTGCGCCGCCCGATGGCGGGCCGCGCGGGAGGGCGCGGCCTTTGCCTGGCGTCTATCTCAGGCGCAGCGACGGCGTCACCACAGTACGAAACGGTTCTGGCCCCGTTACAGCTCAACGCTGCAAGCGCATGTCGGAACCCTTGCACGGCCGCAGCCGTCTATGACCGCAGTAACGAGGAAGGATCCCATGCGAAACATGCCGTTCGCGCCCCTAGCGCTCGTCGCGACGATGCTGGTCGCCGCCGCCTGCAGCGACACGCGGACTGCGGAGGCGGACACCGGCACCGCCACCGCCGAGGTGACAACGGAAGCGCCGCCGGAGCTCGTCCCCGACGCCCAGCTGCAGCAACAGGCGCAGCAGGCTGCGACGGCCGCCAGCACACCCGTCGACGGCAGCGGGCCGGTGGCGGCGACAGCGCCCCAGCCTGCGCCGAAGTAAACGTCAGAACCGCGCGCGCAGGCCGGCGAAGACCCCACGGCCCGCCGCGCCGTAGTTCAGGATGGTCTGGTACTCTTCGTCGGTCAGGTTCTCCACGCGACCGAACAGCTCGAGCCGGTCATTGAGCGGGTAGGACACCCGCGCATCGGCCACGGTGTAGGCCTTCAGCGACACCGTGTTGGCGTCGTTGTTGAAGGTCTTGCCCACGTGGCGGACCGCCGCCGAGGTCTCCAGCCCATTCGGCCAGCGATAGGCGACTTCCAGATTCCACATGTGCTCGGGCCGCCGCGGGAGTTGTCGGCCGGCGTTGGCGCCCGAGGCGTTCTCGGCGTCCGTCCAGGTGTAGTTGCCCGACAGCGTAAGGCCGTCCGCCGGCGAGGCCTCGCCCACAAGCTCGAGGCCCCGGGCCTTCGTCTTCAGGAGATTGCTGTAGTAGCCGAACCGGCCCACGCCGTTCACGCTGCACAGTGGGTCGGCTGTGGACGTGCAGCTGTTAAACCGGATCTCGTCGTCGGCCTCGCGCTGGAACCAGGTGGCCGAAACCCGCGCTCGGCCGTCCAGCAGCCGTTGCGCGACGCCGGCGTCCCAGCTGTCGACGCTTTCCGGCGACAGCTCGGTGTTCCCGTATTCGCTGTAGAGCTCGTAGGCGCCTGGCGCCCGGAAGCCCTGCCCCCAGCTAGCCCGCAGCACCGTCGCGCCGTCGTTCAGCGCCCAGGCGACTGCCGCCTGCCCTACCGTATGGCCGCCGAAGGTCTCGTGATCGTCGCGCCGCAGCCCGCCCGTCAGGGTCAGGCCGTCCACGATCTCGCCCTGGACCTGGGCGTAGAGCCCGTCGATCCGCGCCTCGCCACGCACGAACGCCGGGTCCGGGTTGGACGCGGTGGGCGAGCGCGTCCGCATCCGCGCGGCTTCGCGCTCGGCGCCGAAGGTGGCGGTCCAGCGCCCGGTGATCGCCAGCACGCCCTGGTACTCCCATCGGCGGTTCTTGCCGGCCGCATCGAAGGTCAGCGGGACCGCCACGCGCACGGGATTGATGTTCTCGCGGTCGGTCTCGGTGTAGCCGAAGGCCAGGCGATGCTGCAGCCGCCCTTCGAGCATCGCCGCGTTCAGCCCGGCATAGACCACCAGTTCCTCGGTGCGGCCGAACTCGGCGGAGTCGCCGTTGAAGGCGTCGAAGTCGTTGCGGCCGCGCGAATAGACCGAGCGCGCCTCGGCCGAAACGTCGTCCGTCAGCATCACCCGGACCCGGCCCGAACCGCCCGCATTGATGTAGCCGTCCGCCTCGGAACCGGGCGCATAGGCCGAGAAGCCGTCGGTGGCGTAATATCCGCCGGCCGCGCGCCAGACCACGCGGTCCGAGGCTCCGCCGACGCCGGCGCGGAGATAGGCCGTGTCCCGCGACCCGCCTTCCACGTCCAGCGAGCTCTCAAACGGCGCTTCGGGTTCGCGGGTGACGATATTCACCACCCCGCCGATCGCCTGGCTGCCCCACAGCGTCGACTGGGCGCCGCGCAGCACCTCGATCCGGGCGACGTCCCCGATCAGCAGGTTGCCGGCGTTGAAGCCGCCCTGGGTGGAGGACGGGTCGTTGAGCTTCACCCCATCGACCAGCACGACCGTGTGCTGGCTTTCCGCTCCCCGGATGTTCAGGCTGGTGGTCGTGCCCGGCCCGCCGTTGCGGGTGAAGCTGACGCCCGGCGTGCGGGCCAAGAGGTCCGCCGCGGCGATCGCCTGGCTGCGCGCGATGGCCGTCTCGGTCAGCACCGTCACGGACGACCCAACCCGCTCGATCGGCTGGGCCGAGCGGTTGGCCGTGACGACCACTTCCGCAAGCCCCGTGGCGGCTCGTCCGGCGGCCACGTCGGGGCTCGGCGCCTGCTGGTCGGCCTCGGCGAAGGCGGCGACGGGCGCGAGCGCCAGAGCCGTGGTCAGAAACAGGAAAGTCCGCATCCTAATATCCCCAAACAGGCGCGCGGGGACGACGCGCAGGCGCACGCCGTCATCGGCCGCGCGCGCGACCGCTCCAACGTCGCCTCTCGGGGGATCCCGCTCTCCCGGCGCACCTCGGCCGGTCGAAGGACGACCGCGTCAGGCAGGTCTCCTGGCTCACGGGTCACGGCCGGTGCGCGCCGCCTTCCCAGCCTTCCGAAGATGGCCAGTGGCATGTGACGCGCGGGCTCGCCGCTTACAGTTGCGAGGGCAGCCGGGGCGTCGAACCCCGTTCCCTTTTGATCCCCTTGCGGGGAACCTGACGCAGAACCGCAGCTACGCCTGTCCGGGCCGCCGGTCAATTTCCCGCAGCGGGAGGTGTAAGCTCCCAGACGAAAACCGGCCCCTCGAACGCCTCGGCGCCCCGGCCGATCGCCTCGATCGCCGCGACCATCCGGCCCTGCCGCCCCAGCGCGTCGTCGGCCAGGCTCACGACCAGCGGATTGGGCGTGGCCGCCGGCGACAACCGCCGGAGCGCCTGGGCCAGGCCCATCTCCCGGCCGGCTTCCGTGGCCTGGCACGCCAGGGCGTAGGCGGCCGCGGTCGAGCGGCTGACGCCGGCGAAGCACAGCACGGCGACTTCGGGCCTGGCGCGCCCGAAGGCGAGGATCTGGCCGACGGCCGTGGCATCCGGCGCCACCAAGCCGGCCCGGGGTTCGGCGATGTCGTTGAAGCAAACCGTGAGGCTACCCTGCGCCTCAAGCGTCGCGGGATCCGCGCCGGGCGACCGCAGCAGCAGGACGTCGGCGGTCGGCGCGAGCTGACTGGCGGAGGCCCAGTGGCGCTCCGGTCCGACGATCAGTCTCATGTCGCGCCCAAGACTCCCAACAGGAAGCCGGTGAAGGCGATCTGCTCGACGGCGCCCAGGACGTCCCCGGTGTGTCCGCCCACGGTCCGGCGCGCGAGCAGGGTGACCGCCAGGGCGCAGAGGGCGGCGGCAAGGAGCCCGGCGACCGCCGCGGGCGGCGGCAGCAGGACCAGCGGCCAGAGGGCGAACGCGGCGGCGATCAGCAAGTCGGGCGCGCCCACGCCTTGGGCTGGCGTCCATTTCATCGAACCCGCCTCGCGGGCGTAGGGCGTCGCG